>JAYFRN010000006.1 GCA_034925865.1 Oscillospiraceae bacterium | reverse complement strand
GCTGTATTTATACATCTCGTCGCCCCCAAGTGCAAGCTTTTTAACATGTTTCGGCCATTTTCCTTGCACTTATTATACCATAATTCTTGCGATTTGTCTTGCCTTGCTGTATATTTTCTTTTGTTCAGCGGGCATTATGTAGACTATGCGATCGTATTATCCCACAATGCAGTTTTTCGCTTATTTTTTAGATGACCAGAATTCTTACACTTCCGCCGTAGACAAATCGTAGTACATCGCACGGCTTTCAGTATCGTACCCTCTTACGACTTTATATTGATGCTGCTTCTTGTCCCATATTACTGTTATATGGTTCACATCATGTGACAACACAAATTAATAAATAAAATACTGCTGATGAATTGACTCTTTGATTCCACGCCAATTGGCTAACATATGTTTTGCTGCGTCAGGAATGCAAATTTTTATCTTTCAGAGGAATGCCCGCCGAAGCGTTTTTCGCATATACAGTACACTTGATTATGTGCTATACTGAGAGAAAAATTTTACCTCAGAGCATCTTTCATCGATTTTACATACTCGCCTATATACTTCGGCGCACCTTTACCGTGCTTTTCGAGCAGTTTGATAATAGCTGATCCAACGATCGCGCCATCGGAAATATCTGCCATTTCCTTTGCTTGTTCTGGTGTAGAAATACCAAAACCGATAGCACAAGGAATATCGGTATTCTGCCGCACTACCTTGACGATTGAGCCAAGGTCAGTCTTAATCTCGCTTCTCATGCCGGTCACACCAAGGCTGGATACAATATAAAGAAAGCCTTCCGCTTCCTTTGCAATCATTGCAATGCGATTCTCCGATGTGGGTGCAATGAGAGATACAAGATCAACGCCGTACTTATGGCAGATTGGCAGGAACTCGTCTTTTTCCTCAAATGGCAGGTCGGGCAGGATAAGCCCGTCAATCTCAATATCCTTACAGGCAGAAATAAAGCGTTTTGCACCGTAGGCGAATATCACATTGGCGTAAGTCATAAACACCATCGGTACCTTTACATCACGGCGAAGCTCTTTTACAAATGCGAAAATCTTGTCGGTCGTGACGCCGCCCTTCAGTGCGCGATAATTTGCGCCTTGGATTACAGGCCCCTCCGCGGTGGGATCAGAGAAGGGGATGCCCAGCTCAATAAGGTCGGCTCCGTTTTCCACGGCAGCGAGAACAGCGGCAGCGGTGGTTTCAATATCGGGATCTCCGCAGGTAATAAAGACGACAAACGCCTTTCCCTTTTCAAATGCCTTTCTGATGTTACTCATGGATATCCTCCCCTCTGTAGCGGGCAATGGCTGCACAGTCCTTGTCTCCTCTGCCGGAAACAGTGATGACGATAATCTGCTCCCTGCTCATTGCAGGCGCCAGCTTCATTGCGTGTGCGACCGCATGAGCCGATTCAATGGCAGGTATGATGCCCTCGGTCTTTGCCAAATACTCAAAAGCACATACGGCTTTATCATCGGTTATGGGAACATATTCGGCTCTGCCAATATCGTGCAGATAAGCATGTTCGGGACCGACACCGGGATAATCAAGACCTGCGGAAATAGAGTAAACAGGAGCGATCTGACCGTATTCATCCTGACAGAAATAGGACTTCATCCCGTGGAAGATTCCGACCCTGCCTGTGTTTACGGTAGCGGCTGTCTCAAAGGTATCAATGCCCCTGCCTGCCGATTCACAGCCAATCAACCGAACATCCGCGTCTTCAATAAAATGATAGAAGCTGCCGATGGCATTAGAGCCGCCGCCCACACAGGCGATAACCGCGTCAGGCAGTCTGCCTTCCTTTTGAAGAATTTGTTCCTTAATCTCTTTGGAGATAACTGCCTGGAAATCGCGGACGATAGTCGGGAACGGATGCGGTCCCATAACTGAACCGAGGCAATAATGCGTGTCGCTGATTCTGGTAGTCCATTCACGCATTGCTTCGGATACGGCGTCTTTGAGCGTTGCCGTTCCTGTCTTTACGGGAATAACCTCTGCGCCCAGCAGACGCATACGATATACGTTGAGAGCCTGGCGTATGGTGTCTTTTTCGCCCATAAACACCACACATTCCATACCCATAAGGGCAGCGGCGGTTGCCGTAGCGACTCCATGCTGACCGGCTCCGGTTTCTGCAATAAGTCGGGTTTTGCCCATCTTTTTTGCAAGCAGTGCCTGACCGAGCACATTGTTGATCTTATGCGCGCCCGTATGATTCAGGTCCTCGCGCTTAAGATATATTTTCGCGCCGCCGAGGTCTTGCGTCATTTTATCGGCAAAATACAGTCTTGAGGGTCTGCCTGCGTATTCATTAAAAAGTTCGGCAAGTTCTCTAATAAAATCGGGGTCGTTTTTATAGTGATTATACGCTCCTTCCAGCTCTATAACCACATTCATCAGCGTTTCGGGGACATACTGTCCCCCGTGAATGCCGAAGCGTCCGATTGAATTTCTCATATTCATACTTCCTTTTTAACGGCGGCAACAAATTCCGCCATTTTACACTTATCTTTAAGGCCGTCTGTTTCAATTCCTGTGCTGACGTCGACCGCAAAAGGATGGAGTACTGTTACCGCCTCCTCCACATTGTCGGGCGAAAACCCTCCGGCGAGAAAATACGGTCTCCTAATGTTCTGTATCAGTTTCCAATCAAATACTGTTCCAGTCCCTGCGCCGGAATCCAACAGTATATAGTCGGAAGCGCTCTTTTCCGCATCCGCTATATCACTCGCTGTTTCTATGCGAAAAGCCTTTATTATCGGCTTATCGGTCAAATTTCGTAGTTGCTCAATGTATTCTTTGTTTTCTCTGCCGTGAAGCTGAGCAATATCAATGGTGCCCATATTTAAGAGTTCAGCAACCGTTTCGGCGGCTTCATCTGCAAATACGCCGACAGCGGTGATTTGGGAGTCAAGCGCCTGTTTCAAAATTTGCGCCTTTTCGGGAGTGACATACCGCCTGCTTTTCGGCGCAAACACAAATCCGATATACTCAGGTTTCAACTCATTAGCCGCTTTTATATCGCAAAGACGGGAAAGACCGCAAAGCTTTATCCTTGTCATGTCACTCCTCGCAATTCATCGAGCTTTGCTTTTTTGTCCGTTGCCCTCATCAGGGTTTCGCCAATCAGAACAGCATCCGCTCCGATGTCACGGAGCTTCGCCACATCTTCTGCGCTGCTTACACCGCTTTCGGAAACAAACAGAACATCACGGGGTACCAGTTTCCGAAATCTGCGGCTGTTGTCGGTATCCACGGAGAAATCTTTGAGGTTTCGGTTGTTGACACCGATAATGCGCGCACCGGCATTCAGCGCCATTTGAATTTCGCTTTCATCGTGCGCCTCTACCAATGCAGACAGCCCTAGTTCGTTGCAAACGCCAATGTATTCCTTGATTTTTTCTTCGCTCAGGATAGAGCAGATAAGCAATGCCGCCGATGCGCCCAGCAGCTTTGCCTCGTATATCATATACTCATCCACTACAAAGTCCTTTCGCAGACACGGAACGGAAATAGTGTTTGCTATTGCTCTCAGATATTCGTTATCGCCCAAGAACCATTTCGGCTCGGTCAACACGGAAATACAATCGGCGCCTGCCGCCTCATATTCCTTCGCAATCTGCAAATATGGAAAATCTGGAACTATCAGTCCTTTTGAAGGGGAGGCCTTCTTGCACTCACAGATAAAGGACATCCACGGCTTTTTTAGTTTGTTCTCAAAGGCGAAGGCGCCTTTGGGAAGCCGCAGGGCTTGCCGTTTGATTTCTTCCGGCGATAATAACGCTTTCGCCTGCTCGGTACGCTCACGGGCGTAATTGGTAAGCTGGTCAAGAATTGTCATGCCTCTTCCTCCGGACGGTTGCTGACTTCGATGAGTTTGCGGAGAGTTTCAAGCGCCTTGCCCGTATCAATGAGTTCTGCGGCAAGTACGATACCTTCTTTCATGTTGTCAGCTTTACCGCCGATATAGAGCGCCACGCCTGCGTTCATCAATATGGCATTTCTCTTATGACCCTTTTCGCCATTTAAAATGGCAAGGGTGGTTTTTGCGTTTTCTTCGGGAGTGCCGCCCTTCAAGTCGTCCTTCATACAGCGTGCAAATCCGAATTCTTCCGGAGTAATGACAGAGGATTTAAACCAACCGTCACGAATCTCACATATTGTAGTCGGCGCGCTCATGGATATCTCATCCAGCTTGTCCTGACCGTAAACGACCATTCCCCGTTTGATGCCAAGGTTTATCAGTACCTGCGCCAACGGCTCCACAAGATACTCATCATACACGCCGAGAAGCTGCATAGACGGCGTACCTGGGTTCGTAAGAGGTCCGAGAATGTTAAATACGGTTCTGAAACCAAGCTCCTTGCGGATAGCGCCCACATACCTCATAGAGGAGTGGTATTTTTGCGCGAAGAAGAAGCACATACCGACCTCGCGCAGAAGCTCAATACATTTCTCGGGACTTTGATGAATGTTTACGCCCAGGGCTTCAAGACAATCTGCCGTTCCGCACAGGGAGGACGCGGCTCTGTTGCCGTGCTTCGCGACTTTGATGCCACCCGCTGCCGCAACAAAGGCGGCTGTGGTGGAGATATTAAAGCTGTGCGCGTTGTCACCGCCGGTGCCGACAATGTCAAAAAGCTCCATATCTGTTTCAATCTTTGTCGCATGCTCTCTCATAGCAACCGCGCAGCCGGCAATCTCATCCGTTGTCTCTGTTCGGGCGCTCTTTGTAGAAAGAGCGGCAAGAAAAGCGGCATTCTGTGTTGCTGTTGTTTGACCGCTCATGATTTCGTTCATAACGGTGTATGCTTCATCAAAGGTGAGATCTTCTTTATTTACGATCTTTACGATTGCTTCCTTGATCATACCTCATAGCTCCTTTATAAAATTTTTAAGCATCTGCCTTCCGTCCGGCGTCATAATGGATTCAGGATGGAACTGTACGCCATAGATGGGATACTTGCTGTGCTGTACCGCCATTATCTCCCCGTCAGTGGTAAGTGCGGTTGTTTTTAGTTCGTCGGGAATCGTGGCGGCGTCTGCTGCAAGGGAGTGATAGCGGGCCACAAGGGCTGTTTCCGGGCATCCCTTGAAAAGCGGACAGGCTGTGTCGAATTTCACAGCCGACTGCTTGCCGTGCATCAGCTTTTTTGCGTATGTGATGGTTGCGCCGAACGCGGCGCATATTGCTTGATGGCCGAGACACACGCCAAGAATGGGAATATCCTTGCCCAGCGACCGTACAGTCTCAATAATAACACCGGCGTCTTCGGGTCTTCCGGGACCGGGAGAAAGAATGATGCCTTCAGGATTCAGGTTTCTTATTTCTTCTGTCGTCATTTCATCATTGCGGATGACCTTGATATCGGGTTCAATCTCTCCGACGAGCTGATAAAGGTTATAAGAAAAACTGTCGTAGTTATCAATAAGTAGGATCATAATTCCGCCTCCTGCGCACGTTCCAACGCTTCAAGAGAAGATCTCGCTTTGTTCAGGCATTCTTCGTATTCCTTTTCCGGAACAGAATCTGCCACAATACCGGCTCCGCTTCTTACAAACACCTTGCCGTTTTTCTTGTAAACAATGCGGATTGCTATGCATGTATCCATATTTCCGGTGAAATCGATATACCCGATGGCGCCGCCGTAGATACCGCGCTTGTTGTTTTCAAGCTCTCCGATAAGCTGACAGGCGCGAATCTTTGGCGCGCCTGAAAGTGTTCCTGCGGGCAGCACCGCTTCAATGGCGTCCAGGGCATCCTGTTTGTCCGTTATCTCCCCCCGCACCGTGGAGCCGATGTGCATGATATGGGAGAAGCGTTCGATGGTATGGAGTTTTTCGACCTGTACCGTTCCGAATTTGCTGATCTTACCGAGGTCATTACGCCCTAAATCAACCAGCATATTGTGTTCAGCAAGCTCCTTTTCGTCGGCAAGCAGCTCTGCTTCTAACAATTTGTCTTCTTCATCAGTTTTACCTCGCGGTCTTGATCCGGCAAGAGGGAAGGTGTGCAGCACTCCGTTTTCCAGCTTAATCAGAGTTTCCGGGGAAGCGCCCACAACCTCTACCTCCGTTCCTGAAAAATAGAACATATACGGCGATGGATTGATTGTACGAAGTACGCGATAAGTGTTCAGCAGACTGCCTTCAAATGGAGCTGACAAACGGTTGGACAGCACAATCTGGAAAATATCGCCCTCACGGATATAGTGCTTTGCTTTCTCTACCATGCCACAGAACTGTTTTTCGTCAAACAGCGCCGTAACCTCTCCGAAAAGCTTTCCGCCGGGTTCATTCTTCTTTTCTCCGTGTCGAAGCAAATCTACCAGTTGTTTCAGTTCCCAAACCGCTTTATTATAATTCGATTCGAGATCATTGAGCTTCATATTGACAATCAATATGATTCTCTGACGAATATTGTCAAACGCAATCACCTTATCAAACAGCATCAAATCAACATCTTTGAATGCCTCTGTGTCTTCTGCGTTTGTTCTTACGCTCGGCTCACTGTATTCGAGATAATCATATGAAAAGTAGCCAACCAAGCCGCCGGTAAAAGGAGGCAGATAGTCAAAACGAGGGCTTCTGTATTCGGATAACACCTTGCGTAAATAGTCCGTTGGATTGCCCATCACATATTTCAGCTTGCCGGCATCTAAGACACCACCAATTGTTCCACCAATGCAAGTGATTTCCATTTTCGGATCAAATCCAAGGAAAGTATATCGACCCCATGTTTCATCTGCCTTTGCAGATTCCAGCATATAGCAGTGCTTAGATACATTTTTCAGTATCTTCATTGTTTCAATCGGTGTTATGAAGTCCGATAGTATCTCGCAGCTCACAGGAATCACATCATATTTTTCAGTAGCCGCAATTTTTTCCACTTCACTAAAAACAGGTGAAATTTTCATATTTGTTTTCCTCCAAATAAAAATACTCCTTTGACAATCTGCCAAAGGAGTAAAAACAAAAAACTCCTTGACAGAATGATACAATCTGTCAAGGACGAATAATGTACTCATATTGAAAGTACGACACTATTCGCGGTGCCACCTTGATTCACGGCATAAGCCGTGCACTTATCAGGATACCAACATATCCCCGGCAAATGACGTCTGCCTACAACGTCGCAGAATACTATGTGAATAATCACATTTGACTGCGCCCTCAGCGGTCCATTTGACAACTTGTTTCTTGCCTGATTCTCAGCATCGCAGGCTCTCTGTAAAGGCATCATTGCCGTTATCTCCGCTTCAACGGTTTAATATATTAAATTTGATATGTATTATAGCATATATTTTTTTTTATGTCAAGACATCTAGCCAATTTTTAAAATTCACATTTTTTGGAAGCAATGTAAGCGTTGGTACAGCGCATCAAAATCGTTTATAACTGCATTGGCGAGTTCACGCCGCCAGCAACCGTAACCACACAGGAGCAAGAAAAATCGGCATAGCCGATACATACATACCAACTATGCCGATATTTTTCCGGGATTATAAATCCCTAAGACGCACCCCCAAAAGAAGTGCTTTTTTGATATGGTGACCCGTAGGAGAATCGAACTCCTGAATCCGCCTTGAGAGGGCGGTGTCTTAGCCGCTTGACCAACGGGCCTTTTTGAGCGCGATTTATTATAACAGAGTTAAAAAGCTTTGTCAAGGCTTTTTTATACGAGTTTTCGCCGTTGTGCTTGTGGTGAATGTATTATTAACGCGGTAAGTAAAAAATTGCCGCTTCCAAAGAGAAAAAGCCCTGTCATATGGGCTTTTCCCTCTTAAAATATTATACAATTAATAATTATCTGCTTAGATATCTCCGGATTCACTCCGTCTTTTCATGTGACGGAGTGGATATAATCCTTACCGCCTTCACGGCAAAGCTTTCCTTTGTGCGGTTGGTGAAAAACAAAGAAGCTATACCGGTCAGAGCAAACATAGCCGCCGCCACAAACAAAGCCGCCTCGTCATCCGCGCCGAAAAGCTTCGCTGCGAAATACGCGGCGATGGCAGCGAGGAGCGGGAAAAAGAATATGGCCGCGCTGAGTAAAAGCATCCTGGAGTCAGGCGCGTAAAGCTCTACGGTGTCGCCGGGTCTTGCTCCGGCTTCGTTTATAACGCGTGCTTCAAGCGCCTTTGAGGAGCAACCGGAGCAACCGGCACAGCTTCCGGAGCAGCCGCCTCTTTCTCCGACGCATGCGCTTTTCCTTATCACGGAAACCACCGCATATTTTCCGTCAAGGCGTATAACAATTCCTGTTTCAGTCATTTTTTTGAAAATCCCTCCAAATGCGCGAGAACCTCATCGGTCGTATCAAGCGACAGCTGAGACGGCGAAACGCTTCCGGCAATGCCTCCGGGCAGAGTTGAATTTGAAGCCGCAGCATGACTGAGTCGAAGAGAAAATCGCGGCTTTTCATCCAGTTCAATATTCAGCCGGGATGTGTAAACAGGTTTAAGCAGCATGACTGCTTCGATATCCGGCGCAGCGCCGAGTATGAATGTAATGATCTGTTCCTGCTGAGTAATTTTCTTGATATGAACGTTCTGCGCCATGCGTTTTATCTTGGATACCCTGAACAAATTGTCCACCGGGCGCGGAATGTCGCCGAAGCGGTCTATCAGCTCGTCAGTAAGATCGCTTAGGTCGTCGTCGTTTTCACAAGCGGCAATTTTTTTGTATATGTCTATGCGCATCTTTGAGCTTTCAACATATTTTTCGGGTATATATGCGTCTACGGTCAGGTCGATCGTGCTTTCGTCCTTTGGCGCGACATATTCTCCCTTTTCCTCGAGAACGGCTTCGTTCAGCAGACGCATATAAAGGTCGTATCCGACCGTGTCGATATGCCCGCTCTGCTGAGCGCCGAGCAAATTGCCCGCGCCGCGTATCTCCAGGTCGCGTAAAGCAAGCTTGAAGCCGCTGCCGAATTCGGTATATTCCTTTATAGCCATAAGCCGCTTTGTGGCTATTTCGGAAAGCATCTGCCCGCGGCGGTATGTCAGATAAGCGTATGCTTTTCTGTCGCTGCGCCCGACGCGTCCGCGGATCTGATGAAGCTGTGAAAGCCCGTAGCGGTCGCAGTCCTCGATTATAAGCGTGTTCGCGTTGGGAAGGTCGACGCCGGTCTCGATTATGGTCGTGCATACAAGAACGTCAATATTGCCTTCCGTCATTTCGCGCCATATATCACTTAACAGCTCTTTATCCATTTGGCCGCTGGCTGATTTTACGCGAGCTTCGGGAAAAGCTTTTTCAATTCTGGCGACACGCGACTGATGAGCCTCAATATTGTTGTACAGGTATAAAACCTGTCCTCCGCGTCTCAGCTCCTTACGTATTGCTTCGCCGATCAAAGCTTCATCATATTCAAATACATATGTCTGGACAGGGAAGCGGTCGTTCGGCGCTTCCTCGAGTACGGACATGTCTTTGATTCCGCCCAGCGCCATATTAAGTGTTCGAGGAATCGGCGTTGCCGTCAGTGTCAATACGTCGACCGATTTGACAAGATCCTTAAGCCGTTCTTTATGTGTCACTCCAAATCGCTGCTCTTCATCTATGACGACGAGTCCGAGCCGCGCAAAATCAATATCCTTTTGTAAAAGCCGGTGAGTGCCTATGATTATGTCAACCTCGCCGGATTTAAGCTGTTTAACCGTCTTTTCCTGATCTTTTTTAGTTACGAAACGCGACAGCATGGATATACTGACCGGATATCCCCTGAAACGCGCGAGAGCCGTTTGATAATGCTGCCACGCAAGGATTGTGGTCGGCACCAGAATTGCGGCCTGAAGCCCGTCCATAACGCATTTAAATACTGCCCTCAGAGCGACCTCGGTCTTTCCGAAGCCTACATCGCCGCACAAAAGCCTGTCCATCGGCGAAGGCTTTTCCATGTCCGACTTTATTTCTTCACCGGAACGCAGCTGGCCTTCGGTTTCATTGTATTCGAAAGCGCCCTCAAATTCCTTCTGCCATTCCGTGTCGGGCGAAAACGCATGACCCTTTGTTTTAAGCCTTTGCGAATACAGCGCGATAAGCTGTTTCGCAATGTCCTTGACGGCACTTTTCGCGCGCGATTTTGCCTTGTTCCACTCCGTGCCGTCCATGTGGTTGAGCTTTACCGTTCCGCTTTCGCTGCGTGCGCCGATATATTTTGATACGCTGTCGAGATTCGAGCAGGGAACGTAAAGCACGTCCGTGCCGGCATATGCGATTTTTATGAAATCCTTCATAACTCCGTCGCGCTTGATCTTTTCTATGCCCTTGTATATTCCTATGCCGAAATTTTCATGGACGATGTAATCGCCCTCCTTCAGATCGGCATAGGAAACGATCTTTTCACGCGCACTTGCCTTGCGTCCCGTAAAGCTTCTTGCCGCGTTCGACTTCGGCGCGCTTCCGCTGTCTGTGAGGACGGCGAATTTCGTCGCCATAAGCTCGTATCCGCCCGAAAGCGATATCACGCGTTCGTCGCTCTTCATCCCGACGGTGATATACACAGTCTTCTTGTCGAGCATCGATATATCCTCGTCGGCGGCGGCAAGAACCGCTCCGATGCCGTTATCATACAGGTAACTGTATAAATTCTGCGCCGCAAGCGTATTTTCACATACAAACACGGTTTTATAGCCGCTTTCGAGATATTCGCTTATGAGCTGGCAAAGCACCTGGGCGTTATTACCCGTCGGAGGCGTCTGGCGCGAATTGAATGTGAATATTCCAGATGGTTCTATTGCTTCACGGCCTGAAGAAAAGCTTTCTATCAAAAGAGCGCGGCTTCCTGAAATCAAGTCGCAGAACAGCCCGAAGCTGCCGATCAGCTTGTCGGCGGATGCGGGAAGATAGGTTTTATTATCTTCGAATATATTCTTAATGGTTTCGTGCAGAAGCTCCTCACAGGCGTTTAGCGACAGCTTCAAACGGTCAGGTTCGAAAACAATATAAAAAAGCTCCGTCGCGTAATCAAAAAGTGTTTCTTCGCCGTAAACGTCGCAGCTGTATAGGTCGAAAGCCGTTTCTTCTCCGCGTTCGAGCTTTCCCAGCTCACTTTCAATAAATTCACGCTTTTTTGTTTCGTTAGGCTTCAGGTGCTTTTTCTGCGCGAGCAGAAGACCGCTCACGGTTTCCCGTTCTTTTGGGCCGAAATATATTTCGGCCGCCGGTATCAGCGTGACCGATTCTGTCTTTTCAGTTCGCCGCTGTGTCAGCACGTCGAAATAAGACATGCTGTCTATCTCGTCTCCGAAAAGCTCTATTCTGACGGGTTCGTCTTCAGAGGGCAGGAATACGTCGATAATCCCGCCTCTTACCGAATATTGTCCCGCGCCTTCGACCTTTTCGGCTCTTCTGTAGCCGAGTGATTCCAGCTTTTCCTCAATCGCTTCAAGTCCTATTTTTGTCGATATGTCAAGGCATACTACAGCTGATTTCATTGTCGTGCGCGGCAGCGTCTGTTGAGAAGCAGCCTCGACGGTTGTTACAACGATGTCGAAATCGCCGGACATTATTTTTGACAGCACAGAAAGCCGGGCGTATGAAAACTCCCGGCTTGAAGCCTCCGCGCTGGTCAGTCTGAAATCACGTGCGGGATAATATAAAACTCTGAATTTGCCTGAAAGCCTTCCGCACATCTCCCTGGCCTTGTTTTCATCAGGGAAAATTAAAAGCGTCTTGGCTTTCAGTTCCTCAATAATTGCCGCGCACATAACGGGAGCGAGCGTGTCACACAGCCCCTTGGCGAGAACAGGGCGGCTCTCGAGCCTTAACGCATCCGCGAGCGGGGCAAACGACGGCTCGCGCCGCAGGGAGGTTGTCAATATCTTCATGCTTTATTTCTGATAATGTCCATAATTTCCGGGATTGCTATGCCCTGTGGGCATCTGGCCGCGCATGACCCGCAGCCGATGCAGTTTGCCGCGCTCTCTTTAAGATCATCGGGGACAGCCGGAGCCTTTTCCCCTTCGGATGGTATACCGGCAAGATATGCGTTGTATTCCGCAAATACTTCCGGTATTTTTATATCCATCGGGCATTCCTCGACGCAATAACGGCATCCCGTACAGGGCACGAATTTTCCTTTCTCCAGAGCCGCGACAATTCTCATCGCGGCATTCATTTCTTCGGCTGAAAGAGGCTTTATGTTTTCGAATGTCTCTATGTTTTGCTTTGTCTGCTCCAGCGTGCTCATACCGCTCAGGATGACGAGCACATTTTTAAACGAAGAGCAGAACCTCAACGCGAATTCCGCCGGTGTGGAATCCGTCGCCGAACGCAGTATCTTCATCGCTTCTTCCGGAAGGGCGGCAAGGCTTCCTCCTCGGATAGGTTCCATAACCATTACAGGAATGCCTCTCTTTGTGATTTCATCATACTCGAATTTTGCCGAACCAGTGAAATAGTCGAGATAATTGAACTGTATCTGTACAAAATCCCATACGCCTTCGTCGAGCATTTTTATAAGGGTTTCGTTTGAGCCGTGAAAAGAAAAGCCGAAATTTCTGACGACGCCCTCTTCTTTTTTTCTGCGGCAAAAATCGTATATTCCGAATTTCTCGGATTTTTCCCACAGCTCGCCGTTCATTGCGTGCATTAGATAAAAATCGATATAATCGGTTTTAAGTGAAGCAAGCTGATAATCGAATATTTTCTGAATATCATCTTTTTCATTGACGCCCCAGAGCGGGAATTTATTGGCTATTTTTATCGATTTTCGCGGAATTTCATTTTTTCGCGTCTCGCACAGAAAATCCCCGAAAAATTTTGCGCTTTCGCCGTTGTGGTATCCGTATGCCGTGTCGTAATAATTAACTCCGCGGGCATAAGCGTAATCGAGCATTTCACCGGCCTTTTCGCGGTCGATCGTATTGTCTTCCCTTACAGGGAATCTCATTCCGCCAAAGCCGAGATGTGAAAGCTGCTCTCCGGTTTTTTTAAATGTCCTTGTAATCATTTATAGAATACCTCCGATTTATAGTTTTAATTTTTTATTCGGACGCTTAAGACCCATTTTGGAAAAGGAGTCTTAAGAATCCCCTAAAACTCATTTTCCAATATTTCTTCTGCTATTTTTCAGATCAAAATTCCGATTTGTTTAATGGATGCTTTGAATCGTTTATTCATTTCTATTTCTAATATGGCTGCGCTGACAATAATTATTCTTTAAAGGTCACATTGAATTCCGTGCCTTTGCCGGGAGAAGATATGACCGATATTTTGGCTCCGTGGCTTTCGGCGATATGTTTCACGATGGCCAGCCCGAGACCGGTGCCGCCGGTCATACGTGAACGCGATTTATCGATACGGTAAAACCGCTCGAAAATTCTCGATTTATGCTCGTCCGATATGCCGATTCCTGTATCCTTTACAGAAATCAGTTTATCCGCGACTTTTACTGTTGCGCTGCCGCCCGTTACATTGTATCTTATCGCGTTGTCCAAAAGGTTATAAATAAGCTCGAAGATCATTTTTTTATCGCAGACGGCGTGTCCGCATCCTTCTGTGGAAATCGCGACAGAGCATTTTTCGGCAAACGGTTTCAGCGCACGGACGCATTCGGCGGCAGGTTCGGAGAGATCGGTATCCGTTATTTCCATTTCCATCAGCATATTGCCGTCTTCGAGCGATGAAAGCTTTATTATATCGGCTATCAAAGCCAGCATTCTTTTTGATTCCGCAACGATCTTTGCGCCCATAACCGCGCAGTCCTCATCTGCCGCCAGCCCCGCCGCTATCATTTCGGCATATCCGGAAATGACGGTCAGAGGCGTTTTGAGCTCGTGAGAAACATTTGCGGTAAACTCTCTTTTGATTGAATCTATGCTTTCGTGCTCGGTTATATCAAGCATAAGACATGCCGCGCCCAGCTGTTTTCTTTCTCCGCTGTCTCCGAGAGAGGAAAACACCGGGTTGGCCATGACCTGATATGTCTTGCCGTTTCTTAATAATTTACCTGTTCTTGACACGCCGTTGAGCGCGGACGATATACACCCGTAAAGCTCGCTGCCACGGAACGCGGCAAGAGCGCTCTTCCCGCGCAGCGCTTCGCTTCCGAATAACGAATCGGCGCAGGTGTTTGACATTAAAATAAGGCTGTTGATATCTGTTATGATTATGCCTTCGCTCATTGCTCCGATTATAGAATAAAGATTCTCAACTCCGTCGGAGAGCTCGCGTTTCAGCCTGTCAATCACAAGGCCGTTTTCTCGCAGCGCTTCCATCAAAGGTGCCGCCTCTTTGTATATACCGCGGCTGTATTTATCAAGCTGCTTGTTTGCAACGGTGTTTGACGCGTTGGTAAGCGGCTTTATTGCCATGCTGCTGAGAAGCATCGCAAAAACAGCGGCGGCAACACAAACGACCGCGCTCAAGCCGAGCGCGGCAATTATCGATTCGCTGTCAGCAGCGAACCGGTTTGCGCATATGGTGAACACTCCGGCCGCCGCTGATATTGAAACAAATATTATCGCGGCGGTTATTCTCTGCCTGATGTTCATTAATTATCTTTCATGCGTTATGCGGTCATGCGGATGTATATTATTTAAACGGCAATCAAATGATGGTTGTTTTATATTGCTCGCAATGTGACTTAAGATTGTGAGAGAAAAGCTCATATATAGGATACCGGATTAATGCTTGTCATCCGGGGATTTGAGCTTGTATCCCACGCCGCGTACCGTTTGAATAAACCGTCCGGCGTCACCAAGCTTTTGCCTGAGAGTCTTTATATGCATGTCCACCGTCCGGCTTTCTCCCTCAAAATCATATCCCCATATAATTGAAATCAGGTGCTCCCTTGTAAATACCCGTGTCGGATTGAGCAGAAAATATTTTAAAAGCTCGTATTCTTTCAGCGTAAGACGTATTTCATCGCCTTCATAGCTTACCGCGCGAGCTTCCGTGTCCATTTCGATTCCGTAAAAGCGAAGAACATTATGTAAAGTCTCATTTATCGCCTCGGTATCCTGTAATGGAACTCCGATGGCGTCCGCCGACGAGCGCCTGACCAGCGCTTTCACCCGCGAGATAAATTCAAGCACTCCGAACGGCTTTGATATATAATCGTCCGCGCCGCTGTCGAACCCTTTTACCAGATCAAGCTCGGACGAGCGCGCCGTCACAAGAATTACCGGAACCGCACACATGCGTACATCGCCCCGAAGCTTTTTCAATATGGTCAGTCCGTCTTCGCCTGGAAGCATTATGTCAAGCACGATAAGCTCCGGGGAAATAGATTCGCATACATGGAAAAAGGATGCGCCTTCTTCAAATCCGCGCACCTCAAATCCAGCTGTTTTTAATGCATATTCCTCCATCTCTCTGACAGCGGAATCGTCTTCGACCAAATATATCATCTGCATATCTGCCGGATCTTTATTTGCGGCGCACCAAAAAGCATCATCCGCATCAATCCATATTCATATGATATTATAACATGACGATGCCGTATTGTCAAATTATTTTACCGTGCATACTCCTGCGAGCTCCTCCATTATCTCGCTGAATTGTTCGGGAAATACCATACCGTCCGTGATCAGGAAAAACAATTTTCTCGCTGCTTCTTCATCACGGGCGACGTCCGCTTTAAAATCGAGATTCAACCGTCCGTGACTGCCAATCCTCACAGTCATCATAGAGTAAATGCGTCTAGCGCGTGAGCCCAAAAGCCTGAGCTCAATCAAGAAATACAAGACAAGCCCGCCGTCCGAAGTCTTGACGCATTCTTTTGATATAACGGAACCGCTGATAAAACAATTCTGCATTTCTGATATCCTCCCTCTCCGTTGACAATATATTGTATAAAAGGATGTGAATATTGGAGCGATATAACTATATATAGTAATGAGATTATTATACAACATTTTTCAAAAATTGTAAACCCCCCATGCTTTTGAACCTTTTGTTCAAATTGCATAAACCTATTATTATTTCGGTGTTTTATTCGCGGTAAATGAAAAAATATGTAGATTATTTCCAAATCCCGAATTTAATAAGAATAAATATTATTTTATGATGCAATATTTAACAGTTATGCGTAATTATATTAAAATATACATTATAATACATAAATTCATGCATATATATTTCGTATTTGTCTCCAAGGTACATCTAGGGTCACTGTCAAATGAATAATAAATCGGCACATGTAAAATATACCATTTAATATCGAAACCGGTTATACTTGAAGAATGAAGCAAAAATGGCCGGAGTGAAGTAAAACGGAACAGTAAAAGAACTGCAACGAATAGAGGACTGGGTCAATAATTATCCGCGAAAAATTTCGGCTACAAATCCGCTAATGAAATGACGGTGACATAGATCAGGTGGCTCGAAATATTTCCGATTCCCCCGCGGTTGATTAGAAATCAAAAGAATATTTCTCACTTAATCGTATTAACTCGGCATTTAAATAATTACCGCTCAAAGAGAGAAAAGTCTCTGGTATATGGGCTTTTATCTCTTATAAAACAAGGCTTATTTAAATGCCGTTTTAATAACTGATAAAAACTGCGACAATTAAACTTGCAATTTTTAGGTATTTAACGCGTATAAAAGGCCATATTGATTTATTCATAAAGGTGTAGTATACTGTTCCGGAAAATATAATAACAATATTATTGAAACGGAATGTATATGAATACTATTAAATACCCGAAGGCACTCGAAAAAGGCGATCTGATCGCGCTTGTCTCGCCGTCAAGTCCATGCCGGGAAGCCGCGGTTGTCGATAAATGCGCTGATTTTCTTATTGAACACGGATACCGCGTAAAGGTTCACGAAAGCTGCTACGCTCAATACGGCTATCTTTCCGGAAATGACGAAATACGGGCGCAAGGAATCAATTCTGCCTTTGCCGATAAAAATGTAGACGCAGTCTTCTGCATTCGCGGAGGATACGGCACGCCGCGAATTGTCGATATGATAGATTATGACCTTATCGCCGCCAATCCGAAGATATTCTGCGGCTATTCGGATATAACCGGACTGCATATACCGATAAATCAGAAATCAGGACTTGTCACTTTTCATGCCCCCATGCTTTCAACCTGTATCATCAACGGTTTTGACACATACGCGGAGGAAAACTTCAACAGGATTCTGCGCGATCCCTGTCACACAGGCGCTCTTATAAATCCCGTCGGAGCAGACACGACTTTTCTTTCCGAAGGAAAAGCCGAAGGGATGCTCATCGGCGGAAATCTGTCGCTGATCACCGCGCTTTCCGGCAGCCGGTATGCTCTTGAACCGGAGGGGAAAATAATATTCATTGAAGATATCGACGAGGGTGTTTACCGGATTGACCGTATGCTCACGAATCTGCGTCTTTGCGGGGTGTTTGACAAGTGCGCGGGTGTTGTATTCGGGGCATTTACTGACTGCGAAGAGGACAAGGATCACCCCATGTCTGTACTGGACGTCATAAAAGATGTCGTGCTGCCATGCGGAAAGCCGGTAATGTTTGGTCTGTCGGCCGGGCATATAACAAAAAACATGTCGCTTCCTCTCGGAGCGAGAGCTGCGCTGGACAGCGCACGCGGCACTCTTGAGATTCTTCCGATCTGAAATCCTTACATACAAAAAGAAAGGCAGAGCTGAAAATGCAGAAAAAACGTAAATATAAGCGCCGTTCTTCCGCGAATGCTCCTTTGATTGCCGCGGTGGCAATACTCTGTGTGACGCTTATAGCACTTACATTCGTATATATTTCAATGAATCGGAAACCTTCTGAAACCGGATCCACCGGAACAGGCACAGGAACCAATCAACAAAAAACAGCCGACACAACGCCTGAAACAGGAAAACAACAGCCAACCACTGAGTACATTCCTCCGGTGACAGCCGATCCGGTTGTTCCCACAACAGAACAAAACACCACTGCCCAACAGACCGCCACGCATAAGCCGGCGGATATAGACGATATAATAGCAATAGCCGATTCACTTAATATTGACGTGAATGATCTGAGCGGCTTTTCGCTTGACGGGCTTTATCCCGGAACCATTTTGAAAAAGACAGAGGATGCCGGTGAGCTATATCAAAGCGAAACTATATTTGTCGGCGATTCCGTGACGCTTGCCCTCAGCTACTGGAAATACCATCCGAAGGAAAAGGTTTATTATTTCGAGACCGCGACTCCGTACACAGTGCTAAACAACAAGCTTGTTAAAAAAGACGACGGCACCCTGATAACCTTTACAGAAGAGATGAAAAACGTCGCTCCGCGCCGTATTGTTATTACCATCGGCACAAACGCGACAAGCATTTCAGATAAAACCTTCATTAAATATTATGGCGATCTGATCGACGCTTTGCGCGAAGCATGTCCGGATACCGAGCTGATAATCAACTCTATTCCGCCGCTCACCGCCTATTGCGATGAAAACCCGAATTATAAGGTGTTCAAGAATTTTCGGATTAACCGTATGAACCTTCTTCTTGTCGGGCTCGCCGCGTATAAGGACGTGCCGTTCATGAATCTCGCAGAGGAATTCAAGGACGAAGCCGGTCAGCTTAAAAAAGCGTATTCAAGCGACGACACCTGCCATGTCAATCAATCGGGTTGTGACGCGTGGCTGAAGTATTTCCGCGAACACAGCACGATCGCACAGTAATGGATACGGTCGCTTTCTCGCGGGAGAAAGCTCCGCAAAGAGCGAAATTTAAATAAACAGAATAAGTGTAAATAAAAGGAACGGATATTGAATTTACCCGTTCTTTTTTATGTTTAAATAAAAGAACATACCTGACTTTATAGAAAATATTTATATTAAAACAATATTGACAAATATATTTTAATAAAATATAATGGTAAATGTAGTATAGATAAAATAAAAAGGAGATTTCATGAATGGAAAAATCCAAATTGAGATTTGTCTTTATTCTGTTTCTGTGTTTATGTACATTGATGAACATTTCCGCGTGTACAGGCTCCGGGATGGCTGTTTCAAAAACCGAAGTTGTACTGGGGAAAGTATTTCCGGAAGGGAAAAACATCTTTTTCAGTGACAAATCAGAATTTGATACGGAAATCAAAGAGCTTTGTATTTCATTGAGAATGAATCGATGTATACGATTGAATTCACTGTAGGATCCCAAAAAATATCTCTGACCGGTTATTTTACGCCTATGAACTTAAACAATGCTGACAGCGACCATTTTGTATTTACGAGTGATGCTGTTGAAACGGGTAAATACGAATGTCTTTGTATAAAAATGACGTCATGTGCGAATGAACATGATTTAATGCAAGCAAATTTTGATTTAAGCGGAAAGACAGTTATATCGCTTTTATTTAAAGAAATATCGACATGTAAAGGAGACGTTTATTATTGGCAAGGAGAAATAAAACCGCTTAACAGTGTAAAAGAGCTGTTTTCAAATGTGCTTACGGTTGAAAACATCCAAAAAAAGAAAATAACGCCTGAGAAATATGAGAACATAAAATCAAACAGCGGTGAATTATATTATATGAAGGATTCGGCTGTACATACAGAAGAAGAGATTGCGAAAGAATAGGTACACTGAGATAGTTAAATCAAAGAACGGGCATTATTGGAACGGCGGAATGGTCATTTTATAATTTGCCCGTTCCTTTTGGCACTACTAAAATGACAGCGGAATGCTATTCAGCATAATTATGAACAAATTGTAAATTCTGTCGCAAGGTATTGAAAAATCATTTTATATATTGTATACTGTCAAAGCTTGATGTGCGATGAAGCGGGAGGTTGCTGCCGAAAGGTAGGGAATTTCCGTGGAGTATGTCCGACAACCGGGCGACAGCAAAGCTGAATTGAATAGTTTCGCGCAAGTCAATATCTGTTAAGGGGTATTCTGCGCAGAATTATATGTTCTCCCGGATTTTTGAGGCTTTGACCGTTTTTGTGGCAAAGCTGAAGACAAATCCGTTTTTTTACGGGTATATATGAAACACCCGGAGGCGTATTCGGAGAACAAAGCCGGCTTTCTTCAGCCCCCTAACATTATATGCCGCTCCCGGAAAACGCGGAGCAGGCGAAATTTTAAGGAGGCATTCAAATGGCAAAAGAAAAAATCCGCATCAGATTGAAGGCTTATGATCATACACTGATTGATCAGTCGGCCGAAAAGATTGTGGAAACAGCGAAGCGTTTCGGCGCAAAGGTGTCGGGTCCTATCCCGCTGCCCACCGAAAAAGAAATTATCACGGTTATCCGCGCTACTTTCAAATACAAGGACAGCCGCGAGCAGTTCGAGCTTCGCACACACAAAAGACTCATCGACATAATCTCTCCGTCCAAACAGGCGGTTGACGCATTAATGTCTATCGAGCTTCCTGCCGGCGTCGAGCTTGAATACAAGTTCGAATAACTTGCCAGAAGACAAGTCAGGAATAAACCGGTCACGTTGGAATCTATCCAACCAATAACAAGTTTAGGAGGAAACACATGAAAAAGGCAATCATCGGCAAAAAGGTCGGTATGACACAGATCTTCACCGAAAAAGGCTTAGTGATACCGGTCACGGTAATCGAAGCCGGACCCTGCGCGGTCGTGCAGAAAAAAACCGTCGACACCGACGGATACAACTCGGTTCAACTCGGATTTTCAGAGATCGCCGAAAGAAAGGTGACAAAGCCGCTTCAGGGACACTTTAAAAAGGCAAACGTCACCATGAAAAGGCATCTTAAAGAATTCCGTCTTGACGACATAAGCGGAATAAACGTCGGGGATCTGATAAAAGCTGACGTGTTCGCGGAGGGCGAAGCGGTTGATGTCACCGGAATTACAAAGGGCCGCGGATTTACAGGCGTTATAAAGCGCTGGAACCATCACAGACTTAAGATGACACACGGCGTCGGCCCTGTCCATCGCGAAGTCGGTTCAATGGGCGCCAACTCAAGCCCATCCCGCGTGTTCAAAAACAAGAAAATGGCGGGACAGTACGGAAACGAACAGGTCACCGTATTGAATCTTAAAGTAGCAAAGATAGACGGCGAAAAAAACCTCATCGCGGTAAAGGGAGCTGTCCCGGGCGCGAAGGGCGGAATCGTGTTTATTCGCAACTCGGTTAAGGCTTAATCGCCGCGAAGGGAGGAATTAAAATGCCAAACATAAAAGTACTTGATATGACAGGCGCTCAGGTCGGAGAAATTACGCTTTGCGACGAACTTTTCGGAGCAGAGATAAACAGCACGGTTCTCCACACCGCTGTACGCGCATATCTGATGAATCAAAGACAGGGTACGCAATCAACCCTCACAAGAAGCGAGGTTTCCGGCGGCGGTAAAAAGCCATGGAAACAGAAGGGCACCGGCAGAGCGCGTCAGGGCTCGACAAGAAGCCCGCAATGGACGCACGGCGGAATCGTATTCGCTCCGAAGCCGAGATCCTACCGCGTAACACTTAATAAGAAAGTAAAGAGAATCGCACTTGTCAGCGCCCTGTCCTCCAAGGCACAGGCGGAAGAGATAATCGTCGTCGACGGACTCGCCGCGAACGAATACAAGACAAGAACGATGGTCAACACACTCAAAGCGATCGGCGCGACAAAGAAAGCTCTCGTTGTGCTTCCCGAGGCTGATAACAAGCTTATCAAATCCCTTGCGAACATACCGGGCGTAAAGACCGTTCAGGCCAATAGCATTAATGTATACGACATCCTGAACTGCACGAGCTTAATTCTTGCAAAGCCGTCTGTCGCAATAATCGAGGAGGTATACAAAGCATGACAGCCTGCGATATCATCATAAAGCCGATAATAACCGAAGGAAGCATGGCGGGCGCGGCTCAAAAGAAGTACACCTTCAAGGTAGCCGACAAAGCTAATAAGATCATGATCAAAAAAGCGGTCGAAGAGCTTTTTAAGGTTAAGGTTGACTCGGTCAACACCGTAAGCATGAAATCGAAGCCGAAAAGAGTCGGCTATCACATCGGGACGA
This sequence comes from Oscillospiraceae bacterium, assembly GCA_034925865.1. NCBI lineage: Bacteria > Bacillati > Bacillota > Clostridia > Eubacteriales > Oscillospiraceae > Oscillospiraceae bacterium. Next base: position 306,569 of record JAYFRN010000006.1, on the reverse strand, counting down.
CCTCTGAATGGAAAAAGGCTATCGTCACCCTCACCGCCGATTCGAAGACAATTGAATTCTTCGACGGCATGATGTAATGAAGCCGGAAGGAGGAAAAAATAATGGCTAATAAAATATATAATCCGACTACGCCCGGCAGAAGACAGATGACAGTGCAGTCCTTCGAAGAAATAACGAAGTCAACTCCTGAGAAAAATCTTGTAAGAATACTGAAAAAGAACGCCGGAAGAAACAACAACGGAAAAATAACCGTTCGTCACAGAGGCGGCGGAAATAAGCAGAAATACAGAATCATCGATTTTAAGCGCCTCAACGGAGCCAACGCAACGGTTGTGGCAATCGAATACGATCCGAACAGGACATCTCATATCGCTTTGATACAATATGAGGGCGGTGAAAAGGCATATATCATCGCGCCGGTAGGAATGAACGTCGGAGACGTTATCGCCACCGGAGCAGGCGCCGATATAAAGCCCGGTAACACGCTTCCTATAGCGAATATCCCGGTAGGTACCTTCATCCACAACATTGAGCTTTATCCCGGCAAGGGCGCTCAGCTCGTGAGGACCGCCGGCAGTGCGGCACAGCTCATGGCGAAGGAAAACGGACAGGCTCAGGTCAGACTTCCGTCCGGTGAAGTAAGATTCATCCGTCTCGACTGCATCGCCACGATCGGACAGGTAGGAAATATCGAGCATGAAAACGTAAAGCTCGGCAAAGCCGGAAAGACGCGTTATCTCGGTATCCGTCCGACAGTAAGAGGATCAGCTATGAACCCTGTCGATCACCCGCACGGCGGCGGCGAAGGAAAGAGCCCGGTCGGACATCCCGGCCCGCTCACTCCGTGGGGCAAGCCCGCTCTCGGATATAAGACGAGAAACAAGAAGGCACGCACCAATAAGCAGATTGTCAAGCGCAGAAACGATAAATGAGCCTGAAAGGAGGACAAAGCGATGTCAAGAAGCGTTAAGAAAGGCCCGTTCGTACAGGATAAACTGTATAACACAATCGCGGCTATGAACGCCAAAAATGAGAAAAAAGTTATTAAGACGTGGTCACGCTCGTCTACGATATTCCCCGAATTCATCGGACATACGATCGCTGTTCACGACGGAAGAAAGCATATTCCGGTATATATAACCGAGGATATGGTCGGACACAAGCTCGGCGAATTCGCGCTTACGAGAACCTTTAAAGGTCACGCGGGCACGAAGACGGCCAACGCTCAGTGACGGTTATAATCGAAAGGAGGAAAATCTAATGACAGAACAAAAGGTTGCCAAGGCACACAGAGAGCACGTCAGGATCTCCACGCGAAAGGTTATGATCGTTCTTGACCTCATCAGAGGCAAAGATGTCGAGCTGGCAAAAGGGATTTTAAAGAACACGAGGAAGAGTGCCTCGGAATACATTTACAAACTCGTCAACGAAGCTGCCGCAAACGCGGAAAACAACTTCGGAATGAATAAAGACAAGCTTTATGTCAGCGAGTGCTATGCCGCTCCCGGCACAACTCTCAAGCGGATCATGCCGCGCGCACAGGGCAGGGCGTTCCGTATACTCAAAAGAACTTCACACATAACTGTTGTGGTGAAGGAAAAAGAATAATTAAAGGGGAGGTCATAACTAAACATGGGTCAGAAGGTAAATCCGCACGGACTCAGAGTCGGTGTCATAAAGGATTGGGATTCGAGATGGTATGCCAAGGATGAAGCTTTCGGCGATATCCTCGTATCTGATTATAAACTCAGAAAATACCTTAAAGAAAAACTCAAAAATGCTGGCGTTCCAAAGATAGAAATTGAAAGGAACCCCAACAGAATGCGCGTTACGATCCACTGTGCAAAGCCGGGCATGATAATCGGCAGAGGCGGTGTTGAAATCGAAAAGCTGCGCACGGATATTGAGAAATTTGTCGGCGGTGGCACACCCGTTTCCGTCAACGTGAACGAAGTAAAGACGCCCGACCTCAACGCTCAGCTTGTCGCGGAGAATATCTCCAGCCAGCTTGAGAGAAGAATTTCATTCCGCCGCGCAATGAAGTTCTGCATAGGCAGAACGATGAAGCTCGGCGCAAAGGGTATAAAAATCTCTTGCGGCGGACGACTCGGCGGCGCTGAAATAGCGAGAACCGAGCATTATCACGAAGGTACTATCCCGCTGCAGACAATACGCGCCGATATCGATTACGGATTTGCGGAAGCAAATACGACATTCGGTAAAATAGGCGTAAAGGTATGGATCTACAACGGCGAGATTCTGCAGGCATCCGGCAGAACCGTACCGCGCGAGCAGAAAGAATTTAAAAAAGACGACAGACCGAGAAGAGATCGCCGCGACGGGCAAAGGCGTGACTACAGAGGCGGAGACAAAAACAATTTCCGCTCAGACAGAAACAATTTCCGCCCGGACAGAAACAACTTCCGCCCGGACAGAAACACAAACGTACAAAGCACTGCCGAAAGAACCGAGCAAGCGGACAGGAATCCCTCAAGAGAAGGAGGAAAATAATCAATGTTGATGCCCAAAAGAGTTAAATACAGACGTGTACATCGCGGCAGACTCACAGGTAAAGCGTATCGCGGAAACAAGCTGACATACGGATCGTTCGGACTTGTTGCCGCAGAGCCGGCCTGGATTACTTCCAATCAGATAGAGGCTGCCCGTATCGCAATGACGCGTTATACAAAGCGCGGCGGTCAGGTATGGATTAAAATTTTCCCCGACAAGCCGATCACCGAGAAGCCGGCTGAAACCCGAATGGGTTCCGGTAAAGGTTCACCAGAATACTGGGTGGCAGTAGTTAAGCCGGGCAGAGTTATGTTTGAAATGGACGGAATATTGGAAGCGGATGCCAAAGAGGCAATGCGTCTCGCGGCAAACAAGCTTCCGATAAAATGCAAATTCGTCACAAAGGCGCAGCAGGAAGCAGAGGAGGTAGCGAAATGAAAGTAAAGGAAATAAGAGAGAAAACTACCGACGAGCTTAACACAGAGCTTCGCGAAGCGAAAAACCAGCTTTTCAACCTTCGCTTTCAGCATGCGATAAACCAGCTTGACAACCCGATAAAGATAGCCGAAACAAGAAAGACAATCGCCAGGATCCTCACGGTTCTCAGAGAGAAAGAGATCCAGAGCGCAAAGTCCGACAATAAAGCGGAATAAGCGGGAGGGAGAGAAACATGCAGGAACAAAGAGCACTGAGAAAGACAAGAACCGGTATGGTTGTAAGCAACAAGATGGACAAGACAATCGTCGTCGCCATCAGCGACAACATCAAACATCCAGTTTACAAAAAAATAATAAAAAAGACTGTAAAATTCAAAGCGCATGACGAGCTTAATGAGTGCAGCATAGGCGACAAGGTCGAGATCATGGAAACAAGACCTCTTTCAAAGGATAAGAGATGGCGTCTTGTAAAAATATTAGAAAAAGCAAAATAAGCCGAACAGCTGAAAAAGGAGGTACACAATAATGTTACAGCAGCAAAGCTTTATGAAGGTTGCCGATAACACCGGCGCCAAAGAATTAATGTGCATCCGTGTGCTGGGCGGTACGGGCAGACGTTACGCGGGGATTGGCGATGTCGTGGTTTGCTCCGTTAAAAAGGCAACACCAGGAGGAATGGTCAAAAAGGGAGAGGTCGTTAAAGCGGTTATCGTGAGAACGGTACAGCCTTTTCGCAGAACCGACGGATCTTATGTAAGATTCGACGAAAATGCGGCGGTCATAATCAAAGAAGACAATACTCCAAGAGGCACCCGCATATTCGGGCCGGTGGCAAGAGAGCTTCGAGAAAAAGATTATCTGAAGATACTTTCGCTTGCACCCGAAGTGCTTTAATCGGAGGATATTGAAAATGAGTAAGCTTAGTATTAAAAAAGGAGACACCGTAATGGTGATCTCAGGAAACGAAAAAGGCAACAAGGGCAAAATCATTTCCGTAAGCCCTAAGGAGCGCAAGGTCATAATTGAAGGGGTCAATTTCGTATCCAAGCACGTAAAGCCGAGAAAACAGGGCGAAACCGGCGGAATCGTGAAGGGCGAAGGTGCGCTTTATATCGATAAAGTAAACGTATATTGCCCGAAATGCGATAAAGGCGTGAGAACAAAAACAAAAGTTCTCGAAAATGGCGAAAAAGCTCGCGTTTGTGTAAAATGCGGCGAAACACTTTGATCGGGAGGTAAAAGAAAATGTCAAGAATGAAAGAATTATACGCAAAAGACATAGCTCCCGCTCTCATGAAGAAATTTGGATATAAATCCACAATGCAGATCCCGAAGTTTGAAAAGGTTGTCATCAACGTTGGCGCGGGCGAAGCAAAGGATAATTCCAAAATTATCGACAGCGTTATCGCCGATATAACAGCCATATCCGGACAGAAAGCAGTTGCGACAGTATCAAAGAAATCCATCGCCAACTTCAAGCTCCGCGAAGGCACAAAAATCGGCGCAAAGGTAACACTCCGCGGCGAGAGAATGTATATATTTATCGATAAGCTTTTTAATCTTTCTCTTCCCCGCGTCCGCGACTTCAAGGGTATCAACCCGAACGGCTTTGACGGACACGGAAATTATTCACTCGGCTTGAAGGAACAGCTTATATTCCCCGAGATCGAATATGAAAAGATCGATAAGATCAGAGGCATGGATATAAATATCGTTACAAGCGCAACAAGCGACGAAGAAGCTCGCGAGCTTTTAAAACTCGCAGGAGCTCCATTCGCCAAGCAGTAAGGAGAGATTCGATGGCAAAGAAATCAATGATACTCAAGCAGCAAAAGCCGCAGAAGTTTTCTACTCGTGAATACAACCGCTGCAAGATCTGCGGAAGGCCTCATGCTTATCTGCGTAAGTTCGGTATATGCCGTATATGCTTCAGAGAGCTGGCACATAAAGGCCAAATTCCCGGCGTGAGAAAAGCAAGCTGGTAAAAGACCGAAACGGAAAGCCGTAAGACTGACGGCAATTTTGCGCATAAGTACGGAAAGTATACTGTGCGCATATCACAGGAGGAATAATAATGCAGATTACAGATGCTGTTGCCGATATGCTCACGCGTATCAGAAACGCGAATTCGGCAAAACACGAAACGGTCGAAGTTCCCGCTTCAAACGTTAAAAAGTCAATCGCTCAGATACTTTTAGACGAAGGCTACATCAAAGGATACTCCCTCGCGGAAGATGATAAGCAGGGAATGATCAAAATTGTATTGAAATACGGTCCCGGTAAACAAAGAATAATTCAGGGGCTTCGCAGGGTGTCAAAACCAGGTCTCCGTATATACGCGAGTGCCGCGGAGCTTCCTAGAGTCATGAAAGGTCTCGGCGTTGCGATTATATCGACGTCCAAAGGCATCATGACCGACAAAACCGCAAGAAAGGAAAATGTCGGCGGAGAAGTTCTCGCCTTCATTTGGTAAGGAGGGTAAAATGTCAAGAATCGGAAGATTGCCCGTTGAGGTTCCGGCCGGAGTCAAAGTGACACTTGACGGAAGCACCCTTACCGTAAAGGGAGCGAAGACCGAGCTTACAAAAACCTTCAACAGCGCTATTAAAATAAACATGGAAAACAATCACATAATTTGCTCCAGAGAAAGCGATGAAAAGAATATCAAAGCTCTCCACGGTCTGACGAGAGCGCTCATCGCGGATATGGTAGCCGGTGTGACTAAGGGCTTTTCCAAAACGCTAGAAATCAGCGAAGGCGGATATAGAGCCCAGCTGAAGGGAAAGCAGCTCGTGCTTAATCTGGGATTTTCGCACGAGATCTTCTTTGATGAAAAAGATGGAATAACCTTTGAAGTACCGGATCCAAACAAGGTTATCGTACACGGAGCAGATAAGCAGAAGGTAGGACAAGTCGCATCTGAAATAAGATCGAAGCGTCCGCCGGAGCCATATCTGGGCAAAGGCGTCAAGTATGCCGGCGAAAAGATCCGCCGCAAAGCCGGCAAAGCAGGTAAATAAAGAAAGGAGCGGAATTAAATGGTTTCAAAAATCAATAAAAACAATAGCCGTCTGAAACGTCACATAAGAGTGCGCAGTAAGGTATCCGGCACTGCGGAAAGACCGCGTCTTTCGGTTTACCGTTCGGAAAATCACATTATCGTTCAGATAATTGACGACGCAACGGGGAATACGCTCGTTTCGGCTTCCTCTCACGAAAAGGACTTCGCCGCAAACGGCGGCAATAAAGCCGGCGCCAGACTCGTCGGTCAGATAATAGGAAAACGCGCTCTTGAAAAGGGTATCTCCTCAGTCATATTTGACAGAGGCGGCTATCTGTATCACGGACGTATACAAGAGCTTGCCGAAGGCGCCCGCGAAAGCGGACTCAAGTTCTGAGGAGGAGGAAGAGATGGCAGGAAGAATTGATGCCGCGACTCTTGATCTTACAGAAGTCGTGGTCGATGTAAAAAGCGTTTCCAAAACCGTAAAAGGCGGACGTGTCCGTAAGTTCACGGCGCTGGTAGTCGTCGGTGACGGAAACGGGCATGTAGGATGCGGACTCGGCAAAGCCGCGGAGCGTCCTGAAGCCGTGAGAAAAGGAATCGAAGACGCAAAGAAAAACATTATAGAGGTCTCGCTCAAGGGCACGACAATCCCGCATGAGATTATCGGCGTTTACGGAGCGGGCAGAGTGCTTTTGAAGCCGGCTGCTCCCGGAACTGGAGTTATTGCCGGAGGAAAAGTCAGAAGCGTTCTTGACAAAGTCGGTGTAAAGGACGTCAGAACAAAGTGTCTGCGTTCAAATAACCCAACCAACGTTGTAAAGGCCACCTTCGAGGGCTTGAGAACTCTCCGCACGGCTGAACAAGTCGCAAAGATGAGGGATAAGACTCCCGAGGAGATCCTCGGCTGAGCCGGGATCCCGCGCGAAACGCAGAAAGGCAGGATTAACAATGTCCAAACTAAAAATAACACTCGCCAAAAGCTTAATAGGCAGACTTGAAAAACAGCAGAAAACCGCTCTCGCTCTCGGGCTGACAAAAATCGGAGACGAGACTGTCCAGGAAGACAGCGCGGTCACCAACGGCAAAATCAATGTGATCAGGCACCTGGTAAAGGTTGAAAAGGTTGACTGATTTCCCTTAAGAAATATATAAGGAGGAAAAAACATGAAGCTTTATGAACTTTCCCCGGCGCCCGGCTCCACAAAAGAAGCATACCGCAAGGGCAGAGGCACCGGATCCGGAAACGGTAAAACCGCCGGTAAGGGAAACAAAGGACAAAACGCACGTTCAGGCGGCGGTGTTCGCCCCGGCTTCGAAGGCGGACAGATACCGGCCTACAGAAGACTCCCGAAGAGAGGATTTGACAATCAGAAATTCGCAACAAATTATGCGATAATTAACGTCTGCGATCTCGACATGTTCGAAAACGGACAGGTTGTCGGAATAGAAGACCTTATTGAAAACGGACTTATCAAAAAATCTTTCTCCGGACTCAAGGTTCTCGGAAATGGCAATATCACCAAAAAGATTACGGTTAAAGCTAAAATCTTTTCGGCTGCGGCTAAAGAAAAGATAGAAGCCGCAGGCGGAAAGACAGAGGTGATCTAAGTGTTCAAGACGTTCGTAAACGCGTGGAAGCTCCCGGATCTCCGCAAAAAGATCGTTTATACAATAATAATCGTTCTGATCTACAGAATCGGCTGCGTGCTCCCTCTCCCGTTTATTGATCCGACGGCGATCGCCGCTTGGTTTAATTCAAGCGCGAACTCCTCGATATTATCGTACTTCAACATTCTTTCAGGAAACACCTTTTCACGCGCGACTTTATTCGCGCTCTCGGTATCTCCGTACATCACCGCCCAGATCGTTATACAGCTTCTCACAATAGCGATTCCGTCGCTGGAGAAACTGTCCAAGGATGAGGACGGGAGAATGAAAATAACCCAGATCACCCGTTATCTCACGGTTGCTCTCGGCATATTGACAAGCTACGGATATTATGCGACTCTTAACAGCTCGAAAATCGACGCGATAACAAAGCCCGGCTTTTTTGCCTGCATAGTTATCATGATGTGCCAGACCGCCGGTGCGGTGCTGGTCATGTGGGTTTCCGAAAGGCTCACGGAAAAAGGCATCGGACAAGGTATCTCGATACTTCTTTTCGTGAACATCGTTTCCGCGATCCCGACAATGGGCAGCGCTTTCGTGGCGCAGTTCTCACTGTATAAAGGATATACGATCCTCATCTTTGCGGCAATGATCATTGTTGCTGTTCTGATAGTTGCATTCATTGTATTTATGTCTCAATCGGAACGCCGTCTTCCTGTCCAATACGCAAAACGTGTGGTCGGGCGTAAAATGTACGGCGGTCAGAGTACGTTCCTGCCGATGAAGCTCAATATGAGCGGCGTTATGCCGATTATATTTGCCAGCACCATCGCCACTCTTCCGGCTACGATCGCTATGTTCTGCCCGCAGCCCGAAGCAGGGTCATTCTGGTATAAATTCCTTAACAACTTCTTTTCAATGCAAAGCGTTCCATATGCTGTCGTGCTTTTCTTACTTATTATTGCATTCTCATATTTCTACCTTGCAATATCGTTTAACCCGGTGGAAGTTGCGAACAATCTAAAGAAAAACGGTGGTTTCGTCCTCGGTATGCGCCCCGGAAAACCGACAAGCGATTATATAGCGAGAGTTCTCAGAAAAATTACGCTGATTGGCGGTTTCTTTTTGGGAATAATCGCAATAATACCGATCGTAATAGGATGGATAACAAATCCCTTCGGAATTTCCTTCGGTGCGCTTTCCTTCGGCGGCACGAGCCTTCTCATAGTTGTGTCCGTTGCGCTCGAAACGACGAGAGATCTCGATTCGCAGATCACAATGCGCCACTATAAGGGATTCTTGGAATAAGCAAAGAAGGAAGTTAAATGAAAATAATTTTCATCGGAGCGCCGGGAGCCGGGAAAGGCACACAGGCCGAAAATGTCGGTCATATGCTTGATATTCCCGCAATATCGACAGGCGCGATGATAAGAGAAGCAATCAAGAACGGAACTTCGCTCGGAAAGATAGCAAAGGAAACAATAGAAAAGGGCGATCTTCTCCCGGACGAGACCGTTAACGCGCTTATGAAGGAGAGACTGAGCATGCCGGACTGCAAGAACGGCTTCATTCTCGACGGATATCCGCGAACGACCGGACAAGCCGAAGCTCTTGATAAAATGGGTTTCGGCATTGACCGGGTAATAAATATCTATGTGTCTGACGAAGACATAATAACGCGAATGAGCGGAAGGCGCGTGTGCAAGGCCTGCGGCGAAACGTATCACGTTATCTACAATCCGTCAAAAGCGGAAAAAGGGACGAGATGCGACAAATGCGGCGGTGAGCTTGTGACAAGAGCTGATGATATGCTTGAGACAGTAAAAAACCGTCTGAGGGTATATCACGAGCAGACAAAGCCTCTTGAAGATTATTATGAGGCGCAGACAAAGCTCGTGACCGTATACGGTCAGGAAAAGCTTGAGGATACAACGAGACTTACGCTTGAGGCAATTGGAATAAATGATAAAGCTTTATAACAAGACGCAGATCGAAAAGATCCGCGAGAGCTGCCGTATAACGGCGTCGGCTCTCCGTTATGGCGGAGAGCTTGTACACCCCGGAGCGAAGCTTATAACGATCGACAAGAAAATTCGCGAATATATTGAGAGTCACGGCGCTGTTCCGTCGTTTCTCAATTATAACGGATTTCCGGCCAGTGCGTGCATAAGCGTCAACGGGGAAATAATTCACGGGATACCTGACGAAAGGATTTTATCGGAAGGTGATATCGTGAGCATAGACGTTGGAGCATATTATCACGGCTTTCACGGCGACTGCGCCGATACGTTCGGAGCGGGAGTCATTTCCGCGGATGCAAAGCGTCTGATAGACATAACAAAACAATGCTTTTATAACGGAATTTCTGCGGCAAAGCCCGATGGAAAACCCGGAGAACCGAATGAAAAACGTATAGGCGATATTTCGGCGGCCGTACAAAAGACCGCGGAGGACGCCGGATTCTCGGTGGTTCGAGAATATGTCGGACATGGTGTCGGTCAGGATCTTCACGAGAGCCCTGACGTACCGAATTACGGCCGCAGCGGCCGCGGTCCACGACTGATGCCGGGAATGGTATTTGCTGTTGAACCGATGATCTGTCAGTACAGCGCTGCAATAAAAACTCTTTCGAATAACTGGACGGTTGTAACTGCCGATGGCGGGCTCGCGGCGCATTATGAAAACACCGTGACCTTCACCGAGGACAGTATCGAGATCCTGACCGTCCCGGATTGAATCTCATAAGGAGGGATTTTTTCTGCCTAAAGACGATGTAATGGAATTTGAAGGCGTCGTGACGGAAACGCTCCCGAACGCCACATTCCGGGTAAAGCTCCCGAACGGAATGATAATAATCGCGCATATCTCAGGGAAAATGCGTATGAACTACATTAAAATAGTCCCCGGTGACAAGGTTCTCCTCGATGTCTCGGTATATGACCCGACTAAGGGAAGGATCACTCGCCGGCTGTAAGTAAAGCCGCATGCTGCTTGTGCGGCGATAATAATGCAATGGAGGTCACCGAAATGAAAGTAAAGCCTTCCGTAAAGAAAATCTGCGAGAAGTGTAAGATTATCAAAAGAAAAGGCACCGTAATGGTGATTTGCGAAAACCCGAAGCATAAACAAAGACAAGGATAACTTTTTAAGGAGGATATCAAAGTATGGCTCGTATAGCAGGCGTAGACATTCCGAGAGAAAAACGCGTCGAAATAGGCTTGACGTATATTTTCGGCATCGGAAGAACCTCGTCAAATAAAATCCTTTCTGCGACCGGAGTAAACCCAGATACCAGAGTCAAGGATTTGACAGACGACGAAATTGCCCGTCTCCGCGAAGTGATCGAAAACGGATATACCGTTGAAGGCGATCTTAGAAGAAACATCGCCTATGATATAAAGAGAATGACGGATATCGGTTGTTATAGAGGCATTCGCCATCGCAAGGGTCTTCCTGTCAGAGGACAGAGGACGAAGACCAACGCGAGGACAAGAAAAGGCCCCGTTAAGACAATAGCAAATAAGAAGAAATAAGGAGGGATCGACGAAAATGGCCGCAAAGCAAGTAACCACAACAAAAAGAGTCGTCAATAAAAAGCGCCGCGAACGCAAGAACATTGAAAAAGGCTGCGCTCATATCCGCTCAACTTACAATAACACGATAGTTACGCTCACCGATATGAGTGGTAATGCTCTTTCTTGGGCATCCTCAGGTGAAATGGGCTTCAAGGGCTCGAAGAAATCGACTCCCTACGCTGCTCAAACCGCCGCCGAGACTGCGGCGAAGCTCGCAATGGAGCACGGACTGAAGACTGTTGAAGTCTATGTAAAAGGTCCCGGTCAAGGAAGAGAGTCGGCAATCCGCGCTCTCCAAACCGCCGGTCTCGACATAATCCTCATAAAGGATGTCACACCCATTCCGCACAACGGATGCCGTCCTCCCAAGAGAAGACGCGTATAATAAAAGGAGGCAGAGAAAATGGCTAAATATACCGGACCCGCATGCAGACAGTGCCGCAGAGAAGGCTGTAAAATGTTCTTGAAGGGCGACCGCTGCTATACGGGCAAGTGCGCCATAGAAAAACGCAATCAGATACCCGGACAGCATGCACAGGGACGCAAGAATGTCAAGGAATACGGATTACAGCTCCGTGAAAAGCAAAAGGCAAAGAGATATTACGGAATTCTTGAGACTCAGTTCAGAAACTACTTTAAAAAAGCTGAAAAAAGAGAAGGCATGACAGGCGACAACCTGCTCATACTTATCGAAAGAAGATTCGACAATGTTATCTACAGAGCCGGATTTGCTGAAAGCCGCAGAGACGCGCGTCAGCTCGTTCTTCACGGTCACTTTACCTTGAACGGTAAAAAAGCAAATATTCCTTCAATGACGCTCAGCGCCGGAGATGTCGTCGCATTAAAGGCTTCCAGCCGCGACCTTCCGAAGTTCAAAGCTGTTGCCGAAAGCATCGAAGGAAAGTCATCGGTCAAATGGCTCGACGTAAATAAGGAAAATCTCACGGCAACCATTACGGCTTTGCCGGCAAGAGGCGATATTGATTTCGAAATTCAGGACAACCTTATAGTAGAGCTTTATTCCAAGTAAAAACACCCTCGCGATAATCTGATTTGAAAATATCGGCGGAGACAGCCGTCGACAAAAGTATGGAAACGAATTAATCAAGGAGGGTTATTCAATGATAGAAATAGAAAGACCGAGCATAACCACTCTCGAGCAGAGCGAGGACGGCTCTTTCGGTAAATTCTCGGTTGAGCCGCTCGAAAGAGGCTTCGGCATCACCCTCGGGAATTCCCTTCGCAGAATATTATTGAGCTCGCTTCCCGGAGTCGCTGTGACTTGTGTAAAGATCGATGGCGTCCTTCACGAGATATCCACGATAACGGGTGTTAAAGAAGATGTAACCGAAATAATACTGAATGTAAAAGGCATCACAGCCAAGCTGCATTCAAATCAACCGAAGACCGTCATAATAGACGTCACCGGCGAGTGCGAAGTATGCGCCGGTGATATCAAATGCGACTCGGATATCGAAATACTCAATCCGAGGCATCATCTCGCGACGGTATCAGCGGGCGTAAAATTTTATATGGAGCTGACATTTGATACCGGAAGAGGATATGTTTCCTCCGATCGCAACAAACAACTCGGCGCGCCTTCGATAGGCACCATATATACGGATTCTATCTTCACTCCTGTTTACAATGTCAATTACACGGTTGACAACACACGCGTAGAAGACAAGATGGAATACGATAAGCTTACCATAGAGGTACTTACCGATGCAACCATCACCGCAAAAGAATCCATTTCGCTCGCCGCCAAGATTCTCAACGAGCATCTCAATATCTTTGTCGACCTTTCGGACGAGGCAAAACACACCGAAATAATGGTGGACAGAGACGAGACCATCAAAGAAAAAGTTCTTGAGATAACCATTGAGGAACTTGACATGTCGGTTCGCTCCTTTAACTGCTTGAAGCGCGCCGGAATAAACACCGTACAGGATCTGACAAATAAGACCGAGGATGAAATGATTAAAGTCAGAAACCTCGGAAAGAAATCACTCGAGGAAGTAATTCAAAAGCTCGCCAGCTTAGGCTTATCACTTAAGAAGGACGACGAATAAGGCTTCCTAAAACAACAGGAGGAAAAGACAATGCCCGGATCAAGAAAGCTCGGCATGACAACTGACCATAGAATGTCCATGCTGAAAGGACAGGTCACGTTTCTTTTGGAAAAAGGATCCATTGAAACTACAGTGACCCGCGCCAAGGAGCTCAGGAGCTTAACGGATAGAATGATTACACTCGGCAAGGCCAATACTTTGGTTGCCAGAAGACAGGCACTCGCTTTTATAACCAAGGAGGATGTGGTTAAAAAGCTGTTTGACGACATCGCGCCGACGTTTGCGGAACGCGCAGGCGGATACACGAGAGTCCTTAAAATGGGACCACGCCGCGGTGACGGCGCAGAAATGGCTTTGATCGAATTGATCGGTTTTGAACATAAGCCCGAGGGAAAGAAATCGAGTAAAAAAGAAAAAGCGGTTGAACCCAAGCCGGCTGCTACCAAGGAAGCAAAGGCTGGAGCTAAAGCCGAATAATTATTAACACGGCAATTTAATTATTACCAATTAAAGAGAGAAAAGGCCTTGATATATGGACTATTCTCATACCGAGTTAATAATAGATCCGAACAGGTAGACTGTTTCGGTAAAACGACCCGCGGGCGGTTTGGGCTTGTCGGCAAAATGCCGGGCTTAACCGTCCGCTGTCATTATTTAAGAGGTGTTATTATGTATGACGAAATAAAGTCTCAGGCGGCTCAGGCAATAAGCTCTTTGTTGGCTGTTGCTAAGTTGAAGCCCGGAGATGTTTTTGTAATCGGATGCAGCAGCAGTGAAATATGCGGAAAAAAAATAGGCACATTTTCCAGTATGGATGCCGCCCAAGCGGTTTTTGATGGAGTATATCCGATAATCAAAGAAAACGGTTTATATCTTGCCGTTCAATGCTGTGAGCACCTAAATCGCAGCCTTATAGTCGAAAGAGAGTGCGCTTTAAAATACGGTTTTACGGAAGTAAACGTCGTTCCTCACGCTCATGCGGGGGGAGCCTTCGCGACTACGGCGTATGCGCGCTTTGATGCTCCTTCCGCTGTTGAAGAAGTACGAGCCAGTGCGGGAATGGATATCGGCGACACGCTTATAGGGATGCATATAATTCCCGTCTGCGTTCCGGTAAGATGCGAGATAAAAAAAATCGGTGAAGCAAATGTGGTTTTGTGCCGCCGCAGACCGAAATTTGTCGGCGGTGAAAGAGCAATATATAATAACAATTTAATGTAATTCAGAAAGCATCGGAGGACTTTTGAAGAAAAGTCCTCCGATCCTATCAAAGAGCTCATTATGGTATAAAAAACAATGGAGCATGACTTTATGAAAAAGATGGAACTGACACTTGAAAAGAAAAAATCAGCAGCAGATATTTGCGTTATCGCAGCAGTTACTTTTATGTTATCTGTATTTATCAACGATGGCGCACATTTTGTCGAATTTCTGTTCCATGTCAAAAACAAGCTGAATTTGACAGCGAGCGCGGTCAAGGTTCTGGCCGGGGCGGTGTATGCGGAAATATTTGTCCCCGTTGATATAGTCGGAAAGAAATCTGGAGGCCAGCTCCATTGTAATTATGCGCGCTCCCCACGCCATAGTGTCTATTTCTGCAGGGGTGAAGAATCTCCCGCAGGCTCCGATGAAGCCTTTCGTAAATGCTTCAAAATATTCAAGATTGATGGAAACCTTTGAAAGGTCAGTTTCGTCCTCTGCGGCAGTGCTTGCGGCAAAGCGAATGGCATCGCCGAAGTCATACGCGGCGAGCCCTGGCATGACGGTGTCGAGATCGATTACACATAAAGCTTCATTTGTCTCGCTGTCCATCAGGATATTGTTGTATTTAGTATCGTTGTGTGTGACGCGAAGAGGGATAACGCCTTTTTCCTGCAGATTGATCAGCTTTTCGGCGACATCGATTCTATCCTTGAAAAATTGAATCTCGGGTTGAATATCCTTGACCCGACCGCAGAAATCGTTATATACGGAGTCGAAAAAAGCAGCCATACGTTTCTTTGTGTTGTGAAAATCCGGAATCGTATCTCGGAGCTGATTCATGGGAAAATCCGAGAGCATCATCTGAAATTCGCCGAAAGCGCGCCCGGCGTTAAACAACAGCTGCGGGTTTTCAACCTTGTCATAAGTTTTTGAGTTTTCAACAAAGGCATACGCACGCCAAAAACGGTTTTGGCTGCCATGTACATAGTAAAAGCCTTCATTTGTGCTGCAAAAATGCAGAACCTTCCGTTCAATATTCTGCTCTCCGCGTTCGATCAGCTTTTTTTTGATATGTGCGGTCACCTTACCGATATTATCCATCATATCGACAGGGTTTTTAAATACATAGGTATTGACTGCCTGAACAATATAAGGCTTTTCAATACCGTTGCGGATGATATGAACTTTATATGTAGAATTTATATGGCCGTTTTCAATCAGCTCTACGGAAATCTCCTCGTGAGGCAGACCGAAGCATTTGAGTGTGTGACGGATTTCATCAAGAGTCTCTTTTTCGGTGATTGTCTGCATGTATGTATCTCAGCTCCTTACAGTTTTATGAGTATATTTTATTAACTCGACAATTAAATAATACCGTTAAAAGAGAGAAAAGGCTCTTGTATATGCACTTTTCTCTCTAATAAAACAAGACTTATTTAATTGCCGTTTTAATAATAAGGCGGCAATTATTAATAATATCTATGATCCATTATTTCATTAATGTTTCAATAGTATCTCTCAAATTAATTATATGCCAAATGATGTCTTTATGCAATATGCGTTTAAAATAATTCTCGTAAAGATTGATTTATTTGCTTTTATATGGTATACTTAATTTGTATATATCCCAAAGGGACTATAATTATAAATATAGGAGATATAATATTATGAGTAATTGTGAAGCCAAAGCCGCTCTTGCGATCAATGGCGGCAAAAGTGCCGTTACCGCGCCCCTCGCCGCAAGACATCACTTCGGCCAGGAAGAAAAAGCGGCATGCAACCGTATAATCGACGAAGCTATTGACGCGGGCGCGGCTCCGGGTTATAACGGTCCGGAAAGAACCGCTCTCGGCAAAGAATTTTCCGAGCTTCTCGGCGGCGGATATGCCGAATGTGTAAACGGCGGAACCACTTCCGTTTATGTTGCCCTCCGCGCGCTCGACATTCAGCCCTTTACTGAAATAATCTGCGGACCTGTTACGGATCCGGGCGGAATTATGCCTATCGTGATGATGAACTGCATCCCGATAATAGCAGACAGCGGAAAAGACAGCTTTAATATCAGCCTTGAAGGAATTAAAAAAGTATATTCACCTGAACGCACAAGCGCAATACTTGTCGCACATATAGCCGGTGAGCCCTGCGATATGGAAGCAATCAGCGCGTTTGCAAAGGAAAAAGGTATATACCTCATAGAAGACTGCGCTCAGTCACATGGCGCCGCAATAAACGGCAAACCGGTCGGAACTTTCGGAGACACCTCCGGATTCTCTATGATGTTCGGAAAGCACACCTGTGTCGGCGGACAGGGCGGTCTTGTATTCACCAAATGCGAGAAGCTCTATTGGAAGTTAAGACAGGCTGCTGACCGTGGTAAGCCATATGGCACGAACGAAAATGAAAATGTCATGGCTTCTCTCAACTTCAATATGGACGACATGCACTGCGCTATCGGTCGCGTTCAAATTAAAAAGATGTTTCCGATCGCGAAAAAACGCCGTGAGGTCATTAACGCTATCATGGCCAAGCTCTCTGATGTTCCGGTTGTCCGCCTTGCTCCGATGCCTAAGGGTGCAGAGCCTTCTTATTGGTTCCTCCGCCTTATTTTCGACGGCTCCAAGGTGAACGTTGATAAGAATACCTTCTGCGCTGCTGTTACCGCCGAAGGAATCGGCTGTAACACACATTACGCCGCCACTCCTTATATCGGCAAATGGTATACCGAGCGCATAGTATTCGGCAACAGTGGATATCCGTGGGCCGCTCCCGAGTATAAGGGCGATAAAGAAAAACGTTATTCGCTTGCTGACCTTCCTAACGCAGCGAAGGCTCTCGACGACACGATTATCATATATCCGAACGAATCTTGGACGGAACAGAATATTGAGGAATGCGCTCTTGCTTTCAGAAAAGCATACGAAGCGTATAAGAAATAATTATCTCAACAAGCTTCAGATATGCGGCGCCGCAGTAACATGCGGCGCCGTTTGCTTTTTAAAGGTACGCGAATACTTTATTACTCGGCATTTAAATAATTACCGCTTAAAGAGAGAAAAGACTTTGGTATATGGGCTTTTCTCTCTTATAAAACAATGCATATTTAAATGCCGTTTTAATAATTGGCCGAGTTATTATACATGCAGTTTTTACAACCACATAGGTTGTCTGCCATATTGACAATATGCAGCCGCGGCATTATAATTTCATTAATAATTGTCAGAATGTGAGATAAACATAAATGAGCACAATATACCCTTATTATATAGCTGTATCCGATCCCGCGGTAATTCCCGAGCCGCGGGATGCCGGCATGAAATACGAATATACAAATAATGCCGCGGAACATAAAACTCTGTTTTCGGCATACACCTCCGGCTGTACCGCCATATTCCGTATAGAAGCCGAATATGACAAATTCGGATACAGCGGCGATAATACCGACCTTTGGTTTGATCCGGCCTGCTCGGAGAGAAAATTCCATAACTGTAAAGCCATAAGGCTTTATGCCGACGGATGCTCCGAAATAGTGGAATATACAAATAAAATGATCGCAAGAACTCCAAAAGAAGGTGAAATACGCGTTGATTTCCGCCGTCTCGAGTCGGAATACGGAGCGGACATATACGTACCGCTGACGTTTTTCGCATGTGAAGCGCGCCCGGATGGAGCCGAGGCGCCTTTTATCAGATTCAACATCATACGCCAAAGCGGCCAAGGTTCGTCAAGATGGTCAGGTCTGCCGATGGATACAAGCTATTACGGCGAAGAACTTGGCGGACAGGGCAGCGGAATGCTGTTCTTCGAAAAAAACATGCCTGCCGGAACGAACCCGGACCGATATGCGGATGAAACAGCGCGGCTTAATGATAAACATTACACAGTAATGAAAAAGACATTCCTGCCTGGTTATGTTCATTCATATATGGCAGAAAAAGCGCATGGATTTATGCTCTCTATAAAACCTGAAGACGCCGAGACGGCGCGCAGAAACGCGGCCGAAACGTCCTGGGGACGAGAAATTGCCGCCAAAATAATTGCAAAAGCAAATTACTGGATTGGAAAAACCGACGCGGAGATATTCGATATGCTTCCGGCGGCCAATCCGCGCGCAGCCACCCCCGGACAGTATTACGGAGATCCCGTCACAGGAGGAAACCGTAATTCGCTGCAGATGTGCATTGAAAGGCCGTATGAATATTACAATCCATTGACCGGAGTGTGGTACAAAAACGGCTGTGTGATAAAAAATCCCTCAACAGGAGAGGAAATCGTCTTAGATGACGATGGCAGCGGTTTTATTGCCCCTGAGGGCTTTCCGAATCCCGGCGTGCAGTATATGTTCACGGCGGCATACCGGTTTTACAACCTTTCGGTGCTTACGGGAATACCTTACGCCCCGACGATAACGGATAAAAAAGCATGTCCGGAAACAAGCGGCGTTGATAATTTCTATGCCATATCTAATCTCGCGTATGCTTATCTTCTGACCGGCGAAAATAAATACGCGCTGCGCGCTCTTCTAATCCTCGGCAGGATTGCAGATCTGTATCCGTATATGAACGGCGGGCGCGGCGACGGGACGATAACCGATATGGCGAAAATGCTGGAGCCGACGACGACAGAGGTCTTCATGCTGATCAACTATTTCAACGCGCTGGATATCGTTTACGACGCCGCGGACGCACTGTCGGATCAGCTCACGGCGGCTTTCGAAAAAGCTCCCGCGCCTGATGGTACAAACCGCAAAGACAATCCCTTTAATATCAAACGCGCCGTACATGAAATGATACCTTATGCGATCGATTTATGTGATATAAACAAGGGCGTCACCCATGACAGCTCTGTCAGATGGATTCATTTGAAAATGCTCGTCGCCGCTTTCATGGGCAGCGACAGCCTGATGGACAGCACGCTTTACGGCGGAGACATGTCGTTTATGTCAAAAATACGAAACTGTTATTACCGCGACGGCAGATATGCGTATGATTCGATGGAGTATCAAAAGCTGATTTCTCTTGAGATGATGCTGTATCCCAACTGCTCGTATATGTATAAATATTCTGACGGACGCGTGCTTAACCTTTTTGACGATTCGAAAATGAACTGCGGCAGTATCATTTCACTTCATTTCAAGCTTTTGTGCGGAGACCTCACTCCGGCCTTCGGCGATACCCAGATAAACAACAACGAACCCATAAAACAATCCCGCCTTGAAAGCAAAGCTCCGTATTCGCCTCTTTGGGAAGCGGTGTACACGAGGACACACAACGAAAATCTGAAACGGATGATTGCTGTCGCGCTGTCAGGTTATACTCCGGAGGAGCTTGAGAGCGAAAGAGTAAAAAGCGTAGAATCACTGGATAACCTTGATTCCGCTTCTATAAACGAAACAATGCTGCTGCTTGCGTGCGCTCCGGACAGCGGTATATACAAGCTTAAATCGGAAGACGCGGGCGTTCCGGAATCAGTGCTTCTAGAGGATTCGCAGACAAGCATACTTCGCTCGGGAACAAGTCTTGAAAACACAAAGCATCTTATTATGTACGGCCAGCCGTCCGCTCCGCATGACCACGGCGACAAGCTCGGGCTGTGGCTCGGCGCGTACGGATATCATCTGCTGGCGGGCGGAGGCGGATATCCTTATACATGGGCCGATTCAAAATGGCATGAATGGGAGCAAAGCTCCGGCGCCTGTATGGTGGTCATTATCGACGGAAAGAGCCAATGCCGCTCATATTCCTCGCTGAAAGCGCATATCGATGGCAGCCGCGTGAAGCTGTCATCGATGGAAAACTCCGGAGCGTATCCCGGATGCTTTTACGGACGCACCGCGGCGCTCATAACCGCGCCTGACGGTGAAAACGCCTTTGCGGCCGATTTCGCGTATGCCGACGGCGGAAGCTTTTACGATTACAACACCTCGGGTATCGGGCTGGATTTTAAAAACATCCGGTTTTCCGGAATAAAAAAAAGGGAAAAGCTTTCCGGAACGCTTGCCGGAAAAGATGTCACGCTGTATTCCGCGCCGGATTACGCCTGGATGAAAGCAGACGCAGAGGCGAACATAGATGAAGAGCACAGAGCGGAATGGAATTTCCGTCATGCTTCTGAGGTAGGACTGGCCGTATCGGAGATATCTGTACCCAATGATGCCTCCGAAGAGAAGCTCATAAGGGCGTATGGCGAAATGGGAGGCTTCGAGCGTGGAAAATCGCCTTGGGTTCCTTATGTAATGCACCGCAAGACAACAAAAGCAAAAAACGAAAAATGTGTGTTTGCCCATATTCTCGAGCCATATAAAGGCAGCCGGTTTATTTCGCGCGTAAAGCCGCTGCAACTAATAAATGCGTCATTTAATAAAAACACACCCTGCTTCGCTCCGGTCGGATGTGAAGTTGAATACAAGAGCGGCGAATACAAAGACATCGTCATTTCATGCCATGACAGCTCCTGTAAAGCTTCGTTTTCCGATATCTCCGGAACGGAATATACGACAGACGCGCTTTTCGCGCTCTTCAGGTATAAATCCGGCAGGCTTGTATACGCCGAGGCATACGGATATACCATAGCGCGAGCGGGTGATTTTATAACTCCGGAGCATGAAAATCCATATTATAACGGAACCATTACCGAGGTTGACTATACTTCCGGACATATTGAAATTGAAATTGCGGGCGAAATGCCCGAAGCTTCATTGCTTTCCGGCAGAGTGGCTGTGATATCCTCCGACGATTACGAAAAGCCCTCGTCATATTACATGAACGAAATAAAATCCGGCGGCAATCGTATAAGCTTTGTTTCGGATATGCCGTTCGCTCTTCAGGATACATCCTGGGAACGCGGCGAAAAAAGCCGCGGAATGGGCGGTAAAACAAAGATCCGCGACGGAGAATCGGAATATTACGCCGATATAAAGCCGGGAGACGCATTCAGATGCGAAACCGGAGGAGTGCTGATAGGGTAAGGAAAAAATTTTCGCTTCTACGGCTAACTTCGCCACCAAAACCTGATATATCCGCAATAGAATCAGCGCGGTATCTGCCTTTTTACGGGCAAATACCGCGCATTTTCATTGGTTTAAAATCAATCCTCTTTAATTTATGATAAAACGGACGCTCCTACATTCCGTATATGCCGTTTTTGCTTTTATCTATTTACATTGTGAATCTGTCATCGGCGACGACAGTGAATTCACGCCCGCCGAGGTAATAAAGCAGGTCGCCTTGCTCCGGGAGCAGCTTTAAATAATATGCACAGAGCGCCTGATGATCGTATCCGGCGCGCGCGTCCTCGCGGTTTATGCCGTATTTACCGTCGCCGACCATCGGCAGACCGACGAATCCGAGCTGTGCGCGGAGCTGATGCGTTCTGCCGGTATGCAGAATAAGCTCCAGAAGCGAAATGTCCTTTTCTTTGTCGTATCTTAATAAAAAAAGCTCCGTAATCGCAATAAGTCCGCCGGAATCCGGCGTTGTGTATACCTTTACGAGCTTTTCCGAAGCGTTTTTCTTCAGATAATGCGTAAGCGTCATGTGATTGCTTTTGGGCTTGCCGTGGATAAGCGCAAGATATTTTTTCACCACACGCCGTTCTTTAATGAGCCTGTTGAGCTCGCGTAAAGCGGCAGAGTTTTTAGCGCATATGACGATTCCGCAGGTGTTCCTGTCGATCCTGTTGCACAGTGCCGGGGCAAACGACGCCTCCGAATCCGGAACATAAGCGCCTGAGCGAAAAAGGTATGCCTTAATAAAGTCTATCAGCGTCGCGGTGGTCTGCTCCTCATCGGGATGGCACGACATTCCGCAGGGCTTGTTGACTATCAGTATATTTTCGTCCTCATAAACGATATCCAGATGAGGCTTCAGACTTTTATAGCTATCGTCGGCCGGGGCGAAAAATTCTTCCGGGATATACATGTCGACAATGTCGCCCTCGCATAGCTTCAAAGAAATTTCCGCGCGTTTTGAGTTAACCTTTATTCGCTTTTGCCTGATATATTTATATAAAAGCGACGTAGGAAGCGCCGATGTCGATTTCTGCACGAATTTATCGAGCCTCTGCCCCGCATCGTTATTGTTGATTTTAAATGTCTTCATTTTTTCGGCTCCTTTCATGAAGCCCGTCGTCCCCGTTTAACCTGATCTTTTGGCGATGAGCATATTAATTTTATTTCCGGCTTCTGAAAAATTCTTTTCATATTCGGTCATAATATTATCCGGGGCAAGGGCGGAATTATGCAGGTCGTTTGTACTGAATAATATATCAAATCCGTTTTGCGGAAGGGTTTCGAGAGAAAATTCAAAAAGCGCGGCGTTATCCGTCTTCATGCGTATCTCTCCCCCGGTTGAAAGCATATTGCGGTAGGCAGTGAGGAAGGCAGGCGCGGTCAGACGACGTTTTGCGTGCTTTTTTTTAGGCCAGGGATCTGAAAAATTCAAATATATCCGCGAAATTTCTCCCGGCGCGAAAAACTTTTCACAAAATTCGGCGTTACAATTTGAAAAAACGATATTGTCCGTTCCTTCCGCCATA
This sequence comes from Oscillospiraceae bacterium, assembly GCA_034925865.1. Taxonomy (NCBI): domain Bacteria; kingdom Bacillati; phylum Bacillota; class Clostridia; order Eubacteriales; family Oscillospiraceae; species Oscillospiraceae bacterium. The sequence goes on along the minus strand of JAYFRN010000006.1, from coordinate 283,624 downwards.
ACCTTTTCCATGGCAAGGATGAGAACATCCCTCACAAGTTCCAGCGCGACATAACCTGTGTTATTATTTTTTGCGGCGGTCGCGGCGATAAACGCGCCCTTGCCGCACCCGATTTCCAGCTCAATGCCTCTCGGAAGAGGCCGTCCGCATTTATTCTCCAAGTATTGCCGCCACTTTCCGCGGTTTTCCTCCGGCGTAACGCACATGATGTCCGAACAGGCCGCAATCCGTTCTTCGCCGTGCTTCTTTTTTCTCATCCTCATATTTATCCGATTAGCTTCTGACCTTTCGATTTGTTTCAATAACACCAGTATAGAATAAACTTACATGAAAATCAACAAAAAGCTGAGGAAAAATGAGATTCGGTGAGAAATAATAAGCTTCAGTCCGGTTTTCCGGGATCAGTAGGCTGGCTTTGACTTTCTTTGACCTTTATTGACTTTGCGTTTTTATATATATGGTGGTATCATATAACCAAGGTCAAAGAAAGTCAAAGTCAAACGCAAAAGAAAGCGAGCGATTATCAAATGATATTATCAGAACAGATAGCGCGTCTGATAGAAGAAATGTTGAACGATTCCGACGGTACGCTTGAAATAGGGCGCAATGAGCTCGCCACCAGAATGGGATGCGTCCCGAGCCAGATCAATTATGTAATAACCTCACGGTTCACTCCGCAGAAAGGCTATATAGTCGAATCAAGGCGAGGAGGCGGCGGATTCATCCGAATCACACGCGTTCATCTGGACAAGGCGCAGTATCTGATGCATGTATACAGCGCAGTTGGTGATTCAATCGAATATGATGAAGCCCGCGCCTTCATCCTTCATCTTATGCAAGATGAGATCATCACAGAGCGCGAGGCCGCTTTGCTCCTGTCAGTCATGAGTGAACGGGCGATGGATACGCTTCAGAAAGAAACGCGTTCATCAGTAAGAGCCTGCGTGCTTCGCTCGGTGATCCTGCGGCTCGCGGCAATGTAAAAATCCAAAACAAATTTAAACAATTTATATAAAGGAGATTATTATTATGAAAAACATTATTTGCGACGAGTGCGGCAAGAATACCGCCAACGTTTATTACAAACAGACAATCAACGGAAAAACAGAAGAGCGCAATCTTTGCTCTGAATGCGCCGAAAAGCTTGGTATTAAAAACGCATTCAACTTCAAGCCCGCGTTTGCTTCTATCTTCGACAACTTTTTCTCCGATTCGTTTTTCGGATTGCCAATGTTCGGCACAAACAAGCTTTCTGACCAGTCTACGGCCCACGCGCTCAAAGGCCCCGGCGCCGCCTGCCCCGTATGTCATTCGACGATTTCAGATATAACGAATTCCGGCAGATTCGGCTGCGGCAATTGTTACAGCTTCTTCTCTGAGTATCTTGACACAAATTCACTGACAAAGGGCGAACACAAGGGTAAAAGGCCGCTCAGCTTTTTAAGACGCGGAGAAAAGAAAGCAGAAGTAAAACAACAGCCTGCCACCTCTGAAAATAAAAACGCTCAGAAGCTTTCAGAGCTCAAGGCAAAAATAAAAAAAGCCATCGCCGACGAGGATTATGAATCAGCCGCGAAGCTCCGCGACGAAATCCGTTCAATCGAAAACGAAGGTAAATAATATAAAAGGACGCGCGGCTTCTTTGAAAAGAAGCCTGTCAAGAAACTCAAGATCCCCAAATGAAATTTTAAGGGATTATTATTTAAAACGATAATTATTTAAATATCGAGTTAATAAAACGCTTTTTAAAGAGTCCTTAAGCGGGGAACGGAGCGAAGCCCCATAAAACATCCGCCATCATAACACAAAGGAGATAATTCATATGTCAGATAATTTTGATTCAAAAGAGCAGAATACAAACTCAAACAAAAAAGATTCCGATGTCGTCATTTCAACAAGAGTTCGCCTTGCGCGGAATCTGGAAAACACGCCGTTTCCGCAAAGACTTGACAAGGCAGGAAAAGCTTCAGTGATCGAAAAAATACGCGCGGTTTTCAATCCGGATAAATTCTCATTTATTGATTTTTCAAAGCTCTCCGAAATCGAACGCTTGAGCTATGTCGAAAGCCATCTTTCAAGCCCCGACTTCGCGCAGGCCGCAGACGGAATGCTGATCGAAGCAAAGAATGCCGATTCGGCATCGGGTGTGAAGCTCTCCGTTATGGTAAATGAAGAGGATCACATGCGAATACAGGCGATCGTTCCGGGCTTTGATATCGCTTCCGCATACGAAGCAGCCGGAAAAGCAGACGATATGATCTCCGAAAAGCTCACCATAGCCTTCGACGAAAAGCTGGGTTATCTGACAGCCTGTCCTACAAATCTGGGCTGCGCGTTCCGCATTTCGGCAATGCTCCACCTGCCCTCTCTTACTATGTCCGGCAAAATCAATTCGCTTATAGATGCCATTGATAAAACCGGTTGCCTCATAAGAGGCATTTATGGAGAAGGCTCTGAAGCGTGGGGAATGCTTTATCAGATCTCCAACCGTTCCTCCGCCGGACGAAGCGAAAGCGAAATAATAACGTGGTTTGAAAACATAGCAAGACGTATAATAGAAAGCGAACGCCGTGAACGGACATCGCTCATCAAGCATACTCAGGCCGCAACAGAGGACAGGATATACCGCGCTCTCGGCACCGCTAAATTCGCACGGCGCATTTCGTCCGCAGAGCTTTCCGATATATATTCCTGCATACGTATGGGACGTGAAATCGGGCTGGATAATATGTGCTCATACGCAGAAGCAGACAAGCTTATTACAAATCTGATGCCGGCTCACCTCGCTCTTGCGGACCGCGAAGCAGAGCGTCCGTCAGTACGCGACAGTATCAGAGCGGACAAGCTAAGAGACGTTCTGAATCAATCATAAACTATCAGTAATTAAACGGCATTTAAATAAGCCTTTTTGCGGTAATTATTTAAATTCCAAACTAATAAAGAGGTGAAAATCCATGTATAATTATAAATTCACTCCCGAAGCCGCGGAAGCGTTGAATTCGGCAGCAAAGGCAGCTTCTGAAATGGGGCACGACTATATTGGCAGCGAACATATCCTGATCGGGCTTATGACAAATCTGGGATGCGCAGCGGCGGAGATCATATCCTCGCTAGGCGGAGATATCGACGATATCAAAAGCCGCACAGAATCCTATGCCGGAAAAGGCGAAAAAACCGACACCAACATAACCCAGATAACACCGCGCGCCGATCGTATTATTAAAAACGCGGCTTATTGGGCATCGCGTGAGGGCGCGGAAGCTGTCGACACATATCATATTTTGCTCTCTCTCGTAGGTGAAAGCGATTCTCTCGCGGTAAAAATCCTTTCGGATGAAAATATCACCGCCGAAATGATCGTCAATGAAATAAAGTCGAGGTTTTACGGGAATTCCGAATTTGACGGTCAGGAAAGCTCCGAATCTGAAATTCCTTCAGATGGACGAGCCGACACAGGCAAAACAAACACAAAAGCGCAGAAAAAAAACACAAAAACACCCACTCTCGATAAATTCGGGCGCGACCTCACCGCTCTGGCAAAGGAAAACAAGCTTGATCCGCTCATCGGACGCGAAACCGAGCTCTGCCGTGTAATTCAGATCCTGTCGCGCCGTACGAAAAACAATCCCTGTTTGATAGGAGAACCGGGAGTCGGCAAAACCGCGATCGCGGAAGGACTTGCTCAGCGCATCGCATCCGGCGCGGTGCCCGAAACGCTCAGCGGAAAGCGCGTCGTCGCGCTTGACATGGCGGCGGCAGTCGCCGGAAGCAAATACCGCGGCGAATTTGAGGAAAGAATAAAGGCCGTGATCGACGAGGTCATTAAAGCCGGAGACGTCATACTTTTCATTGATGAAATACACACCCTCGTCGGCACCGGCGCGGCCGAAGGCGCGATGGATGCCGCCAATATTCTAAAGCCCGCTCTCGCAAGAGGCGAAATGCAGGTTATCGGCGCGACTACACTCAACGAATACCGTACTATTGAAAAAGATGCCGCGCTTGAACGCAGATTTCAATCTGTTCTCGTCGGCGAACCGACCGAAGAAGAATCCATAGCCATTATTAACGGCCTTAAGCCGAAATACGAAGCGCATCATAAGATCAAGATCACTGACGGAGCGATTTCTGCCGCCGTAAGGCTTTCAAAACGCTATATCAGCGACAGATTTCTCCCTGATAAAGCCATCGACCTGATAGACGAAGCGCAAAGCCGCATCCGTATTAAAAACGGAGCGCTGCCCGAGGATATAGCCGGACTTCAAAAACAGATCGACGAGCTTGAGGTTCAGAAAAGCTCAGCCGTTAAATCCGAAAGCTATGAGAAAGCCAAGGAGCTGCTTGAGCAGAAAAAAAAGCTGTCGGATGAATTCGAAGCTAAAAAGAAGGCTTTTGAAGAAGCCAACAGCGCAAAAAACTTCATAGACGAAAACGACATAGCGGAAATTATAACTCAATGGACAAAAATTCCTGTCGCGCGTCTTTTGAAAAGCGACTCTGAAAAGCTTCTTGGCCTTGAGGAAGAACTTAAGCGGCGCGTGATCGGTCAGGACGACGCTGTTTCCGCGGTCGCCCGCGCGATCAGACGCAGCCGTACAGGGCTTTCCGATCCCAAACGTCCTACGGGCAGCTTTATATTCTGCGGTCCCACCGGCGTCGGCAAGACAGAGCTTTCAAAGGCTCTCGCGGAGGTTCTGTTCGGCGATCAGAATAAGCTTATTAGAATTGATATGTCGGAATTCATGGAAAAGCACAGCATTTCAAAACTTATCGGTTCGCCTCCGGGATATGTCGGATTTGACGACGGCGGCCGGCTTACCGAAAAGATCCGCCGTAATCCTTATTCCGTGATACTGTTCGACGAAATCGAAAAAGCTCATCCCGACGTATTCAATCTGCTTCTGCAGATTCTCGACGACGGCATTCTCACAGATTCCCACGGACGTACCGTTGATTTCAAAAATTCGGTCGTAATAATGACCTCAAACGCTGGTACAAGCGATCTTCCCGCTTTGAAAGCCTCCGGCTTCACCACCGCCTCGCTCTCTGAAAAAGCCGCGGATACCGCAAAACGTGACGCGGAAAGCATCAGCAAGGCGTTAAAGGAGCTGTTCCGCCCAGAATTTTTAAACCGCGTGGACGAGATAGTCATATTTAACCGTCTCAGCGAGGATAACATCCGCGCAATTACCCGCAAGCTGCTCAATGAAGTCGGAGAGAGGATGAAGCTGAATAACGCCATCGAACTCGTCTTTGATGAAACGCTTGTGAGCGAGCTTGCTGCCGAGGGCTTTGATCCCGTCTACGGAGCGCGTCCTCTCAAACGCGCTATCCAAAAACGTGTTGAGGACACGCTTTCCACGGATATCCTTGAAGGCAAAATCACCTCCGGTGATAAAATCACGGTTTCCTATGAAGACGGGAAAACGAAAGCGGAGCGCAGCTGAAAAAGTTACCAAAAACTAAAGCTTTATAATGAAGAATCGCCGGAATATGCAAAAGCACGCATATTCCGGTGACAATTTTTGTTATTATTAACTTGGCATTCTTTTTATCACTTATTCAAATGCTTCTCGATTTCGGCGTTGAGCGTTTCGCGCATCGAGAGAATATATTCTGCGCCGTGCGGATAGCTGTCGAATTCGATCGGAGAAGCGAGCCCCTCTTCGATAAGCCCGATTACCTTGTCTTTTCCGACAAAGGTCCCGAGAAGCTTCATGGCGCGCATATCCTGAAGCGCGTTTTGAAAAACCGCAAGCCTGACCGATTCAAGCGTTGTTCCGTCAGAAGCGGGATATACCGAAAAAGCGTCGCCGGAGGGCACCCAGAAGTCGCCGTCGGTCACCTGGAAGGGATTTACCGGGCGGCGCGAGAGATGTGTGAAGTAAAAATTATACCCCCACTGTAAAAATCCCGCGATATCATATTTATAAAACTGCGTGCCGATTATGCGGTTGCGGGCGGAGGGCATATCAATAAACCGGTTTGAAACGCGATAATTCTGTCCGCAGCAATAATATGTCCAAAGGTTCTTTACACCGCCTTCGATAAACGGCTTTATATGATCATTGGCCGGAACGGGAGTTTTCACCGCGCCGGATTCATAAAATGTATAATTGGAAAGCGCGTCAATAATTGTATAGCCGTCGAGAAGCCCGCCGAGCTGAGCCTTTGATTTGATATAGTTGTCAAGATCGTTTGCGGACGGCTCGTCGGATATATGATAGACGCATTTTTTATCGACTCCGCGGGATTTCAAATACGGAATAAGAGCGGAAAGAAACGCGCGGAGAAACCGGCCGTATTCGTCGCCGTGCGCGTCGGTATCCCATCCGAAAATGCGCTTACTGACCGTTTTACCTCCGGAAGTAAACCCGGCGACAATCTTCGGCGCGTGAAGAGCGCCCCATTGCGTGAAGAAATGCGATATCTCAAAATATTCGACGCCGCAGTCAAGGCACATATCGATCCAGCGACCAAGCAAAGAAAAATCGAATTCGTATTCTGCACCGCCTTCGGCGGGATCGGAGGAGCATTTCACTCCGACAAGCTGAACGGTCATGCGTTCTCCTCCGGGCTCCGTATCAAGCGGCGGAGTAAAAACCGGAGTGAGAATCGTGTTGATTCCGTTTTTTACGGCTGTTTTTATATAATTTCTGATTATGCGCCAATGCTTTTCGGAAAACGGACGCACATTGTAATAAGCCGCGAGGCTGTCGCAGTGAAACCATTGCGTAACCGCCATATCGCTTTCGGGTAAAAGGGCGGGAATTATCCTGAGCGTGATTTTTTCGGTTTTTATCTGTTCGCCGTTATCGGACAGAAGAATAATTTCTATCGGATGCTCACCGGCGGGCATGGTATCAAGTCCGGCATTTACGTCGATCCAGAGAGAACAGATCTGGCCGACCGGAACGGAGATAATTTCTCCTTCATGTGCGGGAACGAGGACATCGGGATAAAGCCCGGGCTCTTTTCTCAGATAATTTCCGTCTTTTTCAAAAAGGCCGGGATATACCGGCATCCTGCACGGGACGCTTTCAATACGGGAAACACTGACAAATTTCTTTAAGGAAGAACGCAGCCTGTACCGCAGAACACGACGCGCTCCGAAAGCGGCGCTGCTTTCTGAAAGCGCAAGCGTAAAGCACAGCCTTTCATTTTGAAATCCGCTGAGTTTTCTGACGCGGGGATAATCGGCAATATTGCCATCTACAAAGCATTTTTCAAGCGAAGAGGTCATAACCGATAAAAGTGAAGCGGAACTTGTTTCCATATAAGCACATCCTCTTTCCGTATTTTTCTGTATTATATCACGCCGGCGTACGAATGGCAATTACAGAAACATTGTCTTAATAAATTATGGCAAAATAATTATCATTTTACTGCCTTTTTTGGCATTTCATAAAGAGATACCTCCTTGCAATTTGTGTTTTTATGTGTTATAATATAAAATGGTTAACGATTGTGATTACCGTCGCATCAGCAAAAAATGATCCGCCGCAGATTTCAAGAGCTTAACCCGGGTTTTATAATATAAAAGCTTTATTTAAAATCTATAAGCATTAATTAACCTTATATCAAGGAAAGAGGTATCCCTATGACACAGAACAAAGCAGTCCTTAAATGGATCGACGAAATGAAAGCCCTGACGTGCCCGGACAATATCGTTTGGATTGACGGCAGCAAAGAGCAAATTGAAAAGCTTCATCAGGAATCGACCGTAACCGGCGAAATGATAAAGCTCAATCAAGAGAAGCTTCCCGGATGCTACCTTCACAGAACGGCTGTCAACGATGTCGCCCGCGTAGAAAACAGAACTTTTATATGCACCTCCAAAAAAGAAGACGCCGGCCCAACGAACAACTGGATGGATCCTAAAGAATGCTATGAAAAGCTTTCTAAGCTGTTCCGCGGAAGCATGAAGGGCCGCACGATGTATGTAATCCCATATTCAATGGGTATCGTCGGCAGTCCGTTCGCGAAAATAGGTATTGAGCTTACAGACTCCATTTACGTCGTACTCAATATGGTTATAATGACCCGTGTCGGCAAGTCCGTTATCGACGCGCTCGGCGACAGCAGTGATTTTGTCAAAGGTCTTCATGGAAAAGCTCAGCTTGACCTCGAAAACCGTTATATATGCCATTTTCCGGAAGATAAAACCATCTGGTCAGTCAACTCCGGTTACGGCGGAAACGTGCTTCTCGGTAAAAAATGCTTCGCTCTCCGCATAGCCTCCTTCCTCGGAAAGAACGAAGGCTGGATGGCAGAGCACATGCTCATCCTCGGACTTGAAAATCCCAAAGGAGAGGTCAAATATATTGCCGCCGCATTCCCCAGCGCCTGCGGCAAGACAAATCTCGCCATGCTTATACCGCCGGAATATTACGCGAAGAAGGGATATAAGGTATGGACGGTCGGCGACGACATTGCCTGGCTGCGTATAGGTGAAGACGGTCGCCTTTGGGCAGTAAACCCCGAAAACGGCTTCTTCGGCGTGGCTCCCGGAACAAACGTCAAATCAAATCCCAATGCTCTCGCCACAACGCGCAGAGATACCATATTCACGAATGTCGCGCATAATCTCGACGACAACACCGTATGGTGGGAAGGTCTTGATAAGAATCCGCCCAAAAACGCGATCGACTGGAAGGGCGAAAAGTGGGATTCCGAAAGCGGCGAAAAGGGCGCGAACCCGAACTCACGCTTCACCGCTATGGCGATCAACTGCCCCTGCATTTCAGAAAAATTCAACGATCCGGCCGGAGTTCCGATTTCCGCAATAGTTTTCGGCGGACGCCGCGCGAAAACCGCTCCGCTTGTATATCAGGCAAGAAGCTGGGAGCATGGCGTTTTCGTCGGCTCTATAATGGCCTCCGAAACAACAGCTGCCGCAACCGGCAAGGTCGGCGTTGTCCGCCGCGATCCGATGGCAATGCTTCCTTTCTGCGGATACAATATGAGCGAATACTTTGCTCACTGGCTTGAGATGGGCAATAAAATCCCGCACGCCCCGAAGATATTCAATGTCAACTGGTTCCGTACGGACGACAACGGGCAGTTCATATGGCCGGGCTTCGGCGACAATATGCGTGTTCTCAAATGGATTCTCGACCGCTGCGATGACAAGGTTGACGCAGTCGATACGGCAATCGGATATGTTCCGAAGCCTGAGGACATCAATCTTGAAGGTCTTGATATGTCCTTCGATACGCTCAAGGGCATTCTTGAAGTCGATAAATCCCTCTGGGCAGACGAGGCCGCCGGAATTGAAGAATTCTATTCGAAATTTGACGATAAATTCCCGAAGGAGCTTCGCGCTCAGCTTGACGAGCTCAAATCAAGAACAAAATAAAAGAGGCATATCATGTTACAGGATACAAAGCTTATCGGCAGAGTAGTTACTCCTTACAGGGTAATCGAAAACGGTGAACTCTGCTATTCCGGCGGAAAGATAACCTTCGTCGGAAAGCGCTGCACGGAAAGCGACGCGCTTTATAATGTTATTGACTGCCAAAAGAGCTATATTACCCCCGGATTTATAGATATGCACACACACGGCGGCGGCGGACATGATTTCATGGACGCCACCGTTGAGGCATTCCTCGGCGCCGCCGAGCTTCACGCGTCTCACGGTACGACGACACTTCTCCCGACTTCACTTACGTGCAGCGACGAGGAGCTTTTTCAATTCTTCGATATTTACGAAGAAGCCCTTAAGTTCAACGAAAAGGGCTCGAATATGCCCGGTCTTCACCTCGAGGGCCCGTATTTTGCGGACAGCCAAAAGGGCTCCCAGGATCCGAAATATATAGTCCCGCCAAGGAAAGAACATTACGAAAAAATCCTCTCATATTGCCCGCATATTATGCGCTGGACAATCGCGAGCGAGCTGCCGGGAGGAATGGAGCTCGGAAGATATCTGAAATCCCTCGGAATACTCGCTTCGATAGGTCATTCCGACGCAAAGCTTGATGACGCAATCGAAGCTTATGAAAACGGATATACGAATATCACCCATTTTTACAGCGGAATGGGCGGGCTTGTCCGCATCAATTCATACCGCTTCCCGGGTCTGATCGACGCGGGATACATGATCAACGATTTTACTGTGGAAATAATCGCGGACGGATGCCACCTTCCTCCATCCATGCTCAAGTATATATACAAGGCAAAGGGCGCCGACAAGGTCGCCGTTTGTACGGATTCATGCCGTGGAGCGGGAATGAATGAAGGAGAGACAGTTGTCGGAAGCCTTAAGAACGGTCAGCGCGCCATAATTGAAGACGGCGTCGCCAAAATGCCAGACAGAAAGGCATTCGCCGCGAGTGTGGCTACCACAGACCGGCTGGTTCGCAATATGCTCAGATATGCCGACGCCGGCATCTGCGACGCAGTTAAAATGGCTTCCGCCACACCGGCGAAAATTCTCGGTCTTAAATACAAAGGCGTTCTTGTACCAGGAAATGACGCCGATATAGTTGTATTTGACGATTCCGTCAATATTTCCCGTACTATAGTCGGAGGAAACACTGTATATCTTGCCAAGTAAATCGAAAGGACAATTAAAATGGCTCTTATAAAAGAATTCAAAAAAGACAAGCTTGCCGTAAAAATTTTTGATACCAGAGCCGCGATGGGCGCATATGCCGCCGCCGCGTGCGCAAAAAAGATGAAAGAGCTTCTTGCGAAAAAATCAGAGATCAATATGATCTTTGCCGCCGCTCCTTCTCAGAACGAATTTCTCAAATCGCTCTATACCGACCCCGAGATCGATTTTTCACGTATTAACGCGTTCCACATGGACGAATATGTCGGGCTCGCAAAGGATGCGCCCCAGGGCTTCGGCAATTTCCTTCGCGACCGTATTTTCTCAAAGGCGCCCTTTAAGTCCGTCAGCTATCTCAACGGGCTTAATCCCGATATCGACGCCGAATGCGCGCGCTATTCAAAGCTGCTCGCCGATCATCCGGTAGATATCGTCTGCATGGGAATAGGCGAAAACGGACATATCGCCTTCAACGATCCGCATGTAGCGTTTTTCAACGATCCGAAGGCCGTCAAGGTCGTAGAGCTTGACCTTATATGCCGTCAGCAGCAGGTCAACGACGGCTGCTTTAAGACGCTTTCCGATGTTCCGACCCATGCTCTCACGCTCACCATTCCGACGCTTTTCTCCGGCAAGAACCTTTTCTGCATGGTTCCCGCCAAAACAAAAGCAAACGCCGTGTTTGCCACCGTTACCGGAGACATCACGGAAAAGTGCCCGGCCTCCATCCTTCGCCGCCATGACAGCGCTATCCTCTTTGTCGACGGCGACAGCGGATCGAAAATTCTTTAATCAACGCGGATCGAAAATTCTTAATTAACGCGGAGCAAAAATTTTGTAAGCATAAAGGGAGAAACGCAAGAGGCTCCGCCTCTTGACGCGCCGTGTACCTTTTGAAAAAGGTCCTCGAACCCCCGAAAACTTACCTTTAGAAAAATCAAACAAACGAGTCAGACAACATCCCGAACCGCATCGCGGTTCGGGATGCTTTTTTACGCTTTGCATTACTGACTGTGTTCATTATATAGAATATATTTGTAATCGGCATAAAGCCTGATTTCTCGTTATGTAATAAATAATTATATTATAACCTCCGAATATAACAAAATAATCGTTGACATAAGTTGCCATTGGTGATAATATGGCAATAGTAATATGAACATATTTATTATGAAGTATTTTCCTGTATGTAAAAAATATTTAAAAGTTTTTGAAAATATTTTTAAAAGTTGACACCTATCGGGCTGTTTTTTACGTTTATATATATAGGAATAAATCAAATGATTATTATTTATATGCTGGTAATTCTGTATCACTAGCAAGTTTTACAAATTTCGGTGAGACTCCTGACCCGAACAGTTCAATAAGATGGCGTCTTGATCATGTTGGAAACGGATATTTTACGATACAGAGCCTCGATCAGATTAATAATAATGGAGATTTATATCTGAGCTTTTCTAATCAATCTGTCGGATATACGTCTACGTATAACTCTTCTACATGCAGATGGAAATTTAATTATTACACTGAATGTACATACAGAATTTCTCCGTATTCAAACAACTCGAAATACTTATACGGAAGTGGAAATTCTGTTTCCGTCAGCAATACTTTATCAAATAATACAAATTGGTTTATAAGCGAATTAAATACGTTTTATCTGATAAATAAATATGACCTTTCGTATTATAAAAACGCAGACAGCAACTGTGTTAATTATATTGAAGATGCGATGGGATTTGCGCAGTCGGTATATGGCAGATATGGTTTCAATTTGAAATATAAATCAACAAATTTTGGAAGATCGATTGCGGATGATTGCCACCGACCAGCTGGATGTTCATGCGGAAACAATGGCTCGCCTTGTTCTTCTGCTTGTACATGCACATGTCATAACCCTTCTGTTTTAAATGCTGTTTGTGATAATGACTGTAATTCTGTTCTCAGCATATATCCAGATATTACCACAGTGGTATGCGCGAGTGCACATCATAAAAGCCACGCTGTCCTATCAGACAATGTATATTACACACCTCGTTATGATAATTTTGTATACTCACTTTGGATGGACAGGAATGTAAACGCTTATTGTTATTTTTCCGGAGGAGTACATTATCATCCGACTGCTCTTGCATCAGTTCTTGGACTTTATGATGCATATAACAACACTATATCATCACGCCCTGTTGTATGTATTTACGGATATACATATGATCTTGATGATGATAGAAATGCGTACAGCCAGATCGTGTACTCTCACGAATTTGCCCATACTCTTGGTCTTCCGGATGTATACGGATCTGGGCATGATGTTAATAATGGATGGAATTGTATAATGGAATATTATGAGTCTGATAGTAGTTATATATTTGCTCGCGATATTTTGAATAATAATGAATTACCATTTTGCTCAAGCTGCAATACTTTAGTAAATGGAAAATTCAATAAAATTCATCACGTCGGAAATTAATGGGAGGAAACTACAATGATCAATAAATTATTTATTTATATACTTATAATTTTCATATTCGCATCAGCTATATCATCATGTGGATATGTAGATGAGAAAGCGTTTTATCAAGTGACATACGACAAAGACGGAAGCCCTGTTCTGGATGCAAGTAAATGCAATGCCGAAGTAAACGCCGATCTTGCAATGAAAATGGGATCAATTTGTTTTAACAAATATGAGGACTTCGTCGACGAAGTATTTAATCTCAATATATCGAAGATCAATTTGGCTATTTTAATAAATTCTCATAAAGATATACCAATATATCTGCCTACTAAGATTTACACTCCTGCCAAGTTGGAAGGGTATAAACATTGGCTTTCTACATTTTCCGGGAGCGGATCTTACGGATATCTGTATATCACAGATAGGAAAGATGCATATGAAAAAACAAGGATCGATGTTAGTGTTTTATCATATAAACATACTATGACAGAAAAATTTATTGAATATATGAATCAAGATATTAGTGCGCAAGGGTTTATAAATTTATGTGAGAATTCAAGGAAAACATATAAAGAATCAAAAGAAATAGAAAACGGGATTGAATGGACGATATTCGAGTATGATTTGGGCAGTGGCTATTCTAAAAATAAATATTGCGATTTTCAAGTTGAGAATAAGAGATATATTATTAAACTTTGTTATATGAATTCGCAAGAAAATTATAATTATTTATCTGGATTTTATGATAAAAAATTAAATCCGGATTTTAATTGTCCTCATAGTATAAAAGTAGCTATAATAGACGAAAAAGATGATTATTATTATAAAATAGTCGGTACTTACCTTTATGTCCCGTTTTCGCTTGAGTTTATCAAACAGTTTATCCCAACCGAATATAAAGAAGCAAAATATCCGGAAGGAAAAATCTATTTTGATGTTGAAGACAAGCCCGCGCTTAACACATCTGAGTATGATAACATCGATACTATTCCGGATAATGTACCAGACACAAACGGACTAATAAACATGGATTGATTTATTAAGCAAATCCAAGGCAGATACTCTCCGTACTTAAACTTCCCCCTCCAAAACGCACATCCCCGGAACAGGCCTCGCCTGTTCCGGGGATGAATATTTCTATGCGTGTTCAAATAAGAGTTCTTCTTTTTTCAGAAAGCTGCTTCCCATATCAAAGAAAGCAAACGCTTCCCGTCTCTGTTCAGTGCTTTCCGCAGGCGTCGCAGCAGCCGTCGCAGCCGGTATCAAAATCGATCTCGCGTCCGGTCTTTCTGTAATAATCTGCAAGCGCGGCCTTGACCGCTTCTTCGGCAAGGACAGAACAATGAATCTTTACCGGGGGAAGACCGTCTAGCGCCTCAACGACCGCGCTGTTAGTCAGCTTAAGCGCATCCTTTATGCTCTTTCCCTTGATCAGCTCGGTGGCCATGCTGCTTGTCGCGATGGCAGCACCGCAGCCGAAGGTTTTGAACTTGACATCAGTGATTATATCGTTGTCTATTTTCAGATACATTCTCATTATATCGCCGCATTTGGCGTTTCCGACCTCGCCGATGCCGTCGGCATTTTCGATCTCGCCAACGTTGCGGGGATTGGTGAAATGATCCATCACTTTTTCGCTGTACATTTGTTTATCCTCCTATATTATTTGCTTTTCAGAACATTATCGTAAAGCGGGCTCATTGCTCGCAGCTTTTCGACAACACCGCGTACGGTGGACGCAATGTATTCTATATCCTCGCATGTATTTTCTACGTCAAGCGTGATTCTCAAAGAGCCGTGTGCGGTTTCATGAGAAAGCCCGAGCGCAAGCAGAACATGAGACGGATCGAGAGATGCCGTAGAGCAGGCCGAACCGGTCGAAGCACAGATACCGTTTATGTCAAGCCACAGTATAAGTGATTCACCTTCAATAAATTCGCACGAAATGTTTATATTTCCGGGCAAACGGCGATTTCGGTCGCCGTTGAGCCTGATATACGGAATTTTAAGAAGCTCATCGCAAAGCTCTTCTCTGAGACTGAGAATTTCGGCACGTTTCGTTCTTCCCCAGTCGGAACACATAAGCTCAAGCGCGCAGGCTGTGCCGACCGCACCCGGAACATTCTCGGTTCCGCCGCGCTTTTTGCGTTCCTGCCCTCCGCCATCGACGAGATTGCTTACACGAATGCCGTTTTTTAAATATAATACCCCGATACCCTTCGGCGCGTGAATCTTGTGACCGGAAAAGGACATCATGTCCACTCCCGTATCCTTGAGGTCTATGTCAATATGTCCGACCGCCTGCACCGCGTCGGTGAAGAAGAGCACTCCATTTTCATGAGCTATCGCGCAAAGCTCCTTTATAGGCTGAACCGTACCTATTTCGTTGTTGGCCGTCATTATCGCGGCAAGCACGGTGTCAGGACGTATCGCGGCCTTGAAATCCTCGGCGCGGACGATGCCGTTTTCATATACATCAAGCAAAGTTACTTCAAAGCCCTCTTTTTCAAGCGAGCTGAGAGTGTTAAGCACGGCGGGGTGTTCTATTTTGGTGGAAATAATGTGCTTTCCTTTTTTCTGGTTTGCTTTGGCTGCGCCCTTTATGGCCCAGTTGTCGCCTTCGCTGCCGCCGCCCGTGAAATATATCTCATTCGGAAGGCAGTTAAGCACGGCGGCAATTCGCGCGCGCGAATCGTCAAGCGCTTTTTTCGCGTCCCGGCCTTTTGAATAAAGGCTCGACGGATTCCCGTAATTTTCGGTAAAATACGGCATTATTTCCGCTGCAATTACGGGCAATACCCTTGTTGTCGCAGCGTTATCGCAATATACGAATCTTTTTTCGTTTTTTGTTGACATGATTATATATTTCCTTCGTTTTTCGTTTCCTTTTCCTTTAACTTAGTAAATATTAACTATTTATTATGTTTCTGTTTTTGTTTCCGTTTCTGTCTCAAGCCTGGTCGCATTTACCGCGGCTATATTCGTACGCTCGCGAATAATTGCGTCGAAGCACTTCTTTCCCCTGGTTTCGTTAAATCCCGACAAAAAATCAAAATTTTCGCCTGTGGCAATATAAACAGTTATTATATCGTCCTTATGCGCCTCACCGCAGAAATCGATCTGGATAGACGGAGAGACATATGTATTTTTTGCGTAATCAAATAAAAGATCGGCGTAAACGCAGTTGTTGAGATGGCGGTTTTCGTCAAGCATCGAGGAATATACCCGCCGCTCATCGACTTTTGTAAGCTCAATATCAGGAGCCATCTTTCGTTCGGGATCAAAGCCGACTGAACGGTCTGGAAAGTGAACGTTCAGTGTATACAGAGCCGACGGACGAAGCGGACGCCGCGCATTGTAATCCATAAGCGCCCATGTACTCGCTGCCGCGAGAAGCCTTTCGCCTTCCGGCGTATCCATATAGAAATCTCTGAAGAAGGTTGCTCCGCGAATTTCGCGGGCAAACGAGCCTAAAGTAAATTTCTTTTTATATGCCTCCGGCAGAGATGTAAACTCCATGCGCATTTTTGTGAGAACGAAAACATAGCCATGGTCGCGCATTGTTTCATATCCGAGTCCCTCTAGCTCAAGATCCTCGCGAGCGATCTGCTGCATATTATGCATGACGGAGGAAACGCGTAAACGACTGTTTTCATCGATATCGTAATTATAAAAGCATATGCTTCTTTCAAACGGCATTATATTAATTTTGACTGAGACAGAAGCCAGTCAATCAACTCCTCCTTGTCATATGCGTTATCCCAGCAATTATGTCCCACTCCGGGATAAAGAGTAATTTTCACGTTTCCGCCTGCGGCCTTAAGCGTCTTGACCATGTCCTTTGTTCTGCCGACGGGAACAGTATCGTCATCCTCTCCGTGGAATGCCCATACGGGTGTATTTCCGATCAGAGAAGCGCGCCATTCCATTCCGCCGCCGCATACCGGAGCCACCGCGGAAAAATATCCGGGATATTCCATGGCGATCTCCCATGCGCCAAAACCGCCCATGCTGAGCCCGGTACAGGAAATTCTGTTTTTATCGGCGTTATATTTATCTGCGATATAATCTATTAAAGACTTCAGCTCTTTTATATGCATGTTCCATGTTTCGTCAAACGGACATTGAGGACTCAGAGTTATACAGCTGCGCTTATCACCCATTGCGGCAAAGTGCTTTGAAACACCGTGTATCTTGACAAGCTCGATATTGTCTCCGCGCTCGCCTGAGCCGTGCAAAAACACGATCATGGGAAGTCTGTCGCGCGCGGGATCGAAATCGTCGGGAGTCGTTATAATATAAGAAAAAATTGTCGGGTCTGTTTTGGGTACGCCGTATTTATCGGTAATGACCATTGTTTTGTCATGCCTTTCTTTTTTATAGCAGAATTAAAGTATTCATGATAAAATAAAAATAAGTTTTTTTGATGTCCATGATGCCGCGTCCGGTTTCTGCCGGCCTGCACACAGACAGTACGGTAATCCTCCGCCGCTTGATGATAATCCGCAGATTACTATATCGGCAGAAGAATATTATAACTCTGTTTTATATATATGCAACTTAAGCAGTTGTTAATTTTTGATGAACATTTAGACGAGAAAGTTTTTGAAAATACAGTTAATGAATCATTATAGTTGAGATTATGATTTCACAAAATCAATAAATTATAATCTGCGCCGCAACTAAATAAACAAATTCTATATAATGTCTGCTGAATGTAGAATATAAAAAACAGACATATCATAAAACGTGCCGGAACGGCAAACAGGACGCGAATTTCGCGTCCGTAAATCGTTCCGGCATTTAAATGAGATAAAAATGGTAATCGACATTTGGGGGTTAAAGCAACATGCGGTTTTGAAATTCAAAAATCTATAAGCTGTTATTCAACTATAAATTGCTTTATATCGGCCATAAGTCTGCTGTAATCGCCGTTGCCGTTGATTTTCATTGTAATGGGGTTTAAAAGGTCGAGACTGAATATACCCATTATGGATTTGGCGTCTACTATATATCTGCCGGAAGTGAGATCTATTTCCGCATCACATTTTGTCACCGCGTTGACAAAATTGCGGACGTCTTCTATCGTGGAAAGCTTTATAAGAAGTGTTTTCAAGGTTGTTACCTCCGATTATTTTATTTTTTTTAATTGTATCATATTTTAGACAATATGTCAAGAATTGTCTTGAGCGGCCTTCGGTACTAAAAATTGCAAGTTTAATTGTTGCAGTTTTTTATCAGTTATTAAAACGGCATTTAAATAAGCATTGTTTTATGAGAGAGAAAAGCCCATATACCAAAGTCTTTTCTCTCTTTGAGCGGTAATTATTTAAATGCCGAGTTAATAAGATTAAATCAGAAATATTCTTTTGAAATTTTTCGAGCCACCTGATCTATGCCACCATCATTTCATTGGCGGATTTGTAGCCGAAAATTTTTCGGATAATTATTGACCCAGTCCTCTATTCGTTGCAGTTCTTTTCTGTCAGTTTGCCAATGTCTGTCCCCTTAGGAACAAAACGCCGAAGGATTCTGTTACCGTTTTCATTACTGCTGCGCTCCCAGCTGCTGTATGGATGAGCGTAATAGACTTCGCTGCACTTCGCCGCTTCCTTAATCGCGGCATTGTCCAAAAACTCGCTTCTTGAGAATATAATATAATCATTTATTATACAATAAGAAATAAAGCTTTTCGTCCATAATGACCATAGTTTGTTAAACGTGAAAACAGCAGCCCAAACCGCGATGCGGTTCGGGCTGCTGTCTGCATTGAAAATTATATCTTTCAAAAGGAAAGTTTTAGGGGGTCCGAGGGCCTTTTTCAAAAGGCACCCGGTGGTCAAGGCGGAGCCCCTTGCGTTTCTCCCGCTTCTCTTACAAGCTTTCCGCGAGGAAATCGGCGATTTTCACGCACGCCGTGCCGTCACCGTATGGATTAGAGGCGCGACTCATGCGGTTATATTCCTTTTTATCGTTTATTAAAATTCGGAAATTATCGTAAATCGTCTTTTCGTCAGTCCCGACCAGCTTGAGTGTCCCAGCCTCGATTCCTTCCGGTCTTTCCGTCGTGTCGCGCATAACCAGCACGGGCTTTCCGAGAGACGGCGCCTCCTCCTGGATACCGCCGCTGTCGGTAAGGATAAGATAGCTTTTTGCCATGAAATTATGGAAATCCACGACATCAAGCGGCTCGATGAGCCTTATCCTGTCACAGCCGGAAAGCTCTTCATAGGCGGTTTTTCTGACGGCAGGATTGAGATGGATCGGATATATTGCCTTGATATCCGGCGTTTCGTCAATTATCCGGCGGATTGCGCGGAACATATGCTTCATTGGCTCGCCGAGGTTTTCGCGGCGGTGAGCCGTAATGAGAATCAGGCGGCTGTCTGACGCCCAGTCAAGCTGCGGATTTGAATAACCGCTTTTCACAGTCGTTTTTAGCGCGTCTATTGCCGTATTTCCGGTAACGACAATGGAAGCCGGATTCGTTCCTTCGGAAAGAAGGTTTCTTTTTGCCGTTTCGGTCGGCGCGAAATTAAATTTTGCCACAAGAGAGACCGCTCTGCGGTTGAATTCTTCGGGAAACGGGCTCAGAATGTTTCCCGTCCGCAGCCCGGCCTCGACATGTCCGACGGGAATGGACAGATAAAAGCAGGAAAGCGCGGCGGCAAACGTCGTTGTCGTGTCTCCGTGTACAAGCACAAGGTCCGGTCTTTCGCTCGTCAGCACGGCACGCATCTTTTCGGTTATCAGATTGGTAATATCAAAAAGTGTCTGGTTTTCCTTCATTATTTCGAGGTCGATATCCGGCTTTACCCCGAAGGCATCGAGCACGCTTTTTAGCATTTCGCGGTGTTGACCCGTAACGCATACCACGACTTCGAATTCCGGGCGGCGTTTCAGCTCGTTTACGAGCGGGCACATTTTAATTGCTTCCGGTCTTGTGCCGAAAACGGGCATTATTTTAATCTTCATAGATTTTTGCTGACCTCCGGTAATTTTTATAATTTTCATATGCGTTATATTGCAATACAGTCGTCCGTATAGAATACGGTCAGGATTTATTATCGAGCTTCATAATCAGCTTCTTCGCGGGGTTCATAAGGACAAGAGCGATAATGAAATTGCCTATACAGTGCGGCAGATCGAAGGCGATCCCGTTGACCCAGTATGAAAACGCCATCGCAAAGCCTCCGATAAATATATATGGAATGGCGCAAAGCGCGCCGAACAAAAGCCCGAAGGTACCGCTTATAATAGCCCAGACAAGCGGGCTTTGCGCGGAGCGGAATATATACGAGGCTACCGCGAGCAGCGTCCAGATATACAGATAGCTTATCCACCACAGTCCGAAGGGGTAAAGCACCCCTTCGACCGCGACAAAAACATATATTGCCCAAAGCGACCTCATGCCGTATACCGAGACATACAGCATAACAAGGAACGAAACGAGCTCAATGTTGGGAAGAAAGCTGAGAGCGACCTGGGAAATGATCATAAGAGCGGAAAAAATGCCGAATATAATTATATCCCGAACGCACAAAACCTTCTTTTTATGAGTCATATCCTGTTTTAAATGTCAGCTCAAATTTATCTCCGTCCGCGATGACTGTCGAATCGACACCGGTCATGACCATTTCACCGCCCTTGGTTATGCACCACCATTGCTTTTTGGAATCATCGACAGTTTCGCCGTCAACGGTTTTGATGAAAAGACCGTATTCGTCTTCCGTTCCGGCAACGAGCTTTTTCTGATCAAGAGCGCCGCGCAGATATTCCTCATCAGTTTTGATTTTGACTTCCTTTTGCGTGCCGTCGCCATGGATAACCGTGACGGTTATCTGCTTTTGGCCTTCAATCGGTTTGTCAATGAATAAAACCTTGCATGCGTAAAACGCGCCGATCAGAATGACGAGCGCAGCGAGCGCAAGTACAATCTTTTTGGTTTTGGTCATTTTGTCCCTTCCTCCGCCTTTCGTAAGGCGAGCCGGAAGCCATATGTATTTATTTGCGCGTGATGCGCGGCTCCCGGAAGTACTCATATCAAAGTATGGGCTTATTTTGGATTATAACATACCGAATATTCAAAAGCAAGTTTTATGTCATTATCGCGGTAATTTTAAACAGCAATAAATAGCCCTTTTTTTATAAGAGATTATTTATTAAAAATCCGGAAATTTAAATGATA
Source organism: Oscillospiraceae bacterium (assembly GCA_034925865.1). Taxonomy (NCBI): domain Bacteria; kingdom Bacillati; phylum Bacillota; class Clostridia; order Eubacteriales; family Oscillospiraceae; species Oscillospiraceae bacterium. The sequence continues at coordinate 262,426 of JAYFRN010000006.1, read as the reverse complement.
ATCTATAAGGCAAGTTTTTAAGTTGACAAATTCCGGAACCGGAAGTATTATATTGATAATCAACTTAATTTGTTATCGATGCAATCTGCAGCGGCAGCACAGCCGTATAATTATATACAACATAATGGAGAAACGATATGGAAAACTATAATTCTTATCTTACGGAGCGGAATAACGAAAAAAGCGCTCATATTGACCGCATGAGCGCTTATGAAATAGCAAAGTTAATTAACGACGAGGACAAAACAGTCGCCTTTGCAGTCGAAAAGGAGCTGATAAACATCGCCGCCGCGATAGATGCGATCGCCGAGAGGATAAAAGCGGGAGGACGGCTTATTTATATCGGCGCAGGCACATCCGGAAGACTCGGAGTGCTTGACGCGGCGGAATGTCCGCCGACATACGGCGTATCAAAAGAGACGGTAATGGGGATTCTTGCCGGCGGATACGGAGCGCTGGTCGCATCCTCGGAGGGGGCGGAAGACAGCGCGGAGCAAGGAATTGCAGACGTTAAAGCCGCTGGGCTTTGCGCGAAAGACGCTTTGTTCGGCATTTCGGCAAGCGGAAGCGCCGGATATGTCAACGGCTCAGTAAAATACGCAAAGGAGCTGGGTGCGCTTACCGTCGGGCTGAGCTGTCACGGTTCGTCGACGCTTTCGTCTCTTTGCGATATAGCGATCACGCCTGCCGTCGGACCGGAGGTCATAAGCGGAAGCACGAGAATGAAGGCAGCGACCGCGCAGAAAATGGTACTGACCACCATTTCGACAGGTGTTATGGTAAAGCTTGGGCGCGTACACGGTAATATGATGGTATACATGAATCCGGCGAACGTGAAGCTGCGCAACAGGGCGCAGCGCATGATCGAGGCGGAAACCGGAGCAACTGCCACCGATGCCCGTGCTGTTCTCGAAAAAGCTGGATATGATATTAAAAAGGCAATAGACTTACTGAAAGCAAAATAAATAAAATATGCCGGGAAATCTCAAAAAGCAAATCAGAGACCAGAAATTTTATAAAAGCAGAAAATGAAAAAAATTGCATACAATATAAACTTAGAGGTGATTACATGAATCGCAGAATAGGAATCGTCAGCTCGCTTATAAATTGTGCTTCAGTGATTGGATTCGCGCTTTGTATGATTGCCGGAAATAATTTTGGCAGCTATTTTACCTGTATGTTTATTGCATTCAGCTTTGTGCCGATGATAAGCGCGTTTTTGCAGGAATGCGAAGCGCAAAAGAAAGCGGCGGGATATTGTGCATTGACGTTTGCGGGCTTGTATGCGATCGTTATTCTTTTGGTGTATTTCGCACAGACAACAGCAGTGCGGCTGGACGGATTGGACGAACAGGCGGCAAAAATTATTGATTATCAAAAATTCGGTTTGTTTTTCAGCTACGATTTACTGGGTTACGGTCTTATGGCGCTATCAACTTTTTTTACAGGGCTAACAATTCAAGCAAAAACCAAAGCAGATAAGTGGCTGAAATGGCTGTTATTGATTCACGGAGTATTTTTTATTTCATGCTTCATTATACCCATGACAGGAATGTTTTCACCAGATATGCAGGGATCATATTGGATCGGAGTTGCCGTTCTCGAATTTTGGTGCGCGTATTTTACGCCTGTCGGTATTCTTTCATTTTTACATTTTAAAAGAACATAAATAAAAGCAACGTTGGCTTGCAATTCCGATAAACAGCAACAAATAAACGGCAAATATACCATCCGATACTATGACAGTTATATAATAACAGGCGGTGATAATTTGAATTTGCCGAAACGAAAAACAAACAGATTAAAAGATTATGATTATAGCCAATATGGTGCGTATTTTATCACCATATGCGTCAAAGATAAACATGAAATGTTACTGTAGGGGACGATGCCCACATCGTCCCGAATATTCAATTATCCGAATATGGCATAATCACAGAAAAATACATAAATAGAATTACCGGTATTGACAAATATGTGATAATGACAAATCATATACATATGATAATATTTATTTGTTTGTCAGAAAACGGGACGATGTGGGCATCGTCCCCTACAAAACAATCCATACCACAATTGATAAAATCATTCAAAACATTAATTTCAAAAGAAATTGGATTTTCGTTGTTTAAACGATCTTACCATGACCATATCATCCGCAGTAAACAGGAATACCAAAAAATATGGCAATACATCGACACAAATCCGTTGAAATGGGCTGAGGATTGTTTTTATATTAATCCCAAATGAGTTTTAGGGGATTTTCAAGGAGCCTTTTCCCAAAGGAGCCTTGAGCGCGTCCCTATCAAATATAGAAAGGCAATAACGCAATGAAAATGACGTTATGCTCCGGAAAGCATTCAAAATACTTCATCGTCGTATCCCGTGACGCCGACGAGGTTACAAAATACGCCGCGGAGGAGCTGGAGAAATACATATACCTCGCTACAGATGCGATAGTACCCTACCATTCTGACCTCTGCGACAGACGCGGACCTGAAATATTCGTCGGGCGCGGCGCGCGCGGAGGCATACATGACAGACCGGCAGGTTTTCTTTCTCTCGGCGCGGAGGGATGCGAAATAAAGACCGAAGGCGAGGATATACTCATTCGCGGGGACACCTCGCGCGGAACGCTTTACGGTGTATACGAATTTCTCGAAAGATTCCTCGGAATCAGATGGTTCGCGGCGGATGAGATAAGGATACCCCGCTCAGACACCGTTGACATTGAAATTAAAAACGAAAACGGCGAAGCCTGTGATTCCATTACGGTTATTCCGGCGTTCGAATGCCGCGACGTTTACTGGCGCGGCGCGTTCGACGGATATTTCGCGTCCCACAACAGAATAAATTCAGGAAAAGCCGATATAAGCCCGAAACAGGGAGGCATGGAGCGGTTTTATAACTTTCATCACGCCATGCTTGATCTCGTTCCGCCAGACGAATATTTCGGATCGCATCCCGAGTATTTCTCCGAAATTGACGGTAAACGCATTAAGAATGGGCAGCTTTGTCTATCAAACCCCGACGTTTTGGAAATATCGGTTGAACGCGTAAAGAAATGGATAAAAGATAATCCTTCATGCAGGATTTTTTCCGTCGCGCAGAACGATAATCAAAGATATTGCCGCTGTGAAAAATGCCGCACACTTGACGAAAAAGAAGGAAGCCCCTCCGCAAACGTCATCGCGTTCACAAATAAACTCGCGGAGCGCATCGCGGCCGAATATCCGGACATATATCTTCACACCTTTGCGTATCAATATACACGCAAGCCGCCAAAAACATTATGTGCGCATAAAAACGTAATAATTCGGTTATGTAATATAGAATGCGCGCTGTCAAAGCCGCTTGAATACTACATAAAGGCGGATCCCTGCTCGACTGAGGCGCGGTTTGTCAATGATCTTAAGGGATGGTCCGAGAAATGCAAGCATCTTTATATATGGGATTACTGCACAAATTTTTCACATTATCTTATGCCGTTCCCGAATCTCGACGGGCTGGCGCAGAATATAAGGCTGTTTTACGAAACCGGGGTCAGGGGCCTATTTGAGGAAGGCAATTTTTCACAGGGCGGCGGAGGCTCTATGGCTCCGCTCCAGGCATATCTGCAGGCAAGGCTTATGATAAATCCGTATGAGGATATTTATGCGCTGACAGACGAGTTTCTTAATGGATACTTCGGAAAATCGGCTCCGTATATACGTGAATATCTTGATCTGATGCAAAACGCGGTGAAACCTTTCGACATGCGCATCCGCGACTGTCCGAACGCCGGATGGCTTGAAAGCGACATGATTGAAAAGGCGCAATTATGCTTTGATATGGCAAAATCGGCGGCGGAAAACGAAAAAGTGTTTTTGCGCGTTGAAAAGGAATGGCTCTCAATTCTTTATGTGCGCCTTACGAGAATGGAGTTGGGCGCGCCGGGACGTGACGAAATGATCGACATGTTCGAACATCTCTGCCGCAAGCATCATATAACAGAGCTGCACGAGCGGCTTGACCTTGATTTTTCGATAGAAGTTATGAAAAAAAGCCGATATGCCGCGGACAGATCGGGGATGTATGTGCTTTACTACAGAATGTAAAGCAGAATCATTATTAAATTGTAAAATAATAAATAAATGAGAGGCGACCGATCATCGCCTCTCTTGTTTTATTAAAATGGCAATTATATAATCCTTGTTTTATAAGAAAGAAAAGCCCATATACCAGAACATTTTCTTTCTTATAGTGTCAATTATTTGATTACCGAGTTAATAATATTGAATTTTGTTTCTTGCCAGGCTTCTTTGAAAAGAAGCCGCGTATTTTTTATTTGATTTATGCCGGAAGCCTGAATTTATCCTTATAGGACTCATATTCGCGGGCAAATGCACCGTCAGGTTCTTTTTTAAGGGTATTCAGGTAATCATGTGTATCAAAGCTGTCTTCATGCAGTTGAATTGTACACACGGCGATATTAGAGCAATGATCCGATACGCGTTCGCAATTGGAGAGAAGATCCGCAAACATAAAGCCCAGTTCAATCGTGCAGTTTCCGTCGCGGAGCCTTGCAATGTGGCGGGATTTCAATTCATCTCTGAGCAGATCGACGACCTGCTCCAGCGGCTCGACCTTTCCGGCTGATTTGGCATCTTCTCTTTCAAAGGAGCCTGTTGTTAGCTCAATGATTTCTTTAACCGCGGAAACAAGCACGTTGAGCTCGTTCATTGCCTCGGCGGAGAAGGTGACGTTCTTGTCGTGCATTTCCTGAGCGACCTCGATTATGTTTACGGCGTGGTCGCCGATGCGCTCAAAGTCGCCTATGCAGTGAAGAAGCTTCGATATTTCACGGCTGTCATAATCGGACAGCTGAGCGGCGGAAATTTTCACAAGGTATGAGCCGAGGATATCTTCGTATTTATCTATATCTTCCTCGGCTAACATAAGCCGGTCGGCTTCCTTCTGATCGAATTTCGATATAAGGGAAAGCGCGCCGAACAGCGTTTCCCTGACCGTTGCGCTCATACGCACTGTGGCGTTTTTGCATTGATCGATTGCGACAGAGGGGGTTTTTAAAAGACGCTCGTCAAGCACGACGACATGCTCTTCGGTTTTAGAATCGCGGACCGTAACAGTGGCAAGCTTCGCGAGCTTTTTCGAGAACGGAAACAGGATAATGGTCGAACCGATATTGAACGCGCTGTGTATTATGGCGATATCGGCGGCGTTGAGTGCGCTGTTTATAAAGGAAAATTTAAAAATTGCGTTAAGCGCGTAAAAGCCGCACAGGAAAATTAAAGTCCCGATAAGGTTGAAATAGAGATGCACCATGGCGGCGCGTTTAGCGTTTTTTGTCGCGCCGACGCAGGAAATAAGCGCGGTGGCGCAGGTCCCTATGTTCTGTCCCATTATTATGGGTATCGCGCTGCCGTATGTGACGCTGCCTGTGACTGTCAGCGCCTGTAAAATTCCAACAGAAGCGGAGGATGACTGGATTATCGCGGTAAGTACGGCTCCGGCAATGACTCCCAGCACGGGATTCGAGAACATCAGCAGTACTTGAGCAAATTCAGGAACGTTAGCAAGCGGCTTTACGGCGGAAGACATCATCGACATTCCGTTCATCAGCACCGCAAATCCGATTAAAATCGACCCGATATCGTGTTTTTTACCCTTCTTGACAAACATGATAAGAAATACGCCGATAATCGCAAAAAGGGGCGTAAAGCTTTCGGGCTTGAACAGCTTTATGAAAAAATTATCGGATTCGATTCCGGCAAGGCTTAATATCCATGCGGTCACTGTCGTACCGATATTGGCGCCCATAATGACTCCGACCGACTGCGACAGCTTCATGATGCCGGAGTTTACAAAACCGACGACCATCACGGTGGTGGCGGAGGAGCTTTGTATCACCGCGGTTACAAGCATACCGATAAACACGCCCTTGATCGGCGACGAGGTCAGTTTTTCGAGAATTTTCTCCAGACGGCCGCCTTCGGTTTTTTCAAGCGCGGTTCCCATCATCTGCATCCCGAAAAGGAAAAACGCGAGCCCGCAAATCAGGCTCAATACATTAAAGAGATTCATTGCTTTCCTTTCACGTCTTGTTTTTTGTACATTCTTTACATACAATCATAACTTTACGTCTATACTTTAACCTGGGAAAGTAAAATCAGTACGGTGTATGTGTAAAATCGATGTAAAAAATGACGTTTCCCCTCTTGATTAATACTCGGATTCATACTATTATATAATAATGTACAGGCATCCGGCGGATAAATGACGCAAAAAACGGAGAAAATCAATGAAAAATGAATACTCAAGGATTACCGCGAGACAGAATCCGCTTATAAAAATGCTGTCCGGATTGGATCGCCGCCGCGAACGCGATGAGCTTAGGCTGTTCTGCGCGGAGGGAAAGACTCTTTTTTACGAGGCTCTATCAAACGGTCTCTTTCCCAAATATGCTGTAGTTGCCGATAAAGCCGCAAACGACACAAGGCTTACGGATATGCTTGACAGGCTTCCGGCGGAATCGGTTTTTACGGTTCCCGACTCGGTATATGAAAAGCTTTCAGATGAAAAGAGTCCTGAAGGAATATTTTGCGCTTTTTCATATGATTCCGTCAAAAACAGATTTTCATGCGGAAGCGGACCTTTTCCGCAAGTATTTATGCCCCAAACCGTTCGCGGAGGCAATTTTATAATACTTGAAAAAATTCAGGATCCCGGCAATCTCGGCTCCATGCTGCGAAGCGCCGTAGCCTTCGGACTGGACGGCGCGGTATTATGCGGAACATGCGACCCGTTTTCCTCGAAAACATTAAGGGGCGCGATGGGCGCGGCTTTTTCGCTGCCGATATACGAGGCGGACGATATTGCGCAGGGCGTTGGCTTTGTCCGTTCGCTGGGCTGCTCCGTTTATGCGGCGGTTCTGGATAAAAACTCGGTAACGCTTTCACATAATGAGCCTGATATGGAAAACGCATGCGTTATAATCGGAAACGAAGGAAACGGGCTTTCGTCGGAGGCGAAGGCGCTCGCGGATTTATCGGTTATAATTCCGATCAAAGGCATAGAATCTTTAAACGCCGCCACGGCCGCCGCGGTGTTTATGTACGAAATGAGAAAATAACGGGAACGCGGCTTCTTTGAAAAGAAGCCCGGCAAGAAACTCAATTTATATTATGATGGAATGAAATATTGTGATGGGATTATTCCGTTACTTCATTTATTTGATTATAGAACAGCGGCTTGATTTATAAATACCAAAAAAAGCTTTTAAACCGCGTTCTTCCCTTAAAAATTTGATTTATGCGAAAGGGCATTTTGACATGAACGAGCTGATCTACTGGGTCTGGCTTTCGACAGTATCGGGAGCAGCCCGCGTTACGCCCAATACGTTGTTGAAATACTTCGGTTCGCCTGAGGCGGTTTATCAAGCCGGTGAGCCGGAGTTGAAATCCGCGCCTGTCGATTGGGCCGGCTGTATGAGCCTTTATCTGAACAAAAGCCTTAAATTCGCCGACCGTATTCTCGAATACTGCGATAAAAACAAAGTCGGGATCGTTTCTCTCAAGGATATGTTTTATCCGGAACGGCTTCGGCTTTTGCCGAATCGCCCTATTCTTATGTATTATCTCGGCAATTTCATCGACATAGACAACACTCCCTGCCTGGCGATCGTCGGCACCAGAAAGGTCACAGAGCGAGGCATACGCATAACCAAGCGCATAGCATACGATTCTGCACGGGCAGGAGCAGTCATCATAAGCGGGCTGGCTCTCGGAGTTGACGCTTTGGCTCATAAAGCGGCTCTGTATGCGGGTAAAAAGACAATCGGTATACTTGGCTGCGGCATTGACACGCCTTATCCTCCGCAAAACCGTGAGCTTATCGCGGAAGTGTGCGAAAAAGGGCTTGTGATGACGGAGTTCGCGCCCGGCACTCCGCCGAGCGGAATGAATTTCCCGATACGTAACCGTGTCATCAGCGCGCTTTCGTCCGCCGTGCTTATAACGGAGGCGGCGCAGAAAAGCGGAGCGCTGATCACCGCCGAATATGCTCTTAAACAGCACAAGCCGCTGTTTGCCGTTCCGCGTGACATTTTGGATACCGCAGGCGCGGGATGTAATATTATTCTTAAGGCCGGTGCGAAGCCCGCTACCTGTGCCGAGGACATACTGGAAACTCTCAGGACGGATTATGCCGACAAGCTTGATCCGCCTAAGAATATAAAAACAGACGGCGCAGACGGCGCCGGTTTCGGAGGAATGAGACGCAGATCAGCGGGACGTTCCGCAATCATTCCGCCTAAATTCACCGCACCGGCCTCATCCGAGGACGAAAGCGAAGCGGCCGCGGAAGAGAGCATACCGCAGGAGCGGGTTGAAAAACAAAAGCCGGATCCGCGCCCGTCGCTTCTTGCGCTCGACGATGAAGAACGAGCGTTCGTACTCGCGCTGAGCTATGATCCTGTGCCCATCGACACGCTTGTCACGGATATACGCACCGTAAAAAAGGTGCTTTCGCTCGCAACTTCATTGGAAATCAAGGGCTTTGTGACCAGATATCCCGGAAACAGGATCGGTCTCAAGGCTGAATAGCTTCAATATAATTTTTTTAGAAAGGCATCGGTCATACCGAAAAACGCGTGAAAGATAATCAATCAAAGGCCGCGAGCCTCGTGATAGTCGAGTCTCCGGCAAAAGCGACCACAATAAAAGGATATCTCGGAGGCAATTTCAAAGTCGTCGCTTCAAAAGGACATGTGCGCGACCTGCCGAAGAGTACTCTCGGAATTAATATTGAAAACGGATATGAACCTAAATATATAAATATTCGCGGAAAGGGAGAGCTGATAAACGCGCTTAAAAAAGAAGCAAAAAATGCCGGGATCGTATATCTCGCGACCGACCCTGACCGCGAGGGAGAGGCAATATCCTGGCATCTGGCGAAAGTGCTTGGCCTTGACGAGAAGAAAGCGAAACGCGTCACCTTCAACGAAATAACTAAATCCGCAGTCAGAAGCGCGATAACCAAGCCGCGCGAGATTGACATGGACCTTGTCAATTCGCAGCAGGCAAGGCGGATTCTCGACAGAATCGTCGGCTATAAGCTCAGCCCATTTCTTTGGAGCAAGGTCAAAAACGGGCTTTCCGCAGGGCGCGTACAGACTGTCGCGACAAGACTCGTCGTGGAACGCGAAAAGGAAATCCGCGCGTTTAAAAACGAGGAATTCTGGACGATTGACGCCATTTTTGAGACCCTGGGCAAAAAGAATGTAAAAGCCCGTTTTTATGGAAACACGTCCGAGCGGCTTCATCTCACCGACGGCGCGGCGACCGACGAGGTGATAAAAAAGCTGGAAAGCGCGGCTTACAGAGTGTCCGCGATCAGAAATAACGTAAAGCAGAGAAATCCCGCGCCTCCCTTCACGACATCTCTTTTACAGCAGGAGGCATATAAAAAGCTCGGATTCACTTCCCAGCGAACGATGAAAACGGCTCAGGAGCTGTATGAAGGTATTTCCGTCGGAAAATCAGGAGAGCACGGCCTTATTACTTATATGAGAACCGACTCAATGCGTATTTCTGACGAAGCCCGCGACGCGGCGAAAGCTTTTATAACCGATAAATTCGGCGAAATGTTTTATCCGGAGACTCCTCGAGTTTATAAATCAAAAGGACATGCTCAGGACGCGCACGAGGCGATCCGCCCCGTGGATGTCAACTATATTCCGGAAGACCTTAAGGCCAATCTTTCACCGGATCAGTATAAGCTTTACAAGCTGATATGGGACAGATTCGTCGCGAGCCAGATGGCGTCCGCCATAATCGACGCGGTTTCCGCCGATATCGCGGCAACGACCCGTTCCGGAGAGGCGCTTATATTCAAGGCCTCCGGGGAAACCGTCAGATTCAAGGGCTTCCTTGCTCTCTATGAAGAAACAAAGGACGACGCTCCCGACGACTCCGAAGCCGAGGACGTTAAAAACACGCGCCTTCCGGCAATGCATGAGGGCGACACTCTCTCACTTTCCGAGCTCACGCCGCGCCAGAACTTCACTCAGCCGCCGCTCAGATATTCTGAAGCGACGCTGATAAAAGCTCTCGAGGAAAAAGGAATCGGACGTCCAAGCACATACACGCCTACGCTTACGACGATTATTACGCGCGGATACATTGAACGCAAGGGAAAAACGCTTGTGCCCACCTCTTTGGGAGAAATAACAACAGAGCTGATGGTGGAGCATTTCGCACCCATAGTCGACTATAAGTTCACCGCTACGATGGAAGACGAATTGGACAATATAGCCGACGGAAAAGAAAACTTTAAAAAGATCATAGACGACTTTTACAAGGGCTTTGCGGCGTTGCTCGAAAACGCGGACAAGTCAATCGCAAAAGACGATATCGTGCTGGAGAATAAGCCGCTCGATATTTTCTGCGAAAATTGCGGAGCACAGATGATTCTCAAGCAGAGCAGATACGGTAAATTTGCCGCGTGTCCGAATTACCCTAAGTGTCGCTATGTGGTAACGCTCGATAAAAACGGAGATCCGGTTAAAAAGGAACAGCCCAAGCCGGTCGAGGGGATGACATGTCCTCTGTGCGGAGGACAGATTTTTCTCAGAAAGGGCAGATTCGGAGAATTCTATGCGTGTGAAAACTATCCCAAATGCCGTTATACAAAGCAGCTTGCTAAAGACACCGGGATTGCGTGCCCGAAATGCGGCGGGAAGCTCGTGCAGAAAAGAAGCGGAAAGCGCGTCTTTTATGGCTGCGATAATTATCCCCAGTGCGATTTTTCCGTATGGGACATGCCGACTGATAAAAAATGTCCCCTCTGCGGCGCTATTCTTGTGAAGAAAAAGGGTGGCGACAAGCTTTCGTGCAGCTCAAAGGGCTGTAAATATACCGAAAAGGAACAGGCAGCTGAACAGAAATGAGAATAATCGTTGATGCAATGAGCGGCGACAACGGACCGCGTGAAATAATAGCCGGCGCGGTTACCGGCGCAAAGGAATCCGGAGCGGAACTCGTTCTCACAGGAGACGAAAATATAATTAACGGAATAATAGCCAAGGAAAAAATGGATTGCTCGAACGTGAAGATATGCGCGGCCGGAAGCGTTATATCTATGGATGACGACGCGTTTTCCGTGGTTAAATCAAAAAGCGATTCCTCTATGTCTGTCGGATTGAATTTATTGAAAGACGGAGTCGGCGACGCGTTCGTAAGCGCGGGGAACACCGGCGCGCTTTTGCTCGGTTCTTCACTTATACTGAAAAGGAGCAAGGGCGTAAAACGCGCTGCAATCGGCACCGTGCTGCCGTTTACAAAGCCGCTGCTCCTCTTGGATTCCGGCGCGAACACCGAAGCAAGCGCGAAAAATCTGCTGCAGTATGCCGTAATGGGAACCGTTTATTATAAAAGCATGTTCGGGCTTGACTCTCCGCGTGTGGGACTTTTGAACAACGGGGCAGAGAGAACAAAAGGCACTCCGGCGTATCTTGAGGCATATTCTCTTCTCGAAAAAGAAAGCGGGATCAATTTTGTCGGCAATATCGAAGGCCGCGATATACCGTTCGGCACATGCGATGTTCTCGTCTGCGACGGTTTTACCGGAAATATTGTCCTCAAGCTTTGCGAAGGCTTCGGAAGTTTTTTGACCTTGGAGCTTAAAAAGGCAATAATGTCGAGCCTGACGTCCAAAATCGGAGGCTTCCTGATAAGAAAAGAAGTATCCGCAATGAAGCGCCGTCTCGATTCCACGGAATACGGCGGAGCGCCGATGCTCGGTATTTCGATGCCTGTTATAAAGGCGCACGGCGCAAGCGGTGAAAAGGCGATTAAAAACGCCTTTCGGCAGGCATGCTCCTTTGCCGCCGGCGGAATCCCCATGAAAATCGAGACGGCCGTCGCTCCAATCGCCGATTAAGCCGGAAATGCACGATAATTATTTTAGAAAGCTATAATAAAAAATGAACTCACAATATATGCGCCGGGCGCAGCCGGAAGACTATCCGCTTTCCTTCAGAGGCGAGACAACGCAGCTTGAAAAAGCGGTCGGATACGAATTCCGCGACAAAACACATCTATACATCGCTCTGACGCACTCCTCATACGCAAATGAAAAAAATCCGCCGCGCATCCTGACCTCGCAGCATTCCCAGAAATTTGTGAAGCCGTATTTCGAATGCAACGAGAGATACGAATTCCTTGGGGATTCCATGCTTGCCATATCTGTGACAAAGTATCTGTTCAAGCTGCTTGAGGATTGCCCGGAGGGCGATCTTACACGCCTACGCGCCGCGAGCGTCTGTGAAGATGCCCTTTTTGAATATGCCTCGGGCTTTGAGCTGGGGAAATATCTCTTACTCGGACACGGCGAGGAGCGGAGCGACGGAAGGAACCGCAAATCAATAACGGCCGATGCCTGTGAGGCGCTCATCGCGGCTGTCATGCTCGACGGCGGAGAACAAGCCGCCGAAAAATTCGTGATAGATCTCGCGTACGAAAGGATAAACCGCCTTGTTTCCGGCGCGAGCCTTAAGGATTACAAAAGCCTTTTGCAGCAGATAGTGCAGGAGAGCCCGGGCGATACGCTTGAATACAGGCTAGTTGGCGAGGAAGGCCCGGATCATGATAAAACCTTCACCACAGAGGTATATTTGAACAGCAATCTGTATGGCAAAGGAAAAGGTCGTTCTAAGCGCGAATCGGAACAAGCGGCCGCAAGGGCCGCGCTCGAATTTTTTGGCGAAAGCTGAGAAAGGTTCTGCCGATGAAGCAAAAGCACAGAAATATACCTGTTTTTGTACCGCATGAGGGCTGTCCGCACGCCTGCGTATTCTGCAATCAGAAAAGCATCACGCACTCGTCGGGAATAACTCCTCACGAGGCACAGGAAGAATTTAACAAGCTTAAATCCCCATGTGAGCCGGGCACGCAGATCGCGTTTTTCGGCGGCAGCTTTACCGCGATAGGTACGGACAGAATGACCGCCTTTTTAAACGCTGCCGCCGAAGCCGTGAAACGCGGCGCGGCGGAAAGCATACGTCTTTCGACGCGTCCCGACGCCGTGGACGACGAAATATTGAATATACTGCGTTCGTTTCCCGTCCGCTCAATCGAATTGGGCATACAGAGCATATCGGATCGTGTGCTTAGCGCTTGCGGCAGAGGACATAACGCCGCGCAGTCGATAGACGCCATGAAGAGAGTAAAAAAAGCCGGCTTTGAGCTTGGCGGGCAAATGATGACGGGGCTTCCTGAATCCACGCGTGAGGACGAGCTTGAAACCGCGCGTGCCATATGTTGCTGCGGCGCGGATTGTTCGAGGATATATCCCACCGTAGTGCTGCGCGGCACAAAGCTATATGAGCTTGCGCGCGAAGGTAAATACATTCCACGGACGAGAGAGGAAAGCGCCGAGGACGCGGCGTCGGCTTACCGCGTTTTTTTTGACCATGGCGTCAATGTGCTCAGAGTCGGTTTATGCGCAAACGAGGGGCTTTCTGACGAGGACTGCTTCGGATCGTTCGATCCGGCTGTCGGCGAGATGTGCCTTTCAATTATTTACCGCGACGAAATTGAAAAGAAACTTGTTTCTTCTCTCCCGCCGCGCGGCTCTCAAATAAAAATATATGTTCCTGAGGGCGATGTTTCTCAGGCGGTAGGACAGAACAAGTCCAATAGAATATATCTGACAGTAAAATACGGACTTTCTCGTATCGGATTTTATGAAAATTGCTCTCTAACACGCTTTGAAGCCGAAATAGAGGTAGATTGATATTGGACTCCGCCCTGCCCCGCTTAAGAACCCTTTTGAAAAAGGTCCCTTAAGAATACCGAAAACTTCAAATTTATAAATTTTTATAATTTTAAGGCAAATCACAATATACTTGTACAGAATATCTCCTTATGTAAAAAGTATGGGGATATCGTCCACGGAAAAGTCTTTTACCAAGGGTTCGTGACGGCATCTCCGGCGTTACCCGGCTTATCATAATTAAACCGGTGCTTCTCTCCGGCTATATATATTTCTTATAAGGACGTAAATAAATTTGTATTTAAGAACACTTGAACTATACGGGTTCAAATCTTTCGCGGACAAAACGGTGATATCCTTCCGCCCGGGAGTCAACGCGATTATCGGAGCCAATGGAAACGGAAAGAGCAACATTTCCGACGCTATACGCTGGGTACTCGGTGAAATGTCTCCAAAGAGTCTGCGCGGCGGAAAGATGGAGGACATCATATTCAACGGCACCTCAAAGCGCCGCAGCGCCTCCTATGCCGAAGTCGTAATGACAATTGACAACTCCGACGGATTGATGAAAATAGATTACGACGAGGTCTCTGTTTCGAGAAGACTGTACCGTACCGGAGAAAGCGAATATTATATAAATAAAGAAAAAGCCCGCCTCAAGGACGTGGTTGAGCTTTTTTTAAATACGGGAATAGGCCGCGAGGGCTATTCGGTCATAAGCCAAGGCAGGATCGCCGAGGTTATCTCGCTCAAAAGCGAGGACAGACGCGAGCTGTTTGAAGAAGCGGCGGGAATATCCAAATTCCGTTACCGCAAGACCGAGGCAAGAAACAAGCTTGACAAGGTCATCGAAAATTCGGCAAGGATCAAGGATTTGGTAAGCGAAATAGCATCAAGGCTTCCGTATCTCGAAAACCAAAGCCGAAAGGCGCAGAAATACATCGAGCTGCGCGACGAATTCAAAAAGCTCGACATCTCCGTGTGGCTGAAACGCCGCGGCGAATTAAACAAAACAATATCCTCTGTTGACGCGGAATACAAGTCTCAATCGGCGCTGCTTTCACAGGCGACAGACCGGCTTGCGGAGACGGAGGCGGAGCTTGACAGACTGTTTGTCGAAGCGCAGAAGCAGAATATCGACGCTGAAGCCGCGCGCGAGGAGCTTTCGGGCGAAACCGAACGTGAAGGCGGCATTTCCGCACGCATTTCCGTGCTTGAAAACGATCAGAGACATTACGATACCAATATACAAAGGCTCTCCGCCGAGTTAAAGCTTTCGGAAGAGCAGCTGGGTCAGCTAAGCGCGGAGCTTGACGCCGTTATGAAAAGAGCTGCTGAAGCGGAGAGCAAGCTCTCAATACAGGAGGATCTGCTGCTTTCAGCTTCAAAAGCTTCGGCAGATGCAGAACAAAGGCTTTCCGACGCGGACGCGGAAACCGAACGCTGCGCCGCCGCACTCAGGTTGCTTGAGGACGAGCAGACGGAACTGAGGCTTTCACAGAGAGAAAACGAAGGCGTCTCAAAATCAAGAGATGCGCGATTAAAGGAAATAGATGCTCAATCAGAACAGCTCGCATCATCCCGCGCCCAAAAAGCCGAGTATCTCATTCAACTGAACGAAAGCCTTGAAAAAGCGGCCGCCAGAGCGATCACTGATGCGGCGGAAGCGGCAGGTGCCGCGGCGGCGGGAGAAAAAGCAGCAGCGGATATAGAAGCCGCGTATCAGAGCCGTCAGCAAAAGAGAATAAAGCTGTCCGAGGTGACTCAGCAGCGCGAAAGCCTTTTACGGATGGAGCGTCTGTTCGAGGGATTTTCGGGCAGTGTCAAGGAGATCATGCTCGCTCACGAGGACGGTACGCTCACCGGCATATTCGGTCCTGTTTCAAAGCTTTTCGAAACCGACGATAAGTATATCTGCGCGATAGAAACAGCTTTGGGTGCCGGTATTCAGAATATCGCCGTAGCCGATGAGGAAAGCGCGAAGGCCGCCATAGAATATCTCAAACGCACAAGATCGGGTCGCGCCACCTTCCTTCCGCTTACGACAATACGTCCGCGTACGTTCAGCGACACTGCGATACGTGACGGGGGATATGTTGGGCTTGCTTCATCGCTCATAATATGCGAGGACAAGTTCAGGCCTGTCGCGGAATTCCTTTTGGGACGAACACTCGTCGCGGGAACAATAGAGGACTGTGCAAGGATCGCCAAGTCACTCAGCTATTCCGTCAGGATTGTGAGCCTTGACGGGCAGATAATCAACGCCGGAGGCTCGTTTACCGGCGGACAGCAGCTCAATAAAACAGGAATTCTATCAAGAAACGCCGATATTGCTCGGTTTGAAGAGGAAATAGCGGATTTAAAGCGCGAGCTTGCGGAAACTGACGCGAGAATAAAGACGCTGGGCGCCGCAAAATCCGCCGCCGAGGTCGCCGCAAGAAAATGCGCGGAATCCTCTGAGCGGACAAAAAATGAGCTTTTAACGCTCAAAGCCTCTGTTTCGGTCGAGCATTCGCGCATTGCCGATATTGACGAACGCGCCGCCGCGCTCAAGACAGAAGCCGAAACGTTAAACCGCATAAGAAATGACGAAGAAAACGCCTCGAAGTCCGCCTTTGACAGCCGCGGCGCATACGAAGATAAAATACGCGAAGCGTCGCTTGCTCTCGAAGAGCTGAAAGCATCTAAACATCAGCTTGATTCCGAAAAAGCCGTTCAGACAAAGAGATATCTCGAATACACCGAAAGCTGTGCGGCTATGAGGGCATTATGCGAAACAGAAAACGCAAAATGCGCGGCATGCCGCGAAAAGATTGCCGAGCGTAAAACCGAAATTACAGCCCGCAGCGCGGAGAACGAAATTATCAAACAAAAAAGATCAGAGGCTTCATGCCTGATCGAAGAGCTTATGATAGAACGCAGCTCTTCGCGCGCAGGGATAGACTCATTGAAGCTTAAGCTCGATGCGCTCCGGACCGCGCTCGCCGATAACGAATCGAAAACCACCGCCGCGCGTCAGCGTCAGCGTTCGCTGTTTTCTCAAAAAGAAGAGAAGACGGACATTTGCCGCGTACTGGAGCAAAGGCTTGCCGCCGCGAAGCAAGAATATGACGAAAAAAACGCGTATATGTTCGAGGAATACGGTATGACCGATGCCGAAACGGATTCGTTTGCGGAAGGCGAAGAAAAAGACGCCGATGTACCTGCAGAAAGCGAAGAAAAGCTGACGAAGCTCAGAAACGAGCTTAAGCGTATAGGCAGCATAAATACCGACGCGCTTGAGGAGCTTAAAGAGCAAAAGAGCCGCCACGAATTTTTATGCGTCCAGCTCGATGATATCGAAAAATCACGCGCTGAGCTTGAAAAGCTTATATCATCAATAGAAAAGACGATGCGCGAGAAATTTCTCGAAACTCTTTCCGATATCAAAGAAGCTTTCAGAGAAATATTTACGGAGCTTTTCGAGGGCGGAAGCGCGGACATAATTGTAACAAATGAAGAAGACATTCTCAACTGCGGTATAGATATCCGCGTTCAGCCTCCGGGAAAGCTTGTAAAAAGCCTTTCGCTGCTTTCAGGCGGAGAGCAGGCGTTCGTCGCCATCGCGCTGTATCTCGCGCTTCTGAAAATCAATCCCTCTCCGTTCTGCGTGTTCGACGAAATCGAAAGCGCGCTTGACGAGGTGAATGTTTTTCGCTTTGCGGAATACATAAAACGCCACTCCGATGTAACGCAGTTCATTATAATAACGCACAGACGCGGAACGATGGAGGCGGCCGATATCCTATATGGCATAACAATGCAGGAAAAAGGAGTAAGCGACTTTATCTGCCTTGACACTGCGTCTTTGCCGGGATTTGTAACGGAAGCGGAAAAAAACGAAAAATCGTAAATTCGTTTCATATCAAAGGCATTATTCACATAATATTTACATTATGTGATAGACGGCAGACCTACGGAAATTTATAATATTTTTTGCCGAACAATCATTGCGGTAAAATATATATTATCATATTAAAAGCCTTTGATATTTCGTGTTTTCAGCCGGTAAAAACATATTTATTACCGGTCGGAGAAAAGAAAGTCAATGAGCAAATTATAAAAATATGTTTTAAGTGCAGGGTTTTAGTATTATAACGCAAAAGCCTTGCGCTTTTAAAAGCTATTCAAATTTTAAAGTGGGATTCTGCCGCAAGACCGGTCAAAACCTTTCCAAAGGCATTATTTGGCAGAGCTATAATATACAAGTCAAAATTATATTATTAATCAGGGAGTTAAATAATCGCGCTTGCAAAACAATATTATTTATTAACCCGGCAATTAAATAATTACCGCCAAAAGAGAGAAAAGGCTTTTGTATATGGACTTTTCTCTCTTATAAAACAAGATTTATTTAATTGCCGTTTTTAATAATTATCACTTAATAACGAAAAGAACGGAAGCAGAAAACACAGATGGGATTTTTTGAAAAATTAAAAAACGGACTCGCAAAAACGAAAAAGTTGTTTTTACAGGGTACGGACAGCCTTTTTCGGGCGTTTTCCGGAAAGCTCGACGATGATTTTTACGATGAGCTTGAGGAGCTTCTTATCCTCGCTGACGTAGGCGCAGTTTCCTCGGCAGAAATTATAGATAAACTCAAGCAGAAAATAAAGGAAGACCGCATAATGGACGGAGAGGGAGCAAAGAGCGCCCTGAAAGACGTGTTATGCGAAATGATTTCCTTTGATGGCGGCACAAGTTCCGGGCTTGATCTGTCCACAAAGCCTTCGGTCATACTTGTTATAGGCGTAAACGGCGTCGGAAAAACCACTTCAATAGCAAAAATCGCAAAATGCCTTTCCGACGAGGGTAAAAAGGTCACTCTGGCCGCAGCGGACACGTTCCGCGCCGCCGCGATTGACCAGCTCGAAATATGGGCCGATCGCGTCGGAGCGGATATGATCAAGCAAAACGAAGGCGCGGACCCTGCGGCCGTCGTTTTCGACGCAATAAGCTCAATAAAAAAGACCGGACGCGACGTTTTGATCGTCGACACTGCCGGAAGGCTTCACAACAAGAAAAACCTCATGGACGAGCTTGCCAAAATCAACCGCGTGATAACGCGCGAGCTGCCCGATTGCGCCAGGGAGGTGCTCTTGGTACTTGATGCGACCACAGGACAGAATGCCGTCAATCAGGCAAAGGAATTTAAAAATGCCGCGGGCATAACGGGGCTTGTGCTGACCAAGCTGGACGGCACGGCAAAAGGCGGAATAGTATTTTCGCTTAAAAATGAGCTCGGAATACCTGTCAAATTCGTTGGCGTGGGAGAAAAAGCGGACGATCTTAAGCCGTTTAACGCGCGCGATTTTGTTAATGCTCTGTTTGAAAATGATAATGGATAAATCAAAAGACATACTCGTATTTGCGTCCGGGAACGCGCACAAGCTCGAAGAGGTCAGAGCCATACTGACGCCGATTCTTCCCGGTATTAAAATAATCTCGATGCGCGAGGCCGGATTCGATGGAGAAATAGAAGAAAACGGAAACAGTTTTTCCGAAAACGCCTTTATAAAAGCGCGCGCAGTCCGTGATAAGACGGGTATGACCGCTTTCGCGGACGATTCGGGACTTGTGTGCCGCGCGCTTGACGGAGAGCCGGGCATTTATTCCGCGCGGTATGCCGCCAGAAACGGTTTGTCCACCTCCGCCGGAGCAAATGAGGACAATCTCTCGCTGCTTTCCGAGCGGATAGCGGGAAAAGCCGACAGAAGCGCAAAATTCGTATGCTCAACAGCAATAGCATTTGCATTTGCATTTGCATTTACAATAGCAACAGCAATAGCGTCTGGATCCGGCTTCAAAACGGAGGAAAACGATTTCTGCGTGAATGGAGAATGCTCCGGAAGGATAATAGATGAACGACGCGGAAAAGACGGCTTCGGATATGATCCCGTGTTTTTATCGGACGAGCTCGGCAAAACGCTTGCCGAAGCCACGCCGGAAGAAAAAAATTCAGTAAGCCATCGCGGACGCGCTTTGCGTGCGTTCGCGGATGAGTACCGGAGGCTTTGCTCCGTCACGGAACGCGGATACAAATTATGAAAGCTCAAGGCTTCGGAATGCAAATTAATGAAAATACCGGACAAGGCGAATATACCGTTATTTTTGGCGGAAGCTTTGACCCGCCTCATATCGGACATATCCGTATAGCAGAAGCGATAATCAGCGAGCTTGCCCCAACGCGACTCGTCATCATTCCGGCCGGAGTGCCTCCGCATAAAAAGCTTTCGGGAGGAGCCGGAGCTCAAGACAGGCTGGAGATGACGAGGCTCGCCTTTGCGCACCTGTCTCCGACCGCGGACATATCGGATATTGAGCTGAGCGAGCTGAGTGAACCGAATCTGAACAAAACAAGCTATACATTCAATACCATACTTAAATTACGCGGTATATATCCGGATTCACGGCTTGGACTTTATATCGGATCGGATATGTTTGAGTCTTTTGAGACATGGTACAGGTACGAGAAAATATTCGCTATGTGCGGAATTATAACCGCCAGCCGCGAAAAAGCCGATCCGTTGTTTGAAGAAAAGCTCGTAGAATACAGGATAAAATATTCAGCTTCAATAACCGTACTGCCCGTCTCTCCGCTCGTGGTTTCATCTACTAAGCTCAGAGCGAGCCTTGCCGGGAGCCGCAGACAAATGCCGGAATATCTGACAAAGCCGGTATACGACTACATTATAAAAAAAGGACTATATATTCAGTAAAGGATACAAATTATAAATGCTTACAGCAAAAAGAACGCTTGAGGATGCGTGCGGCTTTTTTATCGGCGCGGAAACGGAATACATTGTAAAGGGTCTTCAGGATACTCTGTCTCCGAAACGTCTGCGTCACAGCCTTTTCGTCGCCGAAGAAGCTGCATATTTATTCGATAAACTGGGAATAAACGAAGACAGGCAAACGCTTTGTCTGGCCGCCTTCGTGCATGACTGCACCAAGGAGCTTACAATAGACGAACAATTGCTTTTGTGTAAAAAATATGATATAATGCTCTCCGACGATGATCTGCGTTCGCCCGGGGTGATACACGCGCGCACAGGCGCCGCCGTCGCAAAGAACGAATTTGGCATCCCCGAAGAAATGTGCGGCGCCATATACACTCATACCTCCGGAAAATGGGATATGAATTTTCCGCAGAAAATTCTTTATATTGCGGATTTTACCGAGAAATCCCGACGCACGCAGGTATGCCGCACAATGCGTGAACGCCTCCATACCAAGCTCGATCTTGAACGTTCGGTTGATCAGCGGAGAAAGATAACAGATTCAATACTGCTTGACATGTTTACGCTCAACCTCCGCGATCTCATATCTAAAAACAAATTTATCCATCCGGACACCGTTGCCGCGCGCAACTTTTTAATCGAAGAGTCAGGCAACAAATAATAACCGATGTGATGAGGCAACACACAAAAATGAACAAATCAAAAAAGCCCGATAAAATAAAGGCTAGAAACAAAAATAATATGCTTATGATCATGCTGGTCGCGTCCGTAATAATAATCGCGGCGCTTACGGTGTGGTTTGTGATTTTCATGTCCACGGCGCTTCCCGGCATACAGACGGATAATCCGCATTCAAAAGAATTCCCGCATACTCCGTCCACCTCCGACCTTCACGAGACAAACGGAACCGGTGTTCCTGTGGTAACCGGAGACTCCGATCCGATAAAGAATAAAAAAGAATTTTATAACATACTCGTCGCGGGGCGCGATATAGCCGGATCTCATACCGATGTTATCATGGTCATTTCATACAATGTCCCCGACCAGGAGGTCAATATCCTCCAGATCCCGCGCGATACCTATATAATCGATACATCCGCCACCTCCAAGGGGCGCAGAATCAACGAGGTTTTCGCCGCCGCATACAACAATCTCTGCAACTCCGGCGAACACGACGAAGTAAAGCTTGTCCAAAAGGGTATGTCATCTCTTGAAACTGTAGTTGAGGATACGTTCGGAATCAGAATAGACAGATATGTATATGTGGATTTGAGCGGCTTCCGTTCAATCATTGATGTAATAGGCGGCGTCGAGATTGATGTCCCCCCAGGAATGAATTATGATGATGATGTCCAGGATCTTCATATTCATTTAAAGCCAGGCTTGACGCTGTTAAACGGCGACAAAGCCGAGCAGTTCGTGAGATACCGTTGGGACTATGTCGAAGGCGATTTGGGGCGCGTGGACGCGCAGAGAATTTTCTTAAGCTCGTTTGTAAAAAAGATGCTCAGTGTACAAACAGCGTTAAAGCTCCCTCAGCTTTTGCAGGAAGCCTATAAATATATGACGACAGATCTCAACTTAAGCGACTGCGCGTATTTTGCCAAGAATGCGGTAAAACTGGACTTAGATAAAATCCGTCTCTATATCGCCTGCGGAACAGCTTATAAAGCGCAAAGCGGAGCATGGCATTATTCGCTTTATTCCAAGGAGAATCTTGCCATAGTAAACAAAGCTTTCAACTGTACCACGCGAAACATAGCGGCAAAAAATATGTCTTTGGACGAAGTATACCGCGACGATTATGGCCGCAATGATACAGACGGAATCAGTATCGAGAGCTTCTTGAAAGCTCCGATAATACCGCCTATGGTTAAAAAGACCGGCGACTCGGACTGAATCATTATCATGACTTACTATTATAAATAACAGCTGATGAAAGGATTTTAAATGACCTCACTTGATAAAGCAAAAAAAATTGCAAAGATACTCGACAGTAAAAAAGCCGAGGATATCAAACTGCTTCATGTGTACGATCAAACGATAATTACCGAATATTTCGCGATAGCCGGAGCAGACAGCACGACGCAGATGAAAGCGCTCGCCGACGAGACCGAATATCAGATGAATCTCGAAGGCTTTAAGCCTTACGGAATTGAGGGATATGGCACAGACGCATGGACTATCCTGGATTTCGGCGATGTGATTGTCCATATTTTCATGCGCGGTGCGCGTGATTTCTATAAGCTTGAAAAGCTTTGGGCGGACGCGCATGAAGTTGCCTGGAATGAAGAGTAAAAATCAGAATAAAAAATGCGACGGACGCGGAGCTCCGCCCCGTACTCCGCTTAAGAACCCTTTTGAAAAAGGGCCCTTAAGAATTCCGGAAGACTTTCCGACAGGAAAATAAGATTTGAGATTTCCGTTTCTCTTGATTATGCTGAGTATAAATATAATAAACATATATTTTCTTTCCCAATTCTGAGTTTTAGGAATTCTAATTAAAACGGCATTTAAATAAGCCTCGTTTTATAAGAGAGAAAAGCCCATATGTCAAAGCCTTTTCTCTCTTTAAGCGGTAGCAATTTAAATGCCGAGTTAATAAGCCCTTTTGAAAAAGGGCTTAAGCCGGGGACCGGGGCGGGAGCCCCGGGTTCTTCAGGAGCCCCGGATTACCAACATTAATATAAATCTGGACGGTGAAGAATCATGTCATACGATTACAGCTTGATCGAAAAAAAGTGGCAGGACAAATGGGACGCTGCTCATACCTTTGAAGCGAAGAACGACTATACAAAGGAAAAATACTATGCGCTTGTGGAGTTTCCTTATCCTTCGGGTCAGGGTCTTCATATCGGACATCCGCGTCCGTACACCGCGCTGGATATAGTTGCGCGCAAAAAACGCATGGAAGGCAAAAACGTCCTGTTCCCGATGGGCTGGGACGCTTTCGGACTTCCCACCGAAAATTATGCAATAAAGAATAAGATACACCCGAAGCTCGTGACGGAGAAAAACATCGCCACCTTTAAGACCCAGCTCAAAATGCTCGGACTTTCGTTCGACTGGTCGAGAGAGATAAACACCACGGATCCGGGCTATTATAAATGGACACAGTGGATATTTTTACAGCTTTTCAAAGCCGGGCTTGCGTATAAAAAGGAAATGGCAGTCAATTTCTGCACATCGTGCAAAGTCGTCCTTGCAAACGAGGAAGTCGTAAACGGAGTCTGCGAACGGTGCGGCAGCGAGGTCATACGCAAGGTAAAGAGCCAGTGGATGCTGAAGATCACCGCATACGCCGACAGGCTCATTGACGATCTTGAAGGGCTTGACTTTATAGAACGGGTCAAAACACAGGAAATAAACTGGATTGGACGCTCTTACGGCGCGGAAGTGGATTTTGACACGACCTGCGGCGAAAAGCTCCGCGTTTATACAACGCGTCCGGACACGCTTTTCGGCGCGACATACATGGTAATAGCTCCAGAGCATAAACTCATAGAAGAAAAGCGCATAGCTCTCACAAATTATGAAGAGGTTGCCGCATACAGAGACGAAGCCGCAAAGAAAAGCGATTTCGAACGCACGGAGCTTGTAAAGGATAAAACAGGCGTGATGCTTCGCGGTATTTCGGCGATAAACCCGGTCAACGGAAAGGAAATTCCGATATTCGTATCGGATTATGTCCTCGCCTCCTACGGAACGGGCGCAATAATGGCCGTCCCGGCGCACGATACGCGCGACTATGACTTCGCGAAAAAATTCGACCTTCCGATAATAGAGGTCGTCGCCGGCGGAGATATTTCCAAAGAAGCGTTCACGGATGTGGAAACCGGTCGTATGATCAACTCCGGATTCCTCAACGGACTGGAGGTTGCCGACGCCAAGAAAAAGATCACCGAATGGATCACAGAAAAGGGCGTCGGTCAGGCAAAAACGAATTTTAAGCTGCGCGACTGGGTATTTTCAAGACAGAGATACTGGGGCGAGCCGGTTCCGCTCGTATACTGCGAAAAATGCGGTTGGGTTCCGATCCCAGAATCCGAGTTGCCTTTAAAGCTGCCGGATATAGACCATTATGAGCCGACCGACAACGGCGAATCACCCTTGTCAAAGGCAACCGATTGGATAAACACCACCTGCCCTAACTGCGGAGCCCCCGCGAAGCGTGAAACAGATACAATGCCCAACTGGGCAGGCTCGTCATGGTATTTCCTCCGCTATTGCGATCCGCACAACGATAAAGTACTTGCGTCAAAGGAAGCTCTTAATTACTGGATGCCCGTAGATTGGTATAATGGCGGCATGGAGCATGTCACTCTGCATCTGCTCTATTCTCGCTTCTGGGCAAAATTCCTGTATGACCAGGGAATACTTTCTTGCAAGGAACCGTATATGAAGCGTACCGCACACGGTATGATACTCGGCGAAAACGGCGAGAAAATGTCCAAATCTCGCGGAAACGTCATAAATCCCGACGACATCGTCCGTGATTACGGCGCCGATTCACTGAGACTTTACGAGATGTTCATCGGCGACTTTGAAAAGAGCGCGCCGTGGTCTCAGGCGAGCATAAAGGGCTGTAAGCGCTTCCTTGACCGTTTTGAAGGACTGCTTTATATGGTTTCCGGCGAAGGCGCAACGCCCGCAATTGAAGGGCTTTTCCATAAAACGATCAAAAAGGTCACGGAAGATATCAACGGCATGAAGTTCAATACGGCGATCGCTTCAATGATGACGCTGATGAACGAAATATACTCCGTCGGTAAGCTGACAAAGGATGAACTGAACGTATTTGCGCGGATCCTTTGCCCGTTTGCTCCTCACATTTGCGAAGAGGTATATTCGCGTATCGGAGGAGAAGGGTTCTGTTCGCTCGCTCCTTGGCCGAAATTTGATGAAGCAAAGACAGTAGACGACACGGTGGAAATCGCAGTTCAATTCATGGGCAAGCTCCGCGGTACGCTTGTGATAAGCGCGGGAGAGACGAAGGAAGCCGTTATAGAAAAAATAAAATCAAACGATAAATTTGCGCCGTATTTTGAAAATAAAACGGTCGTAAAGGAAATATATGTCCAAGATAAGCTCTGTAATTTCGTTGTCAGATAAAAAGTACGCTTAAATGTCCATAAAAGAATTTATTTATATATTTTTCATATCGATGCTGCCGGTCGTCGAGCTGAGAGGTTCCCTGATCTATGCGAGCGCCGCCGATGTTGACTACTTGCCGGCGCTTGCCGTTTCGGTATTGGGAAATATGATACCGGTTCCGTTTATTCTGCTGTTTTTTCGCTTTATATTGAAATTGTTTTCGGAAATAAAATATATTGGCCCTTTTTTAAAGAAAATACTTTTTCGTGCCGGCAAAAAGGCGGAAAAGATCGGAAAATATGAGCTTTTGGGTCTTTATCTGTTTGTTGCGATTCCGCTTCCCGGCACGGGCGCATGGACAGGAGCTCTGGTCGCAAACATTCTGAAGCTTCCGATAAGGAAGGCGCTTGTTGCGATTTTACTTGGCGTTTGCACGAGCGGACTGATAATGGGTGCTCTTGCTTACATGCTGCCGGATTTTTTCAGAACCGTATTCAAATAATGTCACAATGAAGTCGAATCAAAATATTCCGCAAAGAAAGGCATACCAAACAATGAAGAAATTTTTCACATCCGAATCCGTAACGGAAGGACATCCCGACAAAATATGCGACCGAATATCGGACACCGTGCTGGACACCATATTAAGACAGGATATCCGCGCGCGTGTGGCATGCGAATCTGTTGCTACGACCGGACTTGTCATGGTAATGGGGGAAATTACGACCAAGGCGCATTTCGACCTCCAGACAATTGTCCGCGAGGCGATCCGCGAGGTCGGATATGACCGCGCGAAATACGGCTTTGACTGTGATACCTGTGCGGTTATCAGCTCTCTCCATGAACAATCGCCCGATATCGCGCTCGGAGTTGACCGCGCCGGCGCCGGGGATCAGGGTATGATGTTCGGTTTTGCCTGTGATGAAACGCCTGAATTGATGCCTCTGCCTATTTCACTCGCACATAAACTTGCCAAGAAGCTCGCCGATGTCCGTAAAAATGGTCTTTTACCATATTTAAGACCCGATGGTAAAACTCAGGTCACCGTTGAATATGAGAATAATATTCCGAAACGCGTCGATACCGTAATCGTCTCCGCACAGCATGGCGAAAACGTTTCACAGGAGCAGATACGCGAGGATATAATAGAAAACGTGATAAAAACCGTCATCCCCGCCGAATTGCTTGATAATGACACAATATATTATGTCAACCCGACAGGACGCTTTACGATAGGTGGACCTCAGGGAGACACAGGGCTGACGGGACGCAAGATCATTGTCGATACATACGGCGGCTATTCGCGTCACGGCGGCGGCTGTTTCTCCGGTAAGGATCCGACAAAGGTCGATCGCAGCGCCGCATATGCGGCGCGCTATCTCGCGAAGAACGTGGTCAAGGCGGGACTTGCCAAGAAATGTGAAATTCAGATCGCTTACGCCATCGGTGTGGAACAGCCCGTTTCTGTCCTTGCCGAAACCTTCGGCACAGGTATGGTCGACGACGACCTTATCGCGAAACAGCTTCTCGAAAAGGTCAGCCTCGCGCCCGCGGACATAATCGATTCGCTTGAGCTGCGTCGCCCGATATATACTCCTCTCACCGCTTACGGTCATATGGGACGCGAAGATCTCGGAGTAAGCTGGGAGCGCACCGATCTGGCTGAAAAGCTTTGATCATCGCTTTATCGACATAGTCATTTAAAGCAGTTTATAGTATAGTTGCAGAGGTTCCTTTAAAACAAATAGCATTTTCACTCGGGAAGCTGTTCCATCCAACCGGAATCGCTTCCCGAACTCACATAAAGAAAACCGAGCATATCGGCATAATAAGAGAAATACAAATAAATATATAATCCTAAAAAGAAAGGATTGAAATAAATGAGAGGCAACAAGCTTTATATTGTAGTTCCATGTTACAATGAGGAGGAGGTCATCCTTCAGACCGCCGGAGTTCTCAAGGATGCGGTCAGCGCAATGGTATCCAAAGGCCTTGTTTCTTCCGAAAGCCGGATCGTTTTCGTGGACGACGGATCAAAGGACGGCACATGGCCGTTGATATCCGAGCTGTTCCGTACGGACAAAACCTATGTCGGACTAAAGCTTTCGAGAAATAGAGGTCATCAGAACGCGCTTCTGGCGGGCTTGTTTTATGCCGCCGAAAAATGCGATATGGCCATATCGATGGACGCCGACCTGCAGGATGATGTAGCCGCAGCCGAGGAAATGGTCAAAAAATATCTGTCCGGATGTGAAATCGTTTATGGAGTCAGGTCGTCAAGAAAAAAGGATACCGCCTTCAAGCGCGGAACCGCAGAAGGCTTTTACAAGCTGATGAGCTCTCTCGGAGTTGATATCGTCTACAACCATGCCGACTACCGGCTCATGAGCCGTACCGCAATACAAGCGCTTATACAGTACAAGGAGGTCAATTTATTCCTGCGCGGGATAGTTCCCCAGCTGGGATACATGACCGACACAGTCGAGTACGAGCGCGGGGAACGCGCAGCCGGCGAGAGCAAATATCCGCTTAAAAAGATGCTTTCTTTCGCGTGGGACGGCATAACCTCGTTTTCCGTCAAGCCGCTCAGAGCCGTGACCGTGACCGGAGCGGCAATCGCATGCGTTTCGTTTGCCGCAATCATAGTCCTGTTTATACTGATGCTTTGCGGAATAAAAATTTCGGGATGGACGGCCGCTTCCGTATGGCTTGCTTGCGGGATTCTAATGCTTTCTACGGGTCTGGTCGGAGAATATGTCGGAAAGATTTATTCTGAGGTGAAATCGCGTCCGCGGTTCTTTATCGAAACCGTGCTTGAATCGGCTTCCATATCGGCCGATACAGCCGACAACGATATCATCCGCGCCATTCTCTCGCGCCGCAGCGTAAGGAAATATACCTCAGATCCGGTGGGACACGAGCTTCTCGCTAAAATAGTTGAATGCGGAAAATTTGCCGCAACCGCAAAGGGCATTCAGCCATGGTTTTTCTCCGTCGTTGAATCGCGCCGTATTCTGGACGCTATTTCGGAGGCAAACCGAATGGTCATGCTCGATTCATCTGATGAAAATATGAGAAAAAGAGCTTCGGAACCGAATTTCGACAGCTTCCGCGGCGCGCCGTGCGCCATAATAGTATCCGGTATGAAGGATAACAGTTATTCTGAGGCAGACTGTGCGAACGCGTGTGAAAACATGCTGATCGCCGCCGAATCAATTGGGCTTTCGACCTGTTATATCGCCTCATTCAAAACGGCTTTCGAAAGCGAAGCAGGCGCTTCGATAACAAAGCTTTTGAAAATACCCGATGGATATTCGCCACGTTTCGCCGTTGCGGTCGGATACGGCTGTGAGAACCTTGGAGAACGCGCGCCAAGACGCGAAAATATCACAGAATACATAAAATAAAAATATGCGGCTGCTTTGAAAAGAAGACTGGCAAGAAAATCACTAATGACAAAACCATTTAGGGATATTGATTTTGGTGAAAATCCGTGTTATACTATGGCAACCTCATAAAGGACAGTTACACCATGTTTTATATATCAGGCGTCATGAAATTGGATCGACTGGTTTGCTCCGCAAAAAAGGATAACGACGAGACATTGTGCGGAGCTTAAAACAGAGTTAATCTCTGAGTTCGTCGGTAATAACAGCATTATAAGTGTAGATTTAAACTATGCTTTATTAAGTGTTGTTATTTGCCGACTGTTATCTTAAGCTTATAGGTCACGGATGTTTCGTCCGTGGCCTTCTTGTTTGCATCGGAGAATGACAAACGGTAAGGCCGTAATCCCCACATGGATTATACCTTACCGTGTTTTTATTTTATCGGAGGAATTATAAATGAATTATATTATAAAATACGCGACAAACGAACATGAGCTTGAGCGAATTCTCATCTTTGCTAAACACATATTCGGTAGTGAATTTAACCACCAAAGCTGGTCAGAACGAATGAAAGCACATCCAGAACTATTGATTTATGCCGAATCAGAAGGTAAGGTGATCGGTATTACACCTTCTCATCTTGAAGACAACGGAAACATTACCATCGATATTGTAGCCGTGGACGAAGAACACAGAAAATGCGGAATAGCAAAGGAACTTATAGCCCAGGTTGAGAAAGAAGCAAAAAACCTTAATGTTCATTTGCTTGCACTCGGTTCAGTAGAAAGTGCCGAAGGTTTCTATGAAAGAATTGGCTTTACAGGGCAGTTACTTATACAAAGCGAGAAGCATACGATTGATGAATTACTTGCGCTTAATCCCGGATATCCCGTTGCATTTTCTAATGTATACGACGGTAAAATCAATCAGATTTGTTTAAAACTTGATGAACCTAACAGAGAGCTTCAGCGATTATATGAAACAACTTTTTACGGATGTCATACACAGACAATGTTCTGGAAAAGGATTTAGGAGGAAAGAAATGAGTATTATAAAATCGCACGATATAACTCTATACGGCGGTAATGACGAGTACAATGTAGTTCTGCGTCCGCTTGCTGATAAATATTTGCCGTACCTATACAAATGGAACGCTGACCCGGAGGTGCTTTACTGGACAGAAGGCGGTACAGCCGAGACAAACATATCCTATACGCCTGATACTGTACATAAAATTTATGGTGGTGATATGGAAAACTGTTTATATTTTTTAGTTGAAGTCAATAGTATACCAATAGGCGAGTGTTGGCTTCAAAAAATGAATCTTCTATATGTCAAAGCTATGTATGATCCTGCAATTGATGTACGGAGAATCGACATGTCTATCGGTGAAAAATCATATTGGAATAAGGGTATTGGCTCACTGTTTATTGCCATGCTAATTGATTTTGCTTTCAACGGTGAGAATGTTGATGTGTTACATTGTTTTTGTGAGGACTACAACATCCGCTCGCGGAGAGTTTGGGAAAAAAACGGCTTTATCATTGTGTTGAGTGAAGATTTACCACAACCTCAGAAGGGGAAATTTCAGTATCACTACCGTCTGACACGTAGTGAATACATAGAACACCATCGATATCGGCCGAGTGATAACAGTATCTTTACGCTACCGATAATCGACTTGCAGCCAAGCCAGCTTTATATCAGCGACGGTAAACTACGGAATGTTAAGGAGTGGTTGAATCAGTCTGATAAAAGCAATTTTGATCCGGTTCCGATAAAGGAATTTTGTGGTCGGAAACTTATGACAGATGGTCATACCCGTACAGTTGCGGCATATCTCGCCGGATGGGAAAGTATACCGGTTTATATTGATACCGACGAGTTTGACATGGATACATATGTACTTGACGTCAAATGGTGCGACGAAGCAGGGATTCACTCTCCTATCGATCTTGTAAACCGCATTGTTAGTCACAAAGATTATGAACGGTTATGGCGCCGACGGAATTGTGACGAATATTATAAAGGAGAAAACCCAAATGAATGAATTTAATAAGTCGTGACGGCTTAAAATGCTCGATTTGCCGGATGATATCTTGCGTGTATCGTTGAATTCGTTAAGTTCGTAAAAACAGAGCCGTTGCACTACTTATTGTAGTCTTCGGCTCTGTTTTGCATCTTTATATAATATAGCTTTTTATTGTCTGATTACTTCTTGCCTATATCGGTTCTGTAGTGCATTTTCTCAAAGGAAATCTTTTTTAATTCTTCATATGCCTTTTTTACCGCTTCGTCAAGCGTGGGCGCGAGTGCGGAGACGCATAAAACCCGTCCGCCGGATGTATAGTATTTATCTCCTGTCTTTGTCGTACCGGCGTGATACACAACCGCGCCGTTTACCTTATCAATTCCGCTGATTTCAAAACCCTTTTCGTATTTAACCGGATATCCGCCGGACGCGGCCACAACGCACGCGCAGGCGTCTGCGGAAAATTCTATTTCGAGCTTATCAAGCGTGCCCGAATTGACGGCGAGGACTATATCAATAAGATCGGTCTTCATTCTTGGAAGAACAACCTGCGTTTCGGGATCGCCGAAGCGAGCGTTATATTCAATGACGCGCGGACCCTTTGGCGTGAGCATAAGACCGAAGTAAATGACCCCGCGGAAAGGACAGCCCTCTGCGATCATGGCGTTTACAGTCGGGATGAAGATCGTATTCATGCAGATGTCCGCAATTTCGTCTGTATATTTATTGCTCGGTGAAAAGGCGCCCATTCCGCCCGTGTTCGGACCCTTGTCATAATCGTATGCTCTCTTGTGATCCTGAGCGGAAGCCATCGGCTTTATTGTCCTCCCATCGCAAAACGCGAGCACGGAAACCTCCGGACCGGTCAGAAATTCCTCAATGACTACGCGGTCTCCTGATGCGCCAAATATTTTATCTGTCATTATCTGCTTTATGCCGTTTTCCGCAGCCGCGTAATCCTCGGCGATTATAACGCCCTTTCCGAGCGCAAGCCCGTCGGCTTTTATTACCGTGGGATATTCTCCGCGCGTTTTAATAAATCCCAGAGCGGCTTCCGGATCGTCAAATACCTCGTAAGAGGCGGTCGGGATGCCGTATCTTTTCATCAGCTGTTTCGAGAATACCTTGCTGCCTTCAATTCTTGCGGCGGCAGCCATCGGTCCGAAGGAGGAAATCCCTTCGGCTGCGAGGCGATCACAAAGTCCCATGACCAGCGGATCATCCGGAGTTACGAACACAAGAGATACTTTTTTATTCTTTGCGGCGGCGACAATACCGTCAAGGTCTGTCGCTTTTACCGGAACGCATTCCGCTATTTCGGAAATGCCGCCGTTACCAGGCGCGCAGTACAGCCTGCCGCATTTTTCACTTTTTCTGAGCGCGGCACAGACTGCATGTTCTCTCCCGCCACCGCCGACCACAAGTATGTCGAGCTTTTCCATTGCCTTAATCCTCTTATTATTTATATATATATATAATTGGGGCTCCGCCCCAAACCCCGCTTAAGACCCCCTTTTGAAAAAGGGGCTTAAGAATCCCCTAAAACTCATTTGGAGATATAAATAAATTTCATTTAGCTTTTATTGTTATCCTGAATGAGCTTTTTGGGGCCCGGGGGACTTTTTCGCGAAAAAGTCCCCCAGCGCGTCCTTATAAATTAATGCTTGAAGTGACGCATGCCGGTGAAGATCATCGCTATTCCGTATTTGTTGCACGCGGCGATAGAATCAGGATCGCGGATCGAGCCGCCCGGTTGAATTATCGCTGTAATCCCGGCCTTATACGCGGCATTGACGCAGTCGTCGAACGGGAAGTACGCATCGGAAGCCATTACGCTTCCGGCGGCCTTGTCTCCTGCGTATTTAATAGCCAGCTCAAGCGCTGTTATACGGTTTGTTTGTCCGGGGCCGACGCCCGTAGTGCGGTCCGCGTTTCCGATAACAATGGCGTTCGACTTTGTGTGCTTGACGACGCGCCAGTTGAACAGCAGAGCCTTCATTTCCTCATCGGTCGGCTTTCTGTCAGTCACACAATGAAGCTCCTCGGGATTATAGAGCTCTGTGTCCAGCGTTTGAACGAGAAGCCCACCGGCGACCTTTTTCATATCAAGCATATCAGGTGTGCTTTTCTTTGCGATATCGGGCAGACGCATAACGCGGATATTCTTTTTCTTTTCAATTATTTCCAGCGCTTCCGGCGTGAAGGACGGAGCAATGACAATTTCGAGGAATATTTTTGATATCTCTCCGGCGGTTTTCGCGTCGATTTCACGGTTTGCGGCAACGATTCCTCCGTAGATTGATACAGGATCAGCTTCATAGGCCTTTATATACGCGTCGTAAATCGTATCTCCGATTCCCACTCCGCAGGGATTGGCATGTTTTACGGCGATAATACATGGCTCGTCGAATTCCTTGACGAGATCAAGTGCGCCGTTGGTATCGTTTATATTGTTATAGCTCAGTTCCTTTCCGTGGAGCTGCTCCGCGCATACGAGGGTGCCGGTACGGTTGTTGGAGATTTCCTTGTAGAAGGAGGCCTTCTGATGAGGATTCTCGCCGTAACGCATTTCCTGAACCTTTTCGTAGGTAAGCGTGAGCTTTTCCGGAAAAATATCGCTGCCGGTTTCGCGGCGCAGATAATCGGCGATGAGCGCGTCGTAGGCGGCGGTATGATTGAACACCTTATAACAGAGCTTCAGCTTGGTTTCCTTTGTGATTCCACCGTTTTTCAGTTCGTCTATGACAGTGTTATAATCGGAGGGATCGACGATAACGGCGACATCACCGTAATTCTTTGCCGCCGCCCGAAGCATGGTCGGCCCGCCAATATCTATGTTTTCGATTGCTTCCTCGCGTGTTACTCCGGGCTTCAATACAGTCGCTTTGAACGGATAAAGATTTATCGCGACAATATCTATAGGAACAATACCCTGTTCCTCTAATGTCTTCATGTGCTCCGGATTGTCGCGCATGGCGAGAATACCTGCGTGAATGGCGGGATGAAGCGTCTTTACTCTTCCGTCGAGGCATTCGGGAAAGCCGGTTATATCTGATACATTTGTTACGGCAACGCCGTTTTCCTTTAGTATTTTCGCGGTTCCTCCGGTTGAAACTATCTCATAACCCAGTTTTTCCAGCTGGAGCGCAAAATCGACGGCTCCCGTCTTATCGGTCAGACTGATGATTGCTCTTCTTTTCATTTGTTTTTATTCTCCTCTGCTTCTGATATATATACTTTACCCGATCCGCCGCCGGGGCAGCCTAAAACAGAGATACGGCCGGAGCAAAAC
This sequence comes from Oscillospiraceae bacterium, assembly GCA_034925865.1. Classification (NCBI taxonomy): domain Bacteria; kingdom Bacillati; phylum Bacillota; class Clostridia; order Eubacteriales; family Oscillospiraceae; species Oscillospiraceae bacterium. The sequence continues at coordinate 228,067 of JAYFRN010000006.1, read as the reverse complement.
AGCTCCGCGGCCTGCGGAAGCAGCTTCCATTCGGCCTCACGCATTATACGCTGCTGAAGCGTCTCAGGTGTATCGTCCTCACGAACCTCGACCGCTTTCTGGAGTATTATCGGCCCTCCGTCAGTGACAGAATTGACAAAATGCACTGTCGCGCCGCTTACCTTTACTCCGCGGTCCAGCGCCGCGCGGTGGACTCTGAGACCGTAAAAGCCTTCGCCGCAGAATGACGGAATAAGACTCGGATGTACATTTATGATGCGGTTTTCAAATCTTTCGATGAATTCCGGCGTAAATATAACCATAAAGCCTGCGAGAACAACCAGATCCGCTTCATATGACGAAACGATCTCGGCAAGCCGCCGGCTGTAATCGTTACGGTCGGGATATTCCGCGATATCAAGCGTTTCGGTTGGTATCCTCTCGCTTGCCGCGCGGGTAAGTGCGTATGCCCCGGGCTTTGACGAAACGACAAGACAAATTCTTCCGCTTTTTAAGACACCGGTTTTTTGCGCGTCGATAAGCGCCTGTAAATTAGTGCCGCCCCCGGATACAAGCACGGCGATTTTTTTAATATTTTCTGTCATTTATTCTGCCTTTAGGTGTGTTAATTTAATTATCTTATCGTGTAACCTTATACCGCTGTAAAAAATATGGGTTTTCGGGCATTCAAAGATTCATCAGCGGAAATCACAAAATGAGTTTCAGGGGATTCTTAAGGACCCTTTTCCAAGACTAAGCCTTGAGCTTGCAGAACCTCAATACGGTTTTCGCGGAAATCACAAAATGAGTTTTAGGGGATTCTTAAGGACCCTTTTTTAAAACGAAGCTTTAATATTGCAGAACCTCAATACGGTTTTCGCGGAAATCATAAAATGAGTTTTAGGGGATTCTTAAGGATCCTTTTCCAAAAGGGTCCTTAAGCGTATTCCTTATTCTCCAAGAAGTCTCTTTAAAATCTCTTTATATGCGCCTTCGACATTTCCGAGATCGCGTCTGAATCGATCCTTATCCAGCTTTTCCTGTGTCACTGAATCCCAGAAGCGGCATGTGTCCGGAGATATCTCATCGGCGAGAATTATTTTGCCGTCCTTATCGCGGCCGAATTCGAGCTTGAAATCTATAAGCTCAATATTGAGGTCTGCAAGATAAGCGGCGAGGATCGTATTGATCTTAAACGCCATGTCCTTTATTATCTGAAGATCCTCTTCGGTAGCGATACCCATAGCGAGCGCATGATAATCGTTGATCATGGGATCTCCGAGTTCATCGTTCTTGTAGCTGAATTCGAGGACGGTTTTGTTCATCTTTGTGCCCTCTGGAATTCCGAGGCGTTTTGAAAGAGAACCAGCTGCTATGTTTCTGACAATCACTTCAATAGGCACGATGGAAACACGCTTCACAAGCGTTTCGCGGGGGGATATTTCTTCCACATAATGAGTCGGTATGCCTTTTTTCTCCAACAACCGCATAAGATGATTAGTCACGCGGTTGTTTATGACGCCTTTGCCTTCGATGGTACCTTTTTTAAGTCCGTTGAAAGCGGTGGCATCATCTTTGTAATATACAAGATAGATATCCGGATTATCTGTTTTGAATACTTTTTTCGCTTTGCCTTCGTAGAGCTGTTCAAGCTTTTGCATAAAATTACCATGCCTTTCGTTTATCATATATATTTAAATTTTGGACTTTTATATGGACAAATAAGCCGCGTATCTTTATATGCCGAATTGTTCGCGTATTTTTCTGTCCTTTTCTTCCACACCGAGCTCCATTTTTTTCTTGTGATCGGTGAGCTTTGCTTCAAGAGCTTCGTCTGAAAGCGAGAGGATCTGCGCGGCGAGGATCGCGGCATTCGCGGCTCCGTCTATGGCCACAGTGGCAACCGGGACACCGGACGGCATTTGAACCATTGAAAGCAGCGCGTCCATTCCGTCAAGAGCGCTGCCCTTGATCGGCACGGCGATAACAGGCAGCGTTGTGTAAGCGGCCAGCACTCCGGCCAGGTGCGCGGCTTTTCCCGCCGCGGCAATTATGACACCCACGCCGTTTTTTCTTGCGTTTGATGCAAATTCCTCCGCCGCGCGCGGTGTGCGGTGAGCGGATATTATTCTCACCTCGAACGGAATTGAGAATTCCGTCAGAGTGTCGATGCAGCCTTTCATTATTCCGAGATCGCTGTCGCTTCCCATTACTATTACTGCTTTTTTCATATGAATTGTTTCCTCTTATTTTTTTATTATTCCGGTTAAAAAGTTTACTTTCGGACGATTTCTCACCCGAAAGCATTTAAAAATTATTCCAATGTGTAAAGGTAGTCGCGGTTGTCTTTGATCAGCTGCTTGATCGCTGAGGTGTCGACGGTTTTTATCTTTCCCGTACTGTATACGCCGTTTTTAGAGAGGTATATCTCGTTGCTGTCCACCGCCACGATTATACGGTCATAATCGTTGAGTACAAATGTGCTTCCGTCGGTTTTTGTCAGCTTGAGAGTCACGGGAGCCGGGAAGAGCACCTCTATGCGCTCCTTGCTTTCGAGCATTGCCTTCACCTCGTCGGTGTCCGAAAGGTTTTCGGGGAATTCCACGCTTATTTCATCAAACTTGCCGGACATACACGTGGACAGTGCCGTCAATACCTTGTCGGAAAGCTCGTTGCTTTCATCCATGAGGTAATATCCGAAATCCGAATACACGAAATAAATGCCGGTTGCGGAGGAAAGATCGAATTTAGCCTTATCTCCGGTATTTCCCGCGGGACCGCAGGAGGATATGAGGATTGAAATCAAGGCGAGAAGCGCAAGAAATTTAAAAAGGGATTTTTTCATTGCTATGACCATGCCTTTCTGTATTGACGCAACGGAAGTGTAATTTCTATAACCGTAAAGCCAAATAACCTGTTGTCACGATATGTATATTTGAAGCTTAAATTTCGCTCTGTAAAGTTTCTGTCAGCTTTATTGCTTTGTGATTACTATATAATTAATGTCTGTTTTTTTTATTCCGTATTTGCTTGCGGTGGAATACGTAACAAGATTGTTTATAATCGTTTCGGCCCTTGAATCAAACACAGGCGTCGGCAGGAAATCATTTTCACTGTCGGAGGAGGTGTTGATCACAGGAAAAACGTTCATAGCGGACGGTGTCGCGTTTCCGTTTTCAATAGTAAAGCTCTGACGAAAGATAAACGTCTCTTTCGATGCTTTCGTGGTATCAAGCGTCGCGGCATAAGAGAGATCGCCCGGTGAATATATTATCGATTTTCCGTTATATTTTTCGACAGCCTGCATTATATGCGGATGGCTTCCTATGACAAGAGCCGCTCCGTTGTCGATTGCTTTACGAGCCGAACGCGCCTGGATCCCGGCGATATCGGAGGAGTATTCGTCCTTTCCGGTATTTGAATTCACCCAATGGAAGCTGACGATCACAAGCGCGGCGCCATTAGCTTTTGCTTTTGCGATATCATCTTTGGGAATATCAACGAAATCTTCCTTCTGATCAATGATATTATAAGTAATCAGGGCTATCTTTCCGGCGGAGTTGTCGATATATTTAATCTCGGATTGGATTGAAAGAGCGATCCCGGCGTTGGCGAACGCTGTAATTGTATCAGTATATCCGTTGTCACCGTAATCTTTGGCGTGCTCGGACGAGAAGGTCGCGGCTTCGACAGAGCCTTTTTTAAGCATATCCACGTATTCGGGATATCCCTTTACCGCATTTACTCCGTCGCTGAGATTTATGGAACTCGTAAGCGGATTTTCAAGGCTTATCAGTGACAGAGAATCCGTAGCAAATAATGGAGAAACGCGGAAAAACGGATAGTTAAAATTATTACCGTATTTTTTTATCTGATTTGCAAAGCTTTTTTCGTCCGATGTGGATATACTGTCGCCCAGAACGACGTTGCCGCCGACAGATATCGTTATGACATTGGGATTCTGAACTGCCTGTTTCTCATATAACGAAAGCATAGCAAGGACGAATGCTCCGTTCACGTCGGTATCAAACTTCGGATAATACATTCTCGTCTGACCTTCGGCAAGCTCGGCGGAGGCGGCGCTGTTCGCGGCGTCCGCGGGATATATGCTGTCAAGTCGCTTTAAGTATGCTGATACGTTGGATGAAAAGTTGCTGTTGTCGGTAAACGGCTTTGACAGGATCTCGTCGAACAGATCCGCAAGGGCGGCATAATAAAGCGAGCCGTCCATATCGGACGCCTTCTCGGAAAGATAAGCCGACGCGGCGCGCAGCTGTGTGACGAGCTTGCCGAGAGAATTGGCATATTCCTTATTATCCGAGTATGCAAGGCGGTCAATGGCGGCCACGGCGGCTTTACCGGTTTCGGCAACATCGGAAAGCGTCATGCTGCCGGTATTGATACCCGTATCTGGAGAGCCGGTGGTGATAGGCGGAAGATGATTTCCGGTCTCGGTGGGAATATATTCACCTGTCTGCGGCTTTGGCTCAAGCCCGGACGGATTTACAATTTGCAGCATTAAAACCATTGAAAGCGCAAACGCCACAAAGCAAAAAACAAAGCTGAGTACTTTTGATTTCATGTTTTTCCGTCATCCGCCATATAAAACCGGCGGCGTGATTCCTTTTCATAATAATATAAACAAATATAGAAAGCTCCGGATATTGCAAACCCGGAAGCGTTTAAATCAAATACAATGTAATAATATCATATTTTCCGCCCGATGTGAAGAGGTTTTTTGAAAAATAGTTATTAATATTTTGTTTCCGATTAATAATCCGCACATTTCGTGTTTAAAACAGGATAAACCGTCAGGTTTTCGATAATTGATATTCAAAATCCAGCTTGATATTTGTCAGGTTGCAAAACATCGGCGGTTATGTTATAATTATATGGGGCAATATAATAATTGATTGATATAATCTGAAAGGAAGCCGCGATATGAAACTGATACTTGCTGTAATCAACAACGACGACGGCCCGACAGTATCGAGCCGTCTTACAAAAGAAGGATTTCAAGTTACGAAGCTCGCGTCAACCGGCGGTTTTTTAATGAGCGGAAACTCCACCTTTATATCCGTCATAAATGACGATGAAGTTGATAAAGCGATCGAAACGATAAAAAAGTATTCAAAACGCCGCACACAGACGGCCCCCATGGATTTTTCATACAGTCCTACCACTATGGGCAGTTATCCCATAGAGGTTACCGTCGGAGGAGCGACCATATTTGTTCTCAACGTTGAAAGATGCGAGAGGGCATGAACCCCATCATTGTCGGAAATGAAGGAATAAAAACATATGCACGGCGCGTCTCTTCCGAGGAACGGCTGCTCGGCGCATATATAATAGAAGGCGCCCCGGGCAGAGGAAGACTGCTTATGGCGCGATATATGTGCGCTTGCGCGCTGTGCAAAAAAAAGCGTGGCGATGTCCCGTGCCTTGAATGCATCGACTGCCGAAGGATATTCGACGGAGAGCATCCGGATGTGATAGAGCTTGCGCCGGAGGAAGATAAAAAGCAGATATCCGTAGATGCCGTCAGGGAAATCAACGCGGCTTCGCATATCGTTCCGGCAGAAGGAGACAGGCGCTTTTTTATTATAAAGCCGGCCGACGCTATGACTGTCCAGGCGCAAAACGCGCTTCTTAAAACAATCGAGGAACCATCGCAGGGCGTGACATTCATATTAGCTGTTTCGGATATAACGGCAGTGTTGCCGACCGTGCTGTCCCGCTGCTTCAGACTTAAGACCGAAGCGGTAGAGATTAAAACTATGACCGCCTTGCTGCGGGAAAAATATCCGGAAAAAAGCGCAGATGAACTTGAGAAGATCGCGCTGTTGTCCGGCGGCTCCGTCGGCTCGGCGCTGAAGCTCGCGGAAGATGAAGAATTTGCCGCCTTGAGAAAGAGAGCAGAAGATTTTACAGAAAAATGCACGCGCGGAGCCGGGCTTGCGGAGCTTTTTGATACATTCGGAGATAACTCTGACAAAAACGGTGTCTTGACGCTTATGGCAATGCTGAAGCTTTCATTCAGGGATGTGATTGTTTCCCGATTTTCCGGCATGACCGGCTTTACGCCGATGTTCTGGTCTGATACGGAAAGGCTTTATTCCTTATGCGGTATACCTGATGAAAAATATCTTCTGAAGCTGTTTTCAAAGCTGGAAGAGCTGTTGACCCCGTCAAATAAAAATGTCAATGTTTCAATAGCCGTGACCGCGTTTATTTTATGCGCCGCCGGATTTGACTCCGATATTGCGAGCCGGGAATACCACTGATTTGCCGCGTCGGCGGCAAGATACAAGAGGCAGGATATGTTATGAAATCCGAAAAAAAAACATTCACCGCGGGAGATGTAGTCAGACGTACTGCGATAATAATATTATGCGCGACAATGGCGTTACTATGGGGCGGTTATATCGGCGCTCGTCTGGAAGCTCCGCAATCAGAAAACGCGGGCAATTTTCCGGCGGAGCATAAATGGATATTCACCAGTCTGCATGGCGCACAAGAAGAACCTGCAATAGACGGATTGCAAATAACGCCCGTGTTCATATCGCTGGCTGAATCCGGTAAAAAGAAAGGATGCGCTTACGACGATTCTCTCATAAAATCAGTTTATGCTAATCTCAGACAATATCTGACTGTGTTGTTTTCCTCAAAATCCGTGTGCAGAGCTGTCGAAGGAGAAGAAGCCGAGGATATGTATATGCGCGCTTTTGACGCGGGCACGAACGCATTCATAATGTATGACTGTGAAATTAACAGCGCGGCTGTGTCCGCCCTTAACGCGGACAGCGATCTCAGCGTATGTGACGGCAGCATCGGGGGAGCAAATATCAGGTGTATAGTTATATATGTCGAGCAAAACGGTCTTTTAAACGCGTGCGCGCGCGATGACAGCGGAAATATTACACTTTTTACCGAAAAGCTCCCGGATCACGGATATGCTTTTAACAAAGCTGTCGCGGATGAATATAATAGCAATGTAGGTTTCTGCGAATTTAACTTTTTATATGAAAATACGGAGGATTCGAAGTTATTTGATGGGATGCCTTCGGATTTCCCGATTGTCAAAACAATAAAGACATCTCAGAAATTATTATGTGCACAGCCGGCGGAGCGCTTTGCCGCTTATCTGGATCAAACCAACGCATCGTCCGAGCTGCTGCAGGACGAATATATAAAAAAAATACTGAGCTGTTTTTATATCAATCCTATACTTACGAAACATTACGCGGCCGACAATTCGATCATATTTGCCGACAGCTCAATGTCTCTTGCCATCAGCCCGACCGGAAAACTCAGATATGAGGCGGCTGACGGCGGCATAAAAATAGGAACACTGATCGGATCTGATTCAGACAAGTATTCATTTGCGGAGCGCGTAAGGGCGGCAAGCGTCATCGCTGCTTCGCTGCCGGCTGGAATCTTTGGAGGAGAGGCCTCGCTTCGTCTGAGAAGCATAACGTTTGACAGCGCAAGCGGATGCGTGTTTTTTCAGTTCTCGTATTATTACAACGGAATAAGACTTACACAAATAACCGGAGAAAACGGACCGTCGGTCACAGTCGGAATAACAGATGAAAAAATAATGTATCTCAGCGCGGACATGCTGAGCGTGAACGCCGCTGCCGATTCGACAACCGCTATAATGCCGATCAGAGCGGCCATGGTGATATTACGCGCTGAAAACGCATCGTATAGCGCGCGCGGGGCGTCTCTTTGCTATGTTTTAAAGCAAAACGGATATATGTTTTCCGCAGACTGGGCATTCAGTAAAAGCGATACGGAGAATGGCAGGAAAGTTGAATGAATTCTAAAATACTTGAGCGGATCCTGTTGATAATGCTTGCGGCAGTAAACATTTTTCTGGCTATAACGTTCGTTTCATACAAAGAAAACCGCGGAACGCTGACTCAAGAGGCGGTTGCGAACGCGGAAGAAATATTGAAAAAGCGCGGGCTGAACGTTTCGGACAGCTCTGTGATGACAGTTCTTCAAAAAAAGCCCACGTTTCATTTCACAATGTCCGAAAAAAAAGTTAAAACGCTTGTCGCTGCGCTTGTAGGAAGCGACGGAAAATTATTATACGGGAGTCCCGACAGCATGCTTTATATCGGGAAAAATGTGTCCGTGGAAATCAGAAAAGATAATAGTATAATTTATATAAACCTCGGTTTGCTGATCCCTGAATCGGAAAAAAATGCGGATGAGGATGTGATATATCCGGAAGCGGTTATGAACTCAGATAATTCAGGTAAATATTCTGAAGAGAAGGTTTTTGTAAAGGTAAACGAGCTTCTTAGCGGATCGGTGAAGCCCGGCATAGAGCCTTCGCCAAAACAAAAAAAGCTGCTGGAAGAGCTGACCGGCGGTTTGACAGAAGTTTCATTTGAAGACAAAACACTTGTATACCTCGGAGGCGCAAAAGAGGACGGACTCGAATATTTTGCGGCTGTGCAGATAATAGAAGGACTTCCTGTCTGCGACAAGCGCATAGTGTTCGTGTTTTCCGGCAATGAGCTTGTGTATATCAGCGGCAGTTTCATATTCATAAAACCGGACGCGTCCTATTCTCTTCCAATGATAGACGGCATAAACGCGCTTTTCGGTGTGAAGGATATAACCGGCGATGTGATATGTACGGAGCTTTGCTACGGAAGCGTTTTCCATTCAGAAACCGGTTTTTATATGATACCGACATATCAGATAGAATTTTCGGACGGTAAAAAAGTATACGTGGATGGAGTCAGCGGTGTTGTTAAGGAGACAATTATTGACGATGCAAATATTAAAACGGCAATTAAATAATCCTTGTTATAATGTTATATAAGATAGAAAAGTCCATATACAGAGTCTTTTCTCTCTTCACACGAAAATTATTTAATTGCTGAGTTAATAAAAATCGCGTTTTATTGAGAGAAATGACTCTGTATATGGATTTTTCTCTCATATGAAGCAATTATTATTAATTATTGCTTATTAACAGAGGTGAAACAAAAACGGAATATTGAAATTATTGATAAAAACCTCTTTTAATTGTGTTGAAAAGATGATATACTTATAATAATTTGCATAAGGAAAGACTGCACACATGGATAAAATCGTAATATACGGCGGCAGGCGGCTTACAGGAGATATAAGCGTTTCCGGAATGAAAAATGCTGCCGACGCCATAATTCTGTCGACTATACTTGTCGAGGACGAATGTATAATAGAAAACCTGCCTGATATCAGCGATGTCAACAATTCGCTTGATATACTCAGGGCAATGGGCGCGAAGGTGGAGCGACGCGACCGAAATACGGCGATTATTGACACGACCTCTCTCATTCCCGGCTCGTCTCCCGTCGATATCGTCGGGAAAATGCGTGCCTCTTATTATCTTATTGGCGCGGAGCTCGGCAGGTATTCAAGAGCTCATGTAGGTTATCCGGGCGGCTGTGATTTCGGAGTACGCCCGATAGATCAGCATATTAAAGGCTTCGAAGCACTCGGAGCCGATGTGACAGTTCAGAACGGATATATAAACGCCGAAGCTTCCGGCGGACTTAAGGGTTCTTCCATATATATGGATGTCGTCACGGTCGGAGGCACGATCAACACAATGCTTGCCGCGGTAAAGGCGGACGGTATTACCATAATCGAAAATGCCGCGCACGAACCGCACATTGTTGACACCGCCAATTTCCTCAATGCGTGCGGCGCTCAGATCAGCGGAGCGGGCACCGATGTAATAAAGATCCGCGGCGTTAAAAAGCTTCATGGCGTAACGTATGCGATAATTCCAGATATGATTGAGGCCGGTACTTATATGATTCTTGCCGCGGCGACCGGCGGAAGACTTAAGATCAACGGCGTCATACCCAAGCACATGGATTCAATCTCCGCAAAGCTCATTGAAATGGGCGTCTCAATAACGGAGGAAGATGAGGCCGTGATCGTCGAAAGGAAAGGCCGGCTTTCAAGGGTGAATATCAAGACCTTGCCGTATCCCGGTTTTCCGACGGATATGAATCCGCAGATGTGCGTGCTTTTATGCCTTGCCGAAGGCACGAGCATATTAACCGAAGGCGTGTTCGACAGCAGATTCAGATATGTCGAAGAATTGAAGCGTATGAGCGCCAAAATAAAGGTTGACGGAAAGGTTGCGATTATAGAAGGTACGGGAGCTCTAACCGCCGCTCCTGTCAGAGCGGTAGACCTGAGAGCCGGGGTGGCAATGATCATTGCCGGTCTTGCGGCTTCAGGACGCACCGAAATCGATGAAATATATCATATACAGCGCGGATACGAGAGGATAATCGAAAAGCTCAACGCCGTTGGAGCCGACATAAAGCTTATCCACATTCCCGACAGCGTTATTTACGAAAAAGCCGAATAGGAAAGCAGAATATAAAATGTCAGAAAAAAAATCAAGAAAAGATATAATTTCACTGGAAGAAGAAAAATCCGCCGCTGAAGAAGTTATCGCAGAAAATGACGACGAGAAAATGCCGGTAAAGGATGCCGGGGTTACGGATGGCCAGCCTGAGACTGATGAAATTGTCGGAGTAAAATTCAGAACAGGCGGCAAAATTTATTATTTTTCACCTCAGGAATATAAGCTCGTTCCCGGCGATCAGGTAATCGTCGAAACAGCGCGAGGAATAGAATTCGGAACGGTATCGCTTGCAAACCGTGTTGTAAGGCGAAGCGATATAGTTTCTCCGCTTAAAAAGGTGATAAGGCTCGCAAACAATGTCGATTTGAAAAAAGTGTCCGAAAACACGGCTGTTGAGGAAAGAGCGAAGACAAAATTTATCGAGCTTGTCGCCGGGCATGGTCTTGATATGGCGCTGATCGACGTGGAATATACCTTTGACAATACAAAGCTTTTGTTTTATTTCACCGCAGACGGACGGATAGACTTCAGAGAACTTGTGAAAGACCTCGCATCCGTATTTAAAACACGCATAGAACTGCGCCAGATAGGCGTCAGAGACGAAGCCAAGCAGATCGGAGGGCTCGGAATTTGCGGACGTCCGTTCTGCTGTAAAACTTTTCTTGACGATTTCAGCCAGGTGTCCATTAAAATGGCCAAGGATCAGAATCTTTCGCTAAATTCTGTGAAAATATCAGGCACCTGCGGAAGGCTTATGTGCTGTCTCAGATTTGAAAACCAGGTTTACGAGGAGGAGGCGCGAAAAACGCCCCGGGTTGACAGCATTGTCATGACTCCAAAAGGCGGCGGCACTGTGATCGAAGCGAACGTTCTTTCGGGCTTTGTCAAAGTAAAACTTGATTCCGCGCCGGATCTGGCGCCGGAGATATTCAACCGCGACGACCTAAAAGTTACGGGTATGAGGAAACGCATCGAAAACGAAAAGCGAGATGAATTAAGCAATATAGAATAAATATTTTTAAAACCCCTTTATTATTTCGGCGGTTTATTATATAATATCAAAAAACAGGAGGTAATCAATTATGGCATACATCATTACCGATGACTGTATCGGATGCGGAGCATGTGTGGACGAATGTCCGGTCAGCGCAATAACACTTAAGGACGGCAAGGCCGTAATCGACAAGGACACCTGCGCTGAATGCGGATCCTGCGCCGATGTCTGCCCGGTCGAAGCGCCAAAACCCGAGGAATAATCATTATCGTAGTTTATTTAATAAGTCACGGCGGTAAATAAGATCACGGAGCGGCATATAATTTGTCGCTCCGCTTCTTTCGGTATACGTGACATGGCGGAATATTAAAGAAGAGGTAAACCTCCGGTCTGACAAACAGAAAATCACAAAAGCAGACACGCCTTTCCTCGTAAAATTAAATTTAACTCCGCTTCCACGGCTCTGAATTTTTCTTTTTTTATTCACCAAGTATAAAATCTTCGCAAAAATGAGAAAATACTATTTACATAAAACTTAATATATGTTATAATAGTATTTGGGTATTTTCGTCCGCGGCGCAGTCACGGGTTAACTCCGAGGCCGTTTGTGAATCCTTTCGGAATACGACGCCCTTTCCCGTGTCCGGGTCGAAGGAGACTGCCTTATATTAATACGGAGGTAAAGACAATGCTTTTAAAAGATGAAAAGCAAGGCATAATCACAGAATATGCCATTCACGAAGGAGACACCGGATCGCCCGAAGTGCAGATCGCCATTCTTACCAAAAGAATAGAAACACTTACCGAGCATCTTAAGGTAAATCCCAAGGATCATCATTCCCGCAGAGGTCTTTTGAAAATGGTTGGACATAGAAGAAATCTTCTTACCTATCTTTCCAAAAAAGACATCAATCGCTACAGAGCGATAATCGACAAGCTCAGCATCAGAAAGTGAGCCAAAGCGCGGCCGCCTGCGCGGCCGCGCAAAATATCTGTCAAAAAGAGATCAGATTAATTTCCCCGCGCGAAATTTTCCGTAAAGCGGACAAATGCGATTAGCCTTTACAAAAACAAACGAACAGAAATTTAAGCTCATTTATTTTTGTAAACGCTAATCTCACGCGGGGACAAAAGAGAAAGGAATTTGAAATGTTTGAAAATTACAAAGTGTTCAAATATGAATACGCCGGTCGTCCCCTTATAGTAGAGACCGGAAAAATCAGTCAGCTTTCCAACGGTTCCTGCCTTATAAGATATGGCGACACCGTTATTCTTGCAAACGCAACGGCAAGCGCGGCCCCCAGAGACGGAATAGATTTTCTTCCGCTTTCCGTTGACTTTGAAGAAAGACTTTATGCGGTAGGTAAAATACCCGGCAGCTTTTTAAAGAGAGAAGGCCGTCCAAGCGAAAAAGCAATTCTTACCTCACGTGTCATCGACAGACCGATTCGTCCTCTCTTCCCTAAGGATCTGAGAAATGACGTATGTATTTCTCTGCTCGTGCTTTCCGTTGATCCTGACTGTTCACCGGAGATAACCGGCATGATCGGCGCTTCCATAGCACTGTCTATTTCCGATATTCCATGGAACGGACCTATAGGCGGGGCTATGATCGGGCTTGTCGACGGAAAACTCGTTGTAAACCCGACCGCGGCTCAGAAGGAAAAATCCACGCTTGAGCTGACCGTCGCGGCAAGTGAAAAAAAGGTCGTTATGATCGAAGCCGGAGCAAAGGAAGTCTCCGACGAAGACATGTATGACGCGATTATGCTCGCTCATGAAAAGATCAAAGAATTGATCGGTTTCATCAACATGATAATCGGAGAAATCGGCAAGCCGAAATTCGATTATCCTTCCTGCGAAGTTAATCACGATATGTATGACGATATTAAAAACTTTGCCATAGATGATGTGCGTGTCGCTCTCGATACAGATGATAAAAAAGTCAGGGATGTAAAAATTCTCGCAATAACGAACAGAATATACGAAGCTTTCGATGAAAAATATCCTGAAAGTCATCCGATGATGAACGAATGCATATACAAGCTTCAGAAATATGTCGTTCGCCGCTGGCTGCTTGACGATCATAAGCGTGTCGATAGCAGAAAAATGGATCAAATGCGTCCTCTCGCGGCAGAAGTCGGATTATTGCCGCGCACGCATGGCTCCGGAATGTTCACCCGCGGTCAGACTCAGGTTCTCACCGTCGCCACTCTCGGCTCCGTTAAAGACAGCCAGATGCTGGACGGTATTGACGATGAAGAATTCAAGAGATATATGCACCATTACAATATGCCGGCTTATTCCGTAGGAGAAGCAAAATCCACTCGTAGCCCAGGACGCCGAGAGATCGGTCACGGAGCTCTCGCGGAAAGAGCGCTTGAGCCGGTCATTCCGGCGGTAGAAGAATTTCCGTATGCAATCCGTCTCGTTTCCGAAGTCGTTTCATCAAACGGTTCGACTTCACAGGCTTCGATCTGCGGCAGCACTCTCGCGCTGATGGACGCAGGCGTTCCGATCAAAAAGCCCGTTGCCGGAATTTCATGCGGCTTGATTACCGAAGACGACAGATGGATGACGATGATCGACATACAGGGTCTTGAGGATTTCTTCGGCGATATGGACTTTAAGGTGGCCGGAACGAAAGACGGTATAACCGCAATCCAGATGGACCTTAAAATCGACGGACTTACTCCGGAAATAATCAAAAACGCACTTGAAACCACTCACAAAGCAAGAAACTATATAATTGACGAAATAATCTGTAAATGCATAGATAAACCGCGTGACGATGTTTCTCCGTATGCGCCAAAAATGATAACAATGAGAATCAATCCCGATAAGATCAGAGAAGTAATCGGCAGCGGCGGAAAAGTAATTCAAAAGATCTGCGCAGACACAGGCGCGAAGATCGACATTGAAGACGACGGCAGCGTATTTATCGCCGCTATCGACCGCGCCGCGGGATACAAGGCCCAGGAGATCATAAATTCCATCGTGCTTGATCCGGTCGTGGGCAATGTATTTACCGGAACTGTTACACGTATTATGAATTTCGGCGCATTTGTTGAATTCGCTCCCGGTAAAGAAGGACTCGTCCACATTTCAAAGCTCGCCAAGAACCGCGTAGAGAAGGTCGAGGATGTCGTTAAGGTCGGAGACGTGGTAAAGGTCAAGTTTACCGAAATCGATGATAAGGGAAGAATGAACCTTTCTATGAAAGATGTCGAAGAAAACTGAGATCACTTTCAGAAATAATATCAAAGTAGAAGAAGCTGCGGCAAAACATAATTTTGCCACAGCTTCTTTGTGTGATATAGTTCAATAGAACATAAATTCAAACTTCTAAGATAAAAAAGCTCATATACCAGAGCCTTTTTCTCTTTAAGCTGTAATTCTTAATCGCCTAGTCAATCATTACTCAGGGTCTTCCGCCGCCGGGTCCGCCGGGATTCATTCCTCCGCCGGGTCTCCCAGGATTCATTCCTCCGCCTCCGGTCGATGTAGTCACAGCCGTGAGCGTGAGCTTTGAAGAAACAGATCCGCCGCTGTAGGAGCCGCCGCTGTAAACCTCGTTTACACAGGTTCCTCCGGTATAGCTCCCGCCGGTGGAAATCGTATAGACAGCGTTCTTTTCAAACTCCGGAATGCTGAGACAGACGCTTTGCGTCATCTTAAGTGCTTTGAATGTAAACAACACATTACCGTCCGAATCGGCTATACTCCAAAGGGTTCCGGCTGAAAGCGATAAAGCAGTGCCAATACTGTATTGCGTAGAATAATTTGAGCTCGGATATTCAGCCATACCGGAAGAACCGTAAGCAAGCAGAACGCCTCCTGTGATTTTTATATAACAGCTTCCGTCGCCGCAGTCCAGCGGACCGTTCCCGTCTGAGGTCGGACCGGCGGCAATTACGTTTCCGCCGCTCATTATTATATTTCCGTTTGAATCGATTCCGTCGCCGCTTGCGTTTACGAATAAATAACCCCCTGTTATATTTATGCCTGTGTTTGAAGCACCGGTACCGCCTGCGTTAAGACCGTCATCGGAAGCGGCAAGCTCAATATATCCGCCGTTTATATTAATATAAGTCTTTGATTCGATGCCTTCGTATGAACGTGTTATTGCAATTTTGCCGCCGTCTATTGTGAGAACGCCGTCTGATGCAAGTCCTTTGCTGTTGGCGTTGTTATAATAGGCGTCGAGATTCAGGACTGCGTTTCCTTTTACGGTGAGAGTACCGCCTGATTTTATTGCGTGTCCGGTGCTCGACACTGTAATCGTTCCGCCGCTTATGTCAATATCGCTATTTGATTTTATACCCTTAGAGGCTATTTTTACAGTATTGTTATCATCCGGGCCAAAGCCTCGGCCGCCGATTTTTGTCGTGGATGTTTGTGATTTAATTTCGGTTCCGGTAGTTTTTATGTTTACGTTTCCGCCGCTTATCGAAAGCGTATCAATAGAAAACAGCCCGTTTTTGCCGGCCGAAATCGTCGTTGTTCCGCCGGAGATGCTGAGCTTTCCTGCGGTTTCCTCATCATTCTCGCTTTTTACAGCGGTAGAGGCCGATTTTATATCCACCGAACCGCCGTTAATTTCAATTACGGCGTCTGATTTAAGCGCGGTCTCACGGCTGTCTATCGAAATATACCCTCCGTTTATCACAAGCGACAGCTTGCCTTTCAATCCGTTACAGCTGATTTCTTCATTGTTGCTGTCATAGGTTGTCTCGCCGTTAATGCCGCCGCCTGATGTTATTGTAATTGCTGCGGGACTGTCCACGGTCAGAAAGGTTTCTGCCTGGATACCGTCGCCCGCGGATGTGATTATTGTTGTTCCGCCGGAAAGCTTTACATAACCGGTTGCGGCTGTCCCGTCGCCGTTTGCTTTGATCCCATCCTCTTTTGAAACTATATTTATTTCGCCGCCGCATATTGTGACGCCGCAAACGGCTTTGATCCCATCGAGGCCGGAGCTGATATTAAGCTTCCCGCCGCCGACCAAAATGCTTGATTCGGCGTCAATCCCATCTCCGGAGGATGTGAGATCAATCGTACCGCCTAAGAGAGAAATAATGCCGCTGCCTGAAATATACAAACCGTTTTCGTCAGTATCGCCTTTTGCTTTGATACCGTCGCCGCCTGCTTTCACAGTCAGCTTTCCGCTTTTTATAGTAAGCGAATTCTTAACCGCTACTCCGTGATCCGCGGAATTTACGGTAATATCACCTCCGGATACCGTGAAATTTTTAGTGTTGTATATTCCCTCGGACGAGGAATTGACGGTCAGCTTTCCGCCGCCGCTGATGCTTAAATCGGCGCTTTTCACTTGGATGGCAGCGTCTTCGGTATTTGATGAGCTGTCAGAGACGAAGTTTTCTGTTCCGTCAGTTAAAATAATATTAAGAGAATTGCCTTTATCGCATTGAACAGGCGCGCCGGCGCCGAGATATGTCATAGAAGCATCTGAAAAGATAAGAGTAAAATCGCATCCCTTGCCGCTTAACAAAAGCTGTGCGTTTGCCGCAGTGCCCGAAGCCATATATATGCCGGATTTGCTTATATTGTATACGCTTCCGGCTTTGAGGGATGAAAGGTCTATGTTTATTATCTCCCCGAGATTGTACAGCTTTCCGGTTACAGTGGTGTCGGATGAAGGCATTGAAGCGGGAAGGTCGGCCCAGCCGCTGAATTGATATTCTTCGGAATTATAATCCGGTGAATAGCTTTCTATGGCCGCGCCGTATTCGTATTCCGCGTTTTTGACAGCTTGGCCGTCCATCACATAGGTAAGAGTATATTTGTTTATTTTATATACGGCATTAAATGATATATTTTCTTCCGGCATGGAAGAGGGAACGGAATTGTCCCAGGATACGAAGGTATATCCTTCCTTCACGGGTTCCGCCGGAACGGTCACAGAAGCGCCTGTTTCATAATCGGCAGAGGAATAAAGGTTTCCGTCGGAATAAAAAGACAGCTTGTATGTGTCCGCGCCAGATACTTGCGCGGTTCCTCCGTCATCCTTTTTGTTTTTATTTTCGTTCACATATCCGCATCCGGTGAAAAACAAGGCTAATGCAGCAGCAAGCAGCAGGCATAGTACGCGTTTCATTTTCTGTATCGCCTTTCTATATGTTTTCGCATGCATTTATTATATCCCGTTATTTTATTTAATCAGAGAAAATAAACTGAATGTTAAGTGAAAAGAAATTTAATGAATCTACACATAAAACCAGCGGTCTGACGACTAAATCGCCAATACCGCCGGAAACTGCTTAGATGATATCGTTAACGCAGCCGAAACAACTGTTTACATGAAGATGTTGTTGTCCTTTGTAAAACCGTGCAGGAAGCCGTTTACATCCGCAGAGCAAACATCTCCGCCTATGACCGTATCGCGGTAAACGAGAAGATTGGCATACACTGTTCCGTTGTAATCGTAATTCTTTATTATGTAAGTATATCTTTTTATTTTCTTCCCGCGGAATTTTGAAAGGTCAAGTCCCTCGCCCTTCTGGAGCTCGTTGTATTTGGTATATACCGCATCAAACACTGACGGCACGGTTACCTCTGATATTTCAATCACTTCGGGATCGACTTCCCAGCCGAATTTTTTTAAGAATTCAATCCTGTCGGACGCCGTTTTAATACCCTTGAAATCGCCGGAGGAAAGCCTTGTCGCACCATAAAGCATTCCGTCCGGTTTGATTTCGACTGTTTCGCGATTGTTTTTTGGCAGCAGCGTTGCAAGCAGAATTATAACGATCAGTGCAACAATAATGATCGCCCATATTTTTAGCACAGAGCTCTTCACAGAATATACAAACATTTATAATTACCTCCGTAAAACGTTTCTTCATGTCAAATAATATTCGGCGGAAGCGGTTTATATTACATATATTATCTGATATATTTTACTTCGCCGGGTTTTTCAACAAATACTATTGTAAAATTTCACGTTTGTGATAAAATAATGATTAGCAGAAATCAGGATTAACTGAATGAACTTTTCGGAGATCCGCGCGTCCCGGTATATTCATCGTGGCTATATTACAAATTATAATATAAAAAGGACATAAAAATATGGCAGAAACCTGTATAGTATCATGGAAGCAAATAACCGATTTCGTGAAAGCGGCCTTTATAGGATACGGCGTTCCCGC
This sequence comes from Oscillospiraceae bacterium, assembly GCA_034925865.1. Lineage (NCBI taxonomy): Bacteria > Bacillati > Bacillota > Clostridia > Eubacteriales > Oscillospiraceae > Oscillospiraceae bacterium. The sequence continues at coordinate 209,532 of JAYFRN010000006.1, read as the reverse complement.
TGAGGATGCGGTTATCTGCACCGATGTTCTGCTTGAATCCGACCGTCGGGGCATAGAATCCCACGGAGTAAACCGTTTTAAGCCGATATATCTCGACAGAATAAAAGCCGGTATACAGAATCCGATAACGAATTTTGAAATTGTTCGTGAAACTCCGACGACCGCGGTCGTCGACGGACATGACGGCATGGGACAAGTCATCGGCTTCAAGTCCATGAGTATGGCCATAGAAAAAGCCAAAAAATACGGAATGGGCATGGTCGCCGCGAGAAACTCCACTCATTATGGCATAGCGGGATATTATGCCACCATGGCATCCTCTGCCGGAATGATCGGAATTACCGGGACAAACGCGCGCCCTTCGATTGCTCCGACCTTCGGAGTGGAAAATATGCTCGGAACAAACCCGATCACCTTCGGAATGCCGACCGACGAACCGTTTCCGTTTGTGCTTGACTGCGCGACTTCGATAGTTCAGCGCGGTAAAATAGAATATTACGCCCGTCTTGGAAAGCCCACCCCCGCCGGTATGGTCATAGGTAGAAACGGCGAAACCTTGACCGATTCCGAAGAAATTCTCTCCGATCTGACAAAAGGCGCCGCGGCTCTTGCCCCGCTGGGTGGCATCGGAGACGAACTGGCCGGATATAAGGGATACGGCTATGCCACTGTCGTTGAAATACTCTCCGCTGCTCTGCAGCAGGGAAATTACCTTCGTATGCTTACCGGAATCGGCGAAAAGGGACAAAAGGTTCCGTATCGCCTCGGACATTTCTTTATTGCGATAGATACAGAGGCGTTCATGGGGCTTGAAGCTTTTAAAAAGACTTGCGGAGATATCCTTCGTGAGCTGCGCTCATCGGAAAAGGCGCCCGGACATGACCGTATTTATACCGCCGGTGAAAAAGAATATATAGTATGGCAGCAGAGAAAAGACAGCGGAGTTCCTGTAAATGCCGCGGTCCAGAAGGAGCTTATCGCCGTCAGAGACGAATTGTGTCTATATGACTTTAAATTCCCTTTTGAAGACAAATAACTAATTTCACCCTATAAACCATAAATAATTTTCTACTAAACCTTAATGGATTGAACTTAAAGGAAAAATCATTATGAACGGACAAAATGATAAAAAACCGGAAACACTTGCCGAAAGGGCAATTCAAAAGCATTACGAATGGCAGGGAAAAATTGAGATCAAGAGCCGTGTCGAAATAAAAAATTCAGAGCAGCTCTCTCTCGCATACACTCCCGGAGTTGCCGCTCCGTGCCTGGAAATACAGAAGGATTATGATAAATCGTTTACTCTTACACGCCGGAGCAAGCTCGTCGCCGTTATCACCGACGGCACCGCCGTGCTCGGACTCGGAGATATAGGCCCGGAGGCCGGAATGCCGGTAATGGAAGGCAAATGCGCTTTGTTTAAGGAATTCGGAGACGTCGACGCGTTTCCTATATGTATAAGGTCGAAGGATGTCGACGAGCTTGTGCGCACAATATACTTGATTTCCGGCAGCTTCGGCGGAATCAATCTCGAGGATATATCCGCGCCGCGCTGCTTTGAAGTGGAACGGCGCTTAAAGGAAATATGCGACATACCTGTATTTCATGACGACCAGCACGGCACCGCGATAGTCGTAGGAGCCGCGTTGATGAATGCTCTGCGTGTTGTGAAGAAGGATATTTCATCGGTAAAAGCAGTTATAAACGGCTCGGGGAGCGCGGGGATCGCAATCGGAAAGCATCTTATAAACCTTGGCGTAAAGGATCTTGTTATGGTTGACCGCGCGGGTATAATTTGCGACGATCAGGACGCTTTCAATCCCGCACAGCGCGAAATGGCGCGTTTGACAAATCCGTGCGGCGTCACAGGAAAGCTTGGCGATGCAATGAAGGGCGCGGATGTCTTTATCGGAGTTTCCGCTCCGAAAATTGTCACGTGCGAAATGGTTGCGGGAATGACGCAGGGATCTATTGTCTTTGCTATGGCGAATCCGGTTCCGGAGATAATGCCCGACGAGGCAAAAGCCGCGGGAGCCGCCATTGTCGGCACGGGCAGAAGCGATTATCCGAATCAAATCAATAACGTTCTTGCTTTCCCGGGCATTTTTCGCGGAGCTCTTGATTGCCGCGCCAAGGCGATAACCGAAAAAATGAAGGTCGCCGCGACATACGCGCTTTCAGGGCTTGTTTCCGAATCGGAGCTGAGTGACGAATACATTCTACCGAAAGCTTTCGACAAACGCGTCGCTCCGGCTGTGGCTGAAGCCGTAAAGGCCGCCAACGATCCCTCCTGAAGCAATTATTTTATTAAATAAGAGAATATATATGAATATTTTAAAAGTCTTTGATAAGGGTGATTATAATCCCGACGCGCCACGGCTTGTACGGAATGCTGTCCGCGCCGTAATTCGGCGCGGAGATAAGCTTTTGCTGATAAAAAGCGAAGCCGAGGGATATTATAAGCTTCCTGGAGGAGGAATTGAACGCGAAGAGGATCATCTCGACGCACTTATCCGCGAGGTTGACGAAGAAACAGGATACTCTGTGGTTGCGGATACGGTAAAACCCTTGGGATTGATACGCGAAATCAGAAGAAGCCTTTATGATTCCGATACCTTTGAACAGAACTCATATATATATACATGTGAAATATCCGGCTCTGCCGGAAAAACGCATATGACCGATAATGAGAAAAGACGCCGGTATATTCCGGGATATTTTGATATCTCCGAAGCGTTCAACGCTGACAAAGAGATATCCGAACGGTCTGATACTGATTTTCTATTAAGAGAAATGTATGTTTTTAAAATGCTCATGAAATCGGATAAGTACACAAAAGGAAAAAATAAATCCGGCGATAATATCGGAGCTATACTCGGGGAATTTTTAAGCTCTGAAAATATAGATACGTATGCCGTTGTTCCTTATTCGTCGTGTAAAATTATAAATCCGTGCGCGGCCGAATCGCTTATTACAAAAATCGGAGAGCCGGTGTCTGTCCTTATGTTTTGCGTGCCTTATTATACAAAGCTTTCGGACGGAGCGGGCATATCCCGTTATGCCGCCGCGCGTGATTATCATTTGTATTTCAGGCTGCTGTCAGATCGGCTGGGCAAATTTCTGAATTCGCGCGGAGCTTGCGTGAAATTTGCCGTCACCGGAGATAATTCACCCATTGACGAACGTGCGGCCGCCATGACCTGCGGGCTTGGTTTTATCGGGAAAAACGGGCTTCTGATAAATTCAAAATATGGAAGCTTCATATTTCTGTGCGGAATATATTTTTCATCTCATATATTGCTTGATTCTTCAGGCATATCCGAGCGCACGGAATGCCTTGACTGCGGAAAATGCGTATCTGAATGTCCGGGTAATGCGCTTTTATTGCGGGATTACACACGATGCCTTTCCTACATCAGCCAGAAAAAGCATCTTGACGAAGGGGACGAGGATCGCCTTGCTTCGACCGGGACCGTCTGGGGCTGTGACATCTGTCAGAATGTCTGCCCGCATAATTCCGGGATTCCGGAAACTCCGATCGAGTTTTTTCGAACAGATTTAATTCCTAATCCGACGCTTGAGAATATCTCCGCGCTTTCCCACGCCGGAAAATTTGATGACCGCGCTTTCGCGTGGCGCGGAAGACAGACCATTGAACGAAACATAAAAATTAATACCTCTAAAAAGTGAAAAAGCCCGCATCCGCGTATCTCGCAGATGCGGGTTTTGTTATACAAAAAACACTTAAGGATCCTTTTAGGAAAAGTGTCCTTAAGAATCCCCTAAAACTCATTTTGGGAATTTAACCTGAATCATCTTTTTCGCTGTTTTACTATAACCCCTTGAATTTAAGTACTTGTGACTAAACCAACAATCTAAGATTTGTAAATACATATGAATGAAGGTATGTGATAGTACTATAATTCTTTTATCATATGGTATTTTGTGTTATTAAGCGGAATATCGTTTAATTCACTTAGAATCTTATATCCATGTTTTTTATAAAATTCTGGTGCTTGCCAACTCATAGTATCGACATGTACATGATGACAACCACGTTTACGAGCTTCATCTTCAGCTGAAATTAAAATTTTCGAACCAAATCCATGCTTGCGGTATTTTTCATCGACCCACAAAACATCAATATACATCCATCCCCAATAAGTTCCACCCAATAAACCAGCTATTATTTTGTGTGAATTATCATATTCAATCATATTCAACAGTTCATGGTTATCAGGGCCAACCATAGCAATATTAAAAGCAGTTAAGGAACTATTGATATAATCAATTTCTTCTTTTGTTGTTGCGAAGTTCATTCGATTCTCCTTTATGACCATGTCAAGCACATTGTGCAGATGCTTTGTATTACCGATCCCAGCCATTACCACGGACGATTCCCAGATTGGGTAAGGCTTAGTTCATTTAACTGCAATATCTAGAGTGCGAAGATAAAATATTTTCAGAATTGTTGCTTATTTGGAAACGTGTTCATGAGAATCTCCAAAACTCATTTTAAGCTTATTCTGAATGAGCTTTTAAAGGTATGGAGACTTTTCACGGAAAAGTCCCCAGGAAATTATTTGCTTTGATTATTATTTTTTGCCGATATCACATTGAGCACGGTGACAAGCAGATAAATTATGCCCATTACTATAAAGATTCCGCCGACGCCTTTTGCCATTATCGGCAAAGTTTGTAAAAAAAGCTCAGTATTCATTATATTTTCTCCTTTGTAATCATACGCAAAGCGTCAGTATCAACCCTCCGGCTATAACAGAGGCAATCTGACCGGCCACATTTGCGCCCGCGGCGTACATTAGAAGATAATTGGTCGGATCTTCTTTAAGGCCGAGCTTGTGTATGACGCGTGCGGACATAGGGAAAGCCGAAATGCCGCAGGCACCGATCATTGGATTGATTTTCTTTTTTGAAAACAGGTTTAAAAGCTTTGCGAAAAATACCCCTCCGACCGTGTCAAAGACAAACGCGAAAAGTCCCAGCCCCATTATCATGAGAGTTTCTTTTGTCAGAAATTGTTCCGCTCTCATGTTTGCCGCAACAGTGATGCCAAGCAAAATAGTTATGAGATTTGCAAGCGTCGTCTGAGCTGTTTCGGAAAGAGACTTTAGCACTCCGCATTCTCTTAAAAGATTACCAAACATCAAAAAGCCTACAAGCGCGACCGAACGCGGGGCAAAAAGCCCTGCTATGACAGTGACGGCTATCGGAAATATTATTTTGATATAATGAGGTATTTCATTTCCGGCAAGAGGTTCCATACGTATGCGGCGTTCCGCTTTTGTGGTGGTTGCGTATATGACCGCCGGCTGAATAATAGGAACCAGCGCCATATAAGAATATGCCGATACAATTATGGCTCCGATGTAATTGCTTTTGAAGAAGTTCGCCACAAATATTGATGTCGGTCCGTCAGCGGCGCCTATTATTGCTATGGATGCCGCGTCATTAAGATTGAAGAACAGCGACGCCGCGGAAAGAGTGAAGAAAATGCCGAACTGCGCCGCCGCGCCGAATAAAAGGAGCTTCGGATTTTGCATTAACGGACCAAAATCGATCATCGCGCCGATACCTATGAACAACAGAAGAGGGAAAAGTTCATTGGCTATGCCGGCGGAATAAAGCGCGTCAATAATGCCTATTTCTTTAGCTCCGTCTATTATTTGAGTGACGGCTCCCGAAAGAGGCAGGTTGACAATAATGGCGCCGAATCCCATCGGAAGCAGCAAAGAAGGCTCCATATCTTTTTTTACCGCGAGATAAATGAGTGTCGCACCAATAATCCACATGACTGCCTGGCGCCAGTCCAGATTTGAAAAATTTGAAAATAACTCGCTGATATTTATCACCTCAAATAAATTTATATACATGGCTGAGACAATACAATGATCGCCGCTTGTCAGAGAAATAGGCTATAGTATATGGGCTTTTCTATCATTGCTATCATTATTTTGATTGCTGTTCAATAACTGTGATATTATGCTTTTAAAAATAATGGTGATCAAGGACTAGGAGAAGCTATTCCGAACTATATTATTATTTCTTTATTTCGGGTTTTCATCAAACAAAAAAGACTTCTGCCGGAAAATCCGGCAAAAGTCTTGCTTAATGCTCGTAATTGCATTGCGCGCGACCGGCGGCAACCCGGAAACGGGATGCTGCGTCATGACGATCGTTGCGGCGGCGCGATAAAAGCACCGCAGCTACTCCCCTTTGCTTGCGTTTAATATATCATAACGGTTCCTTTTTGTCAACTGCTTTTCTTATTAAAACAGCAATTAAAAAATGATTGTTTTATAAGTGAAAAGCTCATATACCACAGCTGTTTTTTCTCTTAAAGCGGTAATTATTCAGTTGCCGCGTTAATAAAACTTTTTTTTACCGAAGCTGTCAAAAGCTCGACCGCGTTTTCGGCATCGGAGAGCTTTAACATTTCAACTTGGGAATGCGTGTGCCTTGTCGGAATTGAAATTGCGCCGGCCATAACTCCGCCGTGTGAAGTTATAACGGATGAGGTATCTGTACCTCCGAAGGTCGCGACCTCTATCTGATATTTAATATCTGCTTCCTCCGCGGATGCCTTCAGATGCTTTATCATCGGGAAAGTGCAGAGTACGCTCGCGTCCTTTATTTTTATGCTCGGGCCCGCTCCGAGCTTCAGTCCGCTCTTTCCTCCGATGACGTCAGCTGCCGGATATATGTCGACGTTTATGCCGTAATCCGGCGCTATGGAATAAGCGGCCGTTTTTGCTCCGCGGCATCCTACCTCCTCCTGCGCCGTAAATACAAAATATACATCATAAGGAAGAGAAAGCTCTTTTCCGGAAGCAAGCTCACGCGCTGTCTCGATAAGACATGCGCAGCTTATCTTATTATCCATAAATGAACCGGAAACACAGCCTCCGGAAAGCCTCGTCAGAGGAAGACAAACGGCGCATACATCACCAATCCTTACCTTCTTTTCTATCGCCTTTTTACCGGGAGTTCCAAAATCCACATACAGCTTTTCGGCTTTAATATCCGCGGCGGCCGTCCCGGATTCCGGCACGAGAACGCCTTTCAGTCCTGATGCGAAGCTCACGACCGAATAAGACGCGGCTATTGCGGAGATCCCGCCGATAGGGGCGACACGGGCCCGTCCGTCAGAATCAATATCCATAACCATAAATCCGATATGATCCATATGCGCCGACAACATGAGCTTTTCCGCGTTTTCGCGTGTGCTTTTCTTTAACGCAATGAGATTCCCCATTGCGTCTGCGTGTATTTCATCGACAAAGGGGCTGATGATTTCGGTAATAGTCTTTGCCATTTCCTGTTCGGATCCTGATACGGAAAGAACCGCGTTGAATTTTTTTAATGTATCGTAAATCTTCATGATTTTATCTCCTTATTCGTTTTCGGCAAACTTGCCGCATACATGTATCATAACGCCGATCATCGCCTGCATTGAATCGACATCCTCCACACGGACGGTAGATGAGGGGGAATGGATATATCTCGAGGGCGCGCTCATGGCGCATACTCTTGCCCCGTATCCTGCGCGCTGAAGAGCGGCGGCATCGTTTCCGCCGGACGGTCGTGTTTTAAGCTGATGCTTTATGCCGCGCGCTTTGGCTTCGTCCATAACTGTGAAAAGAAGCTCTTTGTCATAGATGGCGGCGCCGTCAATAAGAGACAAAACCCCTCCTTCTCCCTGGCGGCAGACGACGTCCATTCCGCTGACTCCGGGCATATCTCCCGCCGTTGTGGCGTCGAGCGCGACTGCCACGGAGGGGCAAAGGTTATGGGCGGCAACCGCCGCTCCGCGAAGCCCTGTTTCCTCCTGTACTGAAAAGCAGAAGTATGTGTCATATTCAAGCGCGGTCGTTTCACGCATTGCGTTAATGAGAAGATAGCATCCGAGCCTGTCGTCAAGCGCCTTTGCTTTAATCACGCCGCCGTTTTCTCCGAAGAATTCGGTTTTGGAATCAAAGTGTATATAGTCTCCTATTGAGACATGAGAAAGCGCGTCTTCTCTGTCCTTGGCGCCTATGTCGATAAGCAGCTTGTCTATTGAAAGCGCGTCATTTTTATTGGCGTCATTTCTCTGCATATGAACAGGCTTTGAGGAAATTACGCCATTTATGTTGTTTTTGCCGATTTTTACGCGTTTGGCTGGTAAAATGCCGGCATCTATGCCACCGACCGGAACGAATTTGATATATCCCTCGTCGTCGATTGCACGCACCATAAATCCGACTTCATCCATATGAGCGTCGAACATCAACGGGCGGTGAAGCGTCTTTTCACCCTTTTTAAAAGCTATAAGATTGCCGAATTTATCCGTAAACAGCTTGTCGCAGTACGGCGAAATCTCTTTTATAATGAACGCCTTAATTTCGTCCTCGCATCCTGTCGCTCCGTTCATATCGCAGAGCGCGGACAAAAGCGCTTTATTATGTTCTGTCAAACAAAATCTCCCCCTCTCCTTTATATGTGCCGTCGGTTATAAACGCGGCGATTACGTTTGCGACGCTTTCCATATCGGAAATATCGCATAATTCCACAGGCGTGTGCATGTTTTTTAGCGGCAGCGAGAGGACGACACAGGGTATTCCGCCTGCCGACACGGCCATTTCATGAGCGTTTGTACCGGTATGTCCTGTATCCGCGATTACTTGTATAGGAAGCCTGGCATTTTTCGACGAATTTACAAGCGCATCCGAGAGATGGCGGCAAAGCGTGTCCGTATATGTTATGCTTGCTCCCTCTCCGATCAAATCGCGTGCCTTTTCCGTGTCTCCTGGGAGGCGGGCGTGATCCACGTCGACCACTATCGCGAAATCGGGCTCTACGGAATATGCCGCCATGACTGCTCCGAGAGCGCCCGTTTCCTCTCTGATGCTCAGAGTGACGTATATATCATAATCAATATCCTTGCCGCAGACAAGCTCGACCGCACCGATAAGACAAAGCCCGCATGCGCGGTCGTCCATCCCCTTTGAGGCGGCGCGGTTATTCAAAAGCTCTGTGAATTTCGTGTCAAAGCCGATCAGATCTCCTGGAGATATAATTTTTTCGAGAGATTCCCTCGAATAACCTGTGTCGACGAGAACAGAGCTCATCTCCTGCTTTTTGCCTCGCTTGTCGGCCGGAATCAAATGCGGAGGCGCGGCCGCCACAATGCCGCGAATCGTTTCCTTTCCGTAAAGAATCAGCTCCATTGCGGGAAGTATTCCCGTATCTACGCCGCCTATCGGCGCAACCTTTACAAAGCCGCCGTCGCATATTTCTGTGACGACAAGCCCGATTTCATCAAGATGAGCGTCGAGCATGAGCTTTTTCGCTCCTTTTTTTCCGCACAGCTTTTTCGCGATCACATTTCCGAAACGGTCACATAAGACCTCATCGAAATATGGCGCGCAAAGTTCTTTGAAAAAAGCGTGCGCGCGGTCCTCGCGGCTGGAAACGGACGGCACGAGGCATAGCCGTGACAGCAGATTATTAAAATCCAGCATGTTGTTTCTCTTCTCCTAATCTATATTTTTGGTTTGATTATTTGTTTTTTATACCCGCTTCGCTTAATGCGATCGTTTTAAGCTGAGAGGCGATTATTCCCGCAAAGATAAGCACACACCCTATAACGCCTCTTGCGCCCAAGGATTCCTTCAGCATCAGCGCGCCACCGATTGCGGCTGTTACCGATTCAAGACTTAAAACTATCGCGGCGACTGCCGGGCGGGAATTTTTCTGACCGATTACTTGAAATGTATATGCCAATCCGACCGAAAAAAAGCCTCCGTAGGCTATCGGTACAGCAGCCGATTTTATCGAAGCCAATGTAACGCTTTCGAAAATAAAGGCGCAGATCATGCTCAGGGCGGAGCATACGAAGCATTGTACGCACGAAAGCCTGAGCGCATCCGAGCGCTGAACGCAGTGATCTATACAGATAATGTGCGCTGCCCAGAGAAAGCTTGAGATCAACAAAGCCAGTATTCCGGGCGAAAAATTAAGAGACATATTTTCATTTACATTTAAAAAGTAAAGCCCGGTTACGGCAAGCGCGGCGCCGATCCAGGTAAATAAATTTGTCTTCTGCTTTAAAAACAATCCGAACAGCGGAACGAGCACAATATAAAACCCGGTTATAAACCCGGCTTTCCCCGCGTCGACATCCTTCATTGCCGATTGTTGAAGCCAGGAGGCGACGAACATTATCGAGCCGCATAATGTGCCGTAAGCCAAAAGCTTTTTAAAGGATGCTTTGGAAGAGGATAATCCGATCTTTTTCAAAATTGCTATTACAGGAAGCAGCGAAAGCGCTCCGAGGGCGAATCTGATCCCGTTAAAGGTGAATGGCCCTATTAATTCAGCGCCTAACTTTTGCGCCACGAACGCGAGGCCCCATATAAGCGCCGCCAGAAACAGAATAAAATTCGATCCGATTTCTTTTTTTATCATAATGCCTTACTGAAAAAAATAGCGCGTACAGTACCGCGGTATTGAAAACATGATTAAAATATGATATAATAAACGATGTTTGATTTGAAGTAATGATCAATCGAAAGGTTTGGTAATTTAAACAATGAGAGAATTTTATGATATAACCGTGGCAGGTGTGAAGCGCAGCCTTCCGATTTGCAAGGTCAGCGACGACCTCTATATTGCGGCGTTTGTGATATTCGGCGATGTGGAGCTTACCGTTGCTTGCGCGAAGGAATTAAACAGGCTTGCGCCCGAGCATGATATCACGATAACAGCCGAATCAAAAGGAATCCCGCTGATATATGAAATGGCGCGTCAGAGAGGTATCAATAAATACCTTCTCGCCAGAAAAGCGCCTAAGCTTTATATGAAGGACATCATTGCCACCGAAGTCAATTCAATCACCACCGCCAAAAAGCAGATGCTCTATCTCGACGGTGCCGACATGGAAGCGCTTAAGGGGAAGAGGGTTCTCATCATCGACGACGTCATCAGCACGGGAGAATCAATAAGCGCGCTGGAAACTCTTGTGAACAAAGCGGGAGGAGAAATCGTCGGGCGCATGGCGATCCTTGCAGAGGGCGAAGCCAAAAACCGTGCCGACATTAAATATCTTGAATATCTTCCGCTCTTCAACGCCGACGGAAGCGAAAAGCCGGTCTGAACCTGCGTCTCAGCTCTGTTCCTGCGTGAGCTGATCCATAAATTCATAAAGCTCAAGAAGTTTTTCTTCTGTTTCGGATTTTTCGTTATAAAGCTCTGTAAGCCGCACGTAATCACTGGCGGCCTCGGTTTCGCAAAGTCTGACTATTTCGTCAAGCCTTTCCTCCGCCCGTTTTATTTCGGCGGAGGTTTTTTCTGTGTCGCGGATGCGTTTGCTTGACGCGGCCCGGGCCTTTTTCATCGTCAGATAGCTTTCCTTTGAGGCGGTCGGCTCTCTATCAAAGCCTGAAGCGGACATTGAGACCGGCAGCAGCAGAGAACGCTTTTCTGTGAATTCGCCATAGCTCCCGATAAAATCTATTGCGGAGTGCGTTTCGGGAATAATTTCAAGTATATGCGTGGCAAGGCGGTTTATAAAATACCTGTCATGGCTCACGGCGATAACCGTTCCGTCAAACTTGCCAAGCGCGCTTTCAAGAGCTTCTCGAGAATTTATATCAAGGTGATTGGTCGGTTCGTCTAAAATCAGAACATTGACCTTCCTCTGCATGAGCTTTGCGAGCGTAAGTCTCGCCCGCTCTCCGCCGGACAGGACTTTTACTTCTTTGAAAACATCATCGCCGCGGAACATGAACATTGCCAAAAGCGCTCTGGCTTCGCTTTCTTTCATATCGGTTCCGTCCCATAGCTCTCCGAAGACGGTGTTTCCGTCGTCGAGTCCCTGTGATTCCTGGTCATAGTAACCGATACGGCAGTTGTATCCGAATTCAAAACGTCCGCCGAGCGGAATGTATGTTCCCGTGAGTATTTTAAGAAGCGTGGATTTGCCGCATCCGTTGCTTCCTATTATGAAAAAGCGTTCGCCTTTTTTGACTTCAAAGCCTACATCGTTGAAAAGTCGGTTGTCTCCGAAGCCCATTGAAAGCCCATCGGTCATAAGAACATCATTGCCCGAGGATGTCGTTTCGGCAAAAGAGAAACTAAGCTCGCTCGGAAGCGCGGAAGGCTTTTCAACTTTAATCATACGGTCGATTGCCTTTTCTCTGCTTTCGGCGGCGATTATGTTCCTTTCGCGATTCCAACGGCGTTGCTGCTCGATATAAGCGCGGAGCCTTTCGATTTCCTTTTGCTGATTTCTGTATTGCTTTTCCGCGATCTCGCGGTTTGCTCTCTTGCGTTCGCGGTATTCCGAAAACGCGCATGAATAAAAAGTTCCGTGTTTGTTTTCTATTTCAAAGGTTTGGGTTGTTACACGGTCGAGAAAATATCTGTCATGACTGACGACGATCAGAGTGCATCCGAGCTTTTTTAAATGTTCCTCAAGCCACTCCGTGCTTTTCAGGTCAAGGTGATTCGTGGGCTCGTCGAGCACAAGAATATCCGGCGCCTCCAGCAAAAGCCTTGCCAATGCTAGCGTCGTTTTCTGACCTCCGGAAAGACCGGATATTTCAAGCTCGAATAATTCGTCTCCGAAACCCAGACGATTAAGAGTGCTTTTTATTCTGCTTTTGTATTCAAGGCCGCCGGAGCGGGTATACTCTTCATACAAACGTGAGTATTCGCCGGCGGCGCGCTGGGCCGTTTCATGGCATTCCGATCGCATCTCCGCTTCAAGCGAATTTATCCTGCGCTCCGCGTCTGTGAGGGATGAAAATACAGCGAGCATCGCTCCAAAAACGGTGCTGTCAGGATCAAGCGCAGAATGCTGATCGAGCTTTCCGATGGTTTTTCCCTTGGTTATGAAAATACTGCCGGAGCTCGGTTCGAGTTCACCGCATATAAGCTTCAAAAAGGTTGTTTTTCCCGCGCCGTTAACTCCGACGACGGCAAGCTTGTCGCCTTCGTTTATGGCAAGGGTGATGTCTTCAAGAAGCGTTTCGGACCCGAACGAGAGCGACAGATTATTGCATCCGATTACAGTCATTTATACTCCGAAATTTAAAATACATATGCTTATTATACAACTGCCGAAGGAAAAACGCAATAATACAGTAATGTAATTTTTTACGGCTTGGTTTACATTTTTCGACGGCTATGATATAATAATATGTATATGAATATATTATGAGAAATGAGGTACACAGTTATGATAGACCAAATAAAAACAGTGCTCGATAAGCTTGAAAGGCTTGAAAAAATCGTCATAACGAACAAAGCCGATATCGGGCTTTCCGCCGATGATAAAAACGGCAAATACAAATTCAAGGATGTAAAAATCAAATCCGATTTTTCCATTTCGCTTTTGAAAATTATACTCATTGCAATAGGCGGCGCCGCCACTGTATGCGTGCTTTCGGCCTGCGCATACAAGCGTATGGAAAAACACATAACCAAAAAGCTTGAGGAAAAGTATGTTCTTATTCCATTCGACGAATGCGAATGCGAATGTGAATGCGAGGAATGTGAAAACGATGGCGGCAGCGACAATGTAAAGGACGGCGGAGCGGCGGGCGACGAAAACAAATGACGCTTATTAAAACGGTAATTTAATAATTCTTGTTTTGCAAGAAAGAAAAGCCCATATACCAGAGTTATTTGCCGGATTAATAAGCCGAAATTCCAGATTGATTTACGCAAACGTTATACTGTATTTGCCGGGAAGGCCGAAGAACGGTCCAGCCCGGCAAATTTCGTAAATATTGCAAAGCAAAGCATTGCATATATGCAATAATATATGCATAAAATGCATGATAATCCGCTTCGCTTTATGCAATTAAATTAATACTGTTTTATACGGCTTGCGTTGCGACTTTATTCATATTAATAAAAAAGCTGTTAAATTTATTCGATATATTATTGAGGCTTGCTTTGCATTAATCAGGTTTTGCTTAAACATAGAGACACACAAAGCAGCATCATAGGTAAAACCTGTATTCTGATAAAAAACGCTTTGTGAATATCGGTGAATAATAATTCATAAAATATGAAAATAATCATTGACAAATCAACTGCAATGCGGTATAATACAACAATCTTATAACGCACGAAATTAGCAGGAGGTGCTTTTATGAATTCGAATCCGAAATCAGTAAAAAAAATCAACACAGGAAAAATGGCACGCCTTGCCATTTTGACCGCGATTATTTTTATTCTGGGTCTTACCAAACTGGGGTATATCCAGTTCGGTGTAATTGAGATAACGACCGTGCTCATCCCTGTGGCTATCGGCGCGATAATCCTCGGGCCGGGTGCCGGCGCTTTCCTCGGCGCGATGTTCGGGCTTACCAGCTTTATTCAATGCTTCGGGATGAGTCCGTTTGGAGCCGCGCTGTTGGCGGTAAACCCGATTTTAACATTTATAACATGTATGATACCGCGCATACTCTGCGGCTGGCTTGCGGGGCTTGTCTTCAAGGCGTTTTCAAATTTTAAGGGTAAGGGTGCGAAAATTCTTTCTTTCCCCGTTTCCGCTCTTTCGTGTGCGGTTTTTAACACAGTATTCTTTGTAATATCATTCATGCTTCTGTTCAGCTCGACCAGCTTTATGACAGAGCTCCGCGCAGGAAGGGCACTTATGCCGTTTCTTGCCTGGTTTGTCGGGCTTAACGGACTTGTTGAAGCAATAGTCTGCTTTATCGTTGCGGCTGCTGTCGCAAAAGCACTCGCAAAATATATACCGGGTAAATAAATTAATCTGATAATTACATAGCAGCGCGCTCCGGAGCCTCCGGAGCGCGCTGCTTTCTTACATATATTATTTCTTTTTATTGTCCAATAATAAACCAAGAACAACGCCTAAACTTAATCCTATTGCTAAATGGTTAAATATTATGCCAAATGTAAGACCTATTCCGGTACATAACGGAAAATAATAATCATTTTTCTTTTTTTAAAAAGAGTTTTTTAAAATCCTGTTTTTATTGAAGAAATGCAAAGCCTTCGGAGCGGATCTCGGAGAGATCGGTGAGATCCAGCTTAAATTTAAGTTCTGAATTAATCCTGTTTGCAATATACGCGCGCATATCGAGGAGCGAGCGCAGATAAACGGACATATTGCGCAGAAGCACATAGCCGTTTGCTTTTATACGTGTTTTTTCTGCCTGCTTCATAAGAGCCTCGCGTGCCGTGATAAGCCTGTCAAGCTCAAAGATAAGCCCTCTTGCGCTCAGCTTTCCTATATTGAATGCTTCCACATCCGAAACAAGCGATTCAAATTCGTCGCAGAGCGTGTAATAATGCAACGCGGTCGTCAACCAGACGTTATTGATCGCTTCTGGCGACTTACATTGCTTCTTCTCGCCTTTAAAAAATGATATGGCTTCGGCGGCAAGCGCTTTGGTTTTCGCAAAATAATGGTAGTAGGTATCCTTTGCCGCCAATATCTTGGCGAACGCCTCGTCGGGGAAGCGATGGGGATAAGGTTTGTCCGGATTCGGATATGTATATAAATAGTATTCAAGCTCCCAGGCATAATTAGGCGCGGCCTCGCCGATCATGATCTCCCGCATATTGTCGAGAGCCTTATATGCATCCTCGAACGCATGAGGATAGTAGCGGTATGCGTATCTTTCATAAAAATCTGAGATATTTTCGGCCGACGATATATTCCACGACAGGTCGGATTGGTATAAAAAGCTGCGGTCGAACGAATAATCGAAGGAGCCGTATGACTCGATGCCTTCAAAATTCTTCTCCTTGGCGAGCTTTGCGCAGCCGTTTATATTGTCGTGAAATTCGAGAGGCAGAACCCAGTGATAATATCCGGAAAACGGCTTCATTATACTGCGGAAGCAGCTGTTTACCTTGTCGGTCTCGCCGCGGAACAGATGCGGAGTCGCGGAATAGCTCCACCAGTCGAGCACTACCACATCGTATATATCCGCTTCCTTGAATCTTTCCGCCAGTTTTTCGTTTATGCAATCAAAGTGATGCATGAGCATATCGTGGTAAATATATATGCTTTTCATCCCTTTGGATTTGAGATATCTGCATATTTTAATAATATACTCGATCATCAGATCGGGGAATTCCTTGCCGCGGCATTTTTCACACATACAGCGCGGAGAAAACTGCGTGAATACGTCTTTTTCGCTTTCGCCGTATCCGGCATAAACCTCGTCAAGACCGATTTCAATTGCGGTTATGCCGTTGGGCTTCAGATATCTGTCGATGATTTCGTCATAAATATCATACATAACGCGGTATGTGTTTTCATCGGAGGTACAGAAATAATGCCCCGTCGGCTCTCCGTTTTCGTTGCGCGCGGATATTTCCGGGATCAGCCTCGGGATAAGCGTGTTGTGACCCAGACTGTTGAAAAGCGGCTTTACGATGATGTTCTTTTTCTTTGCGTATGCGATCACTTCGCCCAAATAATCATCGGTGAACATGACGGGAAGAACATCATGCCTGTAAATCCATTTGCGCTGTTCCACTGAATAATATTTTATATCGCGGGGCGTTTGAAGCTGAGGATATTTCTTGATTGGTAAGTATAAAAATTCTGATATGCGATTGTCATACTGTACGCACCAACAACCGTAGACGCCTATCGTGATCTGATTCAGCTTCATTTCAGCAAAATAATCTATCGCCGCGAACCAATCCTCTTTCGTCATAAAATCGCTTCCGAAGCGGTTTTCTATGAATTGACCTCTGTCTGAAAAATCCGGATAGTCGATGATCGTGCAAAGAGGAAGCACGGATCTGCTGTCTTCACCGTGAATAAGGCGCACAAATGTCGTGGCGGCATAAAAAAGTCCGGACGGATCAGCTCCGCACAGCTCCGCTTTTTCTCCTGTGATGTCAATGACATACGATTCCGGCTTTTCGATGGCGGAAAGCCTTTTGTCGCAGGCGTTTACCCGGAGAACTATGGTATAATCAGCTTCCGGGTTGCTCACGGCTGCGCTTTTTGCGATGAATGCGTCCGAAACAAGCCTGAAAGCTTCCAAGCAAACAGCGTCATCAGGATAATCGCATATAAAAGAGAAGTCTGACTGCGCGAAGCGCGCCAATTCGACGCTTTCGCCTGAGGACATCATCTGCTGCGGGCGCGGGATCAACGCTTTGTCGATGTTGAACATTTTATCCTCCGTGCTGTATTATTATTAAAATGGCAATTAAATAATGTCTGCTGAATAATCATAAAGTACGACAGTAAGGATGCGATTATTAAATTGCCGTTTGCTGCTTTTATTGAGCTTCTGCTCGGCTTCTTTTCAAAGAAAGCCATGCTCTCAGCAGAAAGGAGCGATTCTTGAAGCGGAGACGATCCTGCCGAAGTAGTTAGCGTATGAGATTACTCCGGAATTACCGTTGTAATCAAGGCGCTGTTCTTCAAGCTCCTCCAGTTTTTCAAGTTTACCGTCGAGGTAATCCTTTATTTCACGCGCTGCTGTATCGATTCTTGTTACCAAAGAACCGTAACGCATATCAAATACATCCCACCCGAGAGCCTTATAAAGGTCGAACCAGAGACGGTAGTGGCTTTCACGTAAAGCAAGCATGCGCTGTTTTAATTCGGGAAGCTCATTTTCCGCCAGGGTTTCGAGTGTTATCCTGTCGTTTTCTTTATATGCTTTTGTTATTTTAAGTCCCATTTCGGCTTTTATAGCGAGGGTATTTGCCACATTATAATAGAAACGGAACATCTCGTCGAAATACCCGTTTCTGCCGACGCAGGCCTTGAGCTTTTCCGCAAGAGCGGCATAGTGTGCGTCGAAAGGCAGACCTTCTGAATTTTTGTCGAAAAGACCTGTGAGGATATCCTGCCACATTAGGTATTTGGACGGGTTGTATGAAGTCTCGGCTGTGGAAGAAACGCCGGGAGTATTGTCAAGATCCTCCAAAAGCATGAAGTCGTCATACTTGGCGCCGGTACAGAACTCAAATCTTTCCTTGAATTTTTCCATGTCGAGCTTGTCGCAGTATCCGTGTTCCGCGTAAAGAGACAAACCGAGCATATTTACATTTGCGGGGGCTTCCGTTCCGTTGTCTCCCCAGATGGTGACGAATACTTCCTTTATGCCCAGCTTTTTGCAGGTATCAAGCGCGGCTTCCGTTGAACGAAACGTTCTGTCCCAGTGCGGACCGAAGCCGATCCATGTCCATATTCCGCCGGCGAAAATCGGCTCTGAGAATTTTCTGTGCTGTATTAAGAACTTCTCGTAGAAATCCGGATCGTTGTGATAATAATCCCAGAGAACCAGCTGCATTTCAGGCGGAACACTGTCAATGACGCTCTGCGGGATTTCAACGTCGGGCTGATAATAATCGCCGTTGCCTATGCTGCGGAAGAACATATCGCTCCACATCATCGGCTTTAGTCCGAGCGAGCGGACGATCTCCATGACGCGGTTGAGGTGGATTTTCATTATTTCCGTAATAGGAGTATATCCGTGCTTTGAAAGATACGAGCCTCTTCCCAGCTTCCATGCCTCGTCCATGCCGATATGAACACGCTTTGTTTTAAACGGAGCGGTGGCCGATTTTATTACATCTGTGATGAATTTATATGTTTCTTCTTCTCCTACGAAAAGGCACTCGTCGTCTTCTCTTATGGAGGAATAAACCTCATACCACTTTAAAACGTCGACGAGATGAGCGAGCGTCTGTATACAGGGGATAAGCTCGATGCCGAGCATATCGGCGTATTCGTCGCATTCGCGTATGTCGGCTTCCGAATAGCGCGCGCGCATATATCCGAAATAGGGCTGATTCTTGACGTCAAAGCTGTCCTCACAGTAAAACATGAGCATATTCAAGCCCATCAGCGCCATTTGCCGAAGGAATTTTTTTGCGCTCTTTACATTAATAACTGCGCTGCCCTGAGAAACGTCAAACATCGGGCCGTTCATTGTGAATTTTGGGGTTTCCTTAATGCAGAAGGAGTTTTGTCCCTTTTTTATATTTTCGACCAGAAGGCCGAACGCGCGGAAAAAGTGATGCTTTTTATCGTAGGTTATCCGGGCTTTGCCTTCGGAATAGCAGAGCTCAATGTCTGCTCCGTCCTTTTGGGTGACTTCGATTGTCACTGTGCATTCACATTTGCACCCGCAGCCGCAGCCTGAAAGACCGACTCCGAGTTCTTCGGCAATTTCGGTTATTCCGCCCTCAAGCTCGTTTGTCGCTCCGAAAAAATTGAAGTTCATAGATTTCTCCGTCAATAATATTTTTATCGCGCATAAAGCCGTAAATACGGCTCACAACAGGTTTATTATAACAAATTAAAAGATAATTTACAAGGGGAAACGATGAAAATTGGTTATTGGTTGTATATACGCTTTTTGTATATTTTACGCGGCATTTAAAAATCCTTGTTTTAGATAAAAACGAGTCATATCAAAAAGCTTGCATTCACGCGTATCTTTTGATATAATAAATCAGATAAATACCAAAGATACGGAATTTGAAATGACCGAAAAATTATATTATACCAATCCGAACCCGCTTGTCGGCGAGGCTGAGGCAAGAATCGTCCGCTGCGATGAAAAACGCGGCGAAAACGGAATTTATTACGAGCTTATTTTCGACCGTACCGTGTTTTTCCCCGGCGGAGGGGGACAGCCGGCCGATACGGGCACGATAGACGGGATTCCGCTTACCGATATCCGCGAAGAGGACGGAGAGATCATACACGTGCTTGACAGGATGCCCGCGGGAACGACCGTACGCCTTTCCGCAGATATAAAAAGACGTACGGAATTCATGCGTTTTCATACCGGAGAGCATATGCTTTCACATGCGGTCCTGACTCTTTTCAGAATCAAAAACGTCGGATTTCACATGAACGAGGAATTTGCGACCGCCGATTTTGAAGCGCCACTGACTCTGGAAATGCAGCTTGAAGCCGAAAATTTTGTAATGAACGGGATATATGATGCAAAGCCGGTGACTTGCTTCACCGTTTCCTCCGGAGAGGCCGACGGACTTACTCTCAGAAAGCGAAGCGAAAAGATCAAAGGCGACGTCAGGGTTGTCGTCATAGATGGCGGCGATATGTGCGCCTGCTGCGGGCTTCATGTGACTGATACGGCAAAGGTCGTAATGTTAAAAATAATAAAAAGCGAATCGCTCAGGGGCGGGACGCGCCTTTATTTTATATGCGGCGCGAAAGCTTATAAAGATTACAGCGCAAAGCACGAGTCGGTCATGCGTATGAACGAGCTGTTTCCGGGCGGCGGTGATCTGATCGAAAAAGCCGAAAAGCTCATTGCCGAAGAAAGAAAGACAAAAATCATGCTTGCCGAAAGGTCGTCGAAGCTGATAAGTCAGATAGCCGAGAAAATTATATCTGAAACCAAAGACAAGAAGTTTTATGTATATGATGACTCTATGACCGAATCGGAGGCAAAACAGCTTTTAAACCTTCTTATAGCTGAAAAGGCTGCATTTGCCGCCGTGTTTTTCCCAACTTCCGGAAGGATCAACTATATACTCGGCGCCGGGAGCGGCTGTAAGCTTAACTGCGGATATATAATTCAATCGATAAACGCATATTTTAACGGCAAGGGCGGCGGTCCCGCGCTTTTCGCGCGCGGCTCTGCTCCGCAAAGCGGGGATTTCAACGCGGCATGCACCGGATTTTGCGATATATTTGAAAAAATAACAAGGAATTGAAAATGAGATACGAATACAAAACAAACGGAACCTGTTCGCGGCTTATTTCCTTCAATGCCGACGAAGACGGGAAGATCACCGATATAAAATTCACCGGCGGCTGCGACGGCAACCTTAAAGCGATTTCACGCGCGATGGAAGGGAAAAACGCATCGGAAATAAAAAACCTGTTTAAGGGGATCACCTGCGGGAGCAAACCGACAAGTTGCTCCGACCAGCTTTCGCGCGCATTGGACAAGTATATGCGCGAAAACGCCATAAAATGTGATAACGGCGTATTTTTTCCCGCCGAGGTTATGCTGCCGGAAAACGCCGATATGACAAAATGGTCAGTTGTTGCCTGCGACCAGTTTACATCGGAGCCGGAATACTGGGAAAACGCCGACAGGATTGTCGGCTCCGCTCCTTCGACGCTGAGGATCACTCTGCCGGAGATATACCTTGACAAGCCCGGAGTTGACGAGAAAATAGCCTCAATTAACAAGTCGATGCGCGAATATATGAGACAGGGAATTCTCAAGCAAAGAGAGCCGCAGTTTATATTGACGGAACGCACCTTGTCAAACGGCGCTGTCAGGCGCGGACTTGTCGGTATGATCGATTTAGAAAAATACGATTATTCCAAGGGTTCCGCTTCCGCCGTACGAGCCACCGAGGGGACAGTCACGGAACGCATCCCTCCAAGGCTCAGGGTACGCAAGAGCGCGATCCTTGAGCTTCCGCATGTCATGCTGCTCATTGACGACCGCGAGAAAACCGTGATAGAGCCTTTGTCTTTTCCGGAAGTAAAAAATACGTTTGAAAAGCTGTACGATTTCAAGCTCATGCTTTCCGGAGGCAGCGTATGCGGATACGCGGTTTCTCCCGAATACACTAAGAAAATTGATTCCGCCCTCTCGGCTCTTGCTGACAGAGAAGCATTCGATGAAAAATATAATCTTTCCGGTGACGATAACGGCGTGTTGTTGTTCGCTGTCGGGGATGGGAATCACTCGCTTGCCACGGCAAAGGCGTTTTATGAAAGGATAAAATCGACGCTTTCTCCCGCGGATGCCGCCGAGCATCCGGCCAGATATGCGCTTTGCGAGGTCGTGAATCTTCATGATCCCGCGCTCGAATTCGAGCCGATACACCGTGTGCTGTTTGGCGCTTCTCCTGAAGCGGTGGAAAAAGCTCTGCGCGGATATTTCGAGCTTTCCGAAACCCAGTCGGAGGAACAGTCGTTCGCGTTCCGCGCTGACGGCCGTGAAACGAGATATTTTATAAAAAACCCGCCTTCCGCGATCGCGGTGGGCAGTGTTCAGTCTTTTATAGATGATTTTATTAAAACATCCGGCCGAAGAGTGGATTATATTCACGGTGCCGATGTCGCAAGACGCCTCGCCGACGAAGGCGGCGCCGCGGCGTTCTTGCTTCCCGATACGGACAAAAATATGCTGTTTAAAACAGTCATTTCTGACGGCGCGCTGCCCCGAAAGACATTTTCGATGGGTCACGCCTGTGACAAGCGTTATTACCTTGAAGCGCGCCGCATTCAAAGATAAGGAAATAAGATTGCGAGCTTTGCGGCTTTTACCGCCTGAACCGATGCGATTCAGCTTCACAAGACAGCACAATTCCACATGAAAGGAAGCTTTCGCTTCACGAAAGCTATGGTTATAAAAATAAAATGAAACTCGGAATAATCGGACTCCCAAACGTAGGGAAAAGCACTCTCTTCAACGCGCTGACAAACGCAGGCGCACAGGCCGCGAATTTTCCGTTCTGCACGATTGATCCTAATGTCGGCGTCGTACCCGTTCCTGATAAAAGGCTTGACAAGTTGACCGAAATGTATCATCCAGTCAAAACAACGCCGGCTGTTGTGGAATTCGTCGACATCGCCGGGCTTGTACGCGGCGCTTCAAAGGGAGAAGGGCTCGGAAACAAATTTCTTTCTCATATCCGTGAGGTTGACGCGGTCGTTCATGTGGTGCGTTGTTTCAGAAATGACGATATTGTTCATGTCGAAGGAAATACAGATCCCAGACGCGACGTGGAAATAATAAATATGGAGCTCATTTTTTCGGATATGGAGCTTTTGGAAAGAAAGCTCGACCGTGCCAGAAAGCGTTTTAAGGGTGATAAAAGTGCCGAAGCTGAAATCAGGCTTTGTGAAAGTCTTTTGGCATATTTGAGCGACGGAAAATGCGCGCGTTCAATGACGCTCGATAAAACCGAAATCGAACTTTTGTCAGACACTCCGCTTCTCACAATGAAGCCGGTTATATATGCCGCAAATATAGGAGAAGAGGATATAAAGCACGCCGAGGACGGCACTCTCTGCGAGGTAAACCCTGATTATAAGGCGCTTCATGAGCTTGCAATTAATGAAGGCTCAGAGATAATTCCGGTTTGCGCAGAGATAGAGGCAGAGCTTAACGAGCTTGAGGACGACGAGCGTTCGATGTTCCTTGAGGATCTTGGGCTTAAGGAATCCGGGCTCAACCGTTTGATTACCGCCGGATATCGCCTGCTTGGGCTGATCAGCTTTCTTACGGCGGGAACTCCGGAGGTCAGAGCATGGACAATAAAGCGTGGAACGCTCGCGCCGGGCGCGGCCGGAAAGATTCACTCCGACTTTGAAAAGGGCTTTATCAGGGCGGAGGTCGTCGCGTATGACGATCTGATCCGCGTCGGCACAATGACCGTCGCAAAGGAACAGGGACTTGTCAGAAGCGAAGGAAAAGAATATGTCATGAAGGACGGAGACATCGTTTTATTCAGATTTAATGTATAAATCGCGGTCAGAAAAGCCGAATCAGAACATAATAAATGCGATGCTCAATTGTACCATATCACAAGCCTAATGCCCGACTACATAATGTCTACTGAAGTTTTGACAGTTGAAAACCAGCCAAAACCCGAAGTATCCATCATTGTTTTCATCATTTCCTTTTTGCCGTATTTGTTTTATGATTGTTCAGCAGGCATTATATAGACGCGGCTTCTTGAAAAGAAAATATCAGGATAACTGAGGACAAAGCTCATTTAAATATGCCTTGCTTTATAAGAGCGGAAGGCCCATATACCAAAGTCTTTTCTTTCTTTAAGCGGTAATTATTTAAATGCCAAGTTAATAATATAATCAGCGTTTTCTTAAAAATTTGATCCGATCAATAAAAAATATAAGGATGGGTATTAAAATGAATCAGAATCCGTATCCGCCGTATAATCCGGCTCCCCCGAAGAAGAACCATACAGCACTCGTTGTGACGCTTATCATCGTTGGAGTTATTGTTCTCGCTCTGATTTTTGTCGGTGCTATGTCCGCCTTCGCCTCCGCTTTGTCGGGTGCGATAACGTCAAATTCAGGATACAAGATGCAGAACACTCCGATGTATCCAAATGTGGCTGTCATATGGATATCCGGAACAATCAGTGCCGCTTCCGACGGCAGTTATGATCAGAACTGGCTGATTTCGACAATAAACAGCCTTATAAACGACACCTCAAACGAGGCTCTGTGTATTTCGATGAACACGCCCGGCGGCGCGATATATCAGACTGACGAGGTATATCTGACACTTTTGAAATATAAGGAAACAGGCCGTCCGATATATGTATATATGAACGAGCTTTGCGCGTCAGGCGGATATTATATTTCTTGTGCCGCCGATGAAATTTACGCCAACCGGAACACGCTGACAGGTTCAATCGGCGTCGTCATGAATCAGGTTTTTGACGTTACGGCGCTCTGTGAGAAGCTTGGCATCAAGGTCACGACCATTTATTCCGGCGCCAATAAGACGCTGGGCGGTAATTTTTCTGAATTTACAGAGGAACAGCAGGCGATAATGCAGTCTCTTTGCGACGAAGCATACGGCCAATTTGTCGGGATTGTATCAACGGGAAGGAAAATGTCGGATAATGATGTCCGCGCGCTTGCTGACGGCCGTGTTTACAGCGCGGCTCAAGCTGAGAAAAACGGTCTTATCGACGGTATAAAGACATATGATGAATTCATGGATTATGTATCCGAAAAAGTCGGCGGAGAAAACGGAATTCCGTTTGTCGATTATTACTATGTGCATGAGTTTTCATTTCGTGATATTTTTAATTATGTAAAAACAGGCTCTGTCGGCGAATCGACTCAGCTTGCCATGCTCAAGCAGCTTGTAAGCATGAATTTTTCGCGCCCGAGCTACTACTGCAACGTAATGGACTGACGAATAAAGAACTGTAATACTGACTAAAAAGGGAGCGTTTCCAAAAGAAGCTGCAATTTTGGAAATACTCCATCTTCGCACTTTGGACATTGCCGCTAAATGGACTAAGCTTTACCCAAACCGGAGCGTTGTTCGCGGCAAGATGGATATTTTTTTGGTGATGGATGGGATCGGTAATATTGAGTGTTTACACAATGAACTTGGTAAAGTCGATAAAGGAGAAATTTTTGCTTGAAAAAAAGAGACAATACTTTAATTTCATGTATTATTTCCAGTATAATAATACTTATATTCGATTTTATAAATTAAATTTTTACGTAGCGGCAGATACTCGCAGCTTTGGTGCAGGGATTATTGTTGGTTTTCTGTTATATATACCATACATTCTATACGGTATATTGGCAATACGAACTGTATTTTATTTATTTAAAAAATTCAAAGAAAAACGTTTGGTAGCCTTTGCTCCCGCAGGTATCATACTTGTTACCACGTTGTTGTATGCTTTATTTCCTTACACAAATTTATATTTAAATATGTATTATTCATTGAATAAGGGAATGCTTCAAAAAACCGTTCAACTAATGAATGAAGGAAAAGTGTACCCAATCGATAATAACGAATACATAGTACCATATAAATCAACTTCCTATACCGGCGTATTGTATACTGAAGTAAATGATGGAATAACGAAAATTATGTTTTATGCATTTAAGGGAGTGAAAAAAGATATAGTTATTGTTTATTCTTCAGATGACAGCAGTATTAACAAAAAAGATTTCAATAATATTATATATGGTGGTACATGGAATTTTAGTAATATTAAAAAAATTGATACCAATTGGTACTCAGCAACAATTAATGGTTACAAAAGAAATTATCATTTGTATAATGAAGTACATAAACATTTATAAAGAAATAGTAAAATAAAACATCTATCAACAGCCGTTAGTGTAAACTGGCGGCTGTTGGTTTTTAAAGTAAAATAAAAATTAATATTCAAGTAAGGCTTGACAATACTTACAATTATAGGTTGTTATAATTA
This sequence comes from Oscillospiraceae bacterium, assembly GCA_034925865.1. NCBI lineage: Bacteria > Bacillati > Bacillota > Clostridia > Eubacteriales > Oscillospiraceae > Oscillospiraceae bacterium. Next base: position 183,567 of record JAYFRN010000006.1, on the reverse strand, counting down.
TGAAAATATGTCTGATACTACACCGACGGCAGCATAAGGACAGAGGTCGACATGGCAGGTAACGTTACCTCCTATACATATGATATCTTTGACGCATACTTCGACACAGCTTCTTTAAGACGAAAGTGGCTCGGCAGCCGGAAACTATTATAATGCGGCAGCAAGGATACGGCGTATGCCGGTATAGGATTTAAAACTAAACTCCGAAAAATTATTTTATAAATTGCCAACCTTTCTGATTTTCTTTCCACTATATACTCAAACGGTACCGGAATAATAACTATGAATAAACAAAAAGCAGACGAACTTATAACGGAATACTTGCCCAAAGTATATGGCTTTGCCGTAACTAAATGTTTTAGTTAAGATGAGGCTGATGATTTATGCGCCGATATTATCATTGAACTATATCGGTCATTGCTTAATGCCGGCGAAATTTATAATTCTGACGGCTATGTATGGCGAATCAGTGAGCATGTGTTTTCAAAATTCGTCTCATCAAAGAAAAAACATCAGGGAATTTCAATTGACGAGATGAATATTCCGTTTCAGGATAAGTACTTTACCGATGAAGATGAACTACTGTTACGACTTCGCCGTGAAATATCTTTCCTGACAAAGGTACGCCGCGAAATTGTCTATTCTTATTATTATGAAAATAAAAGTATCGCTGCCATTTCATCTATGATGAATTTGCCTGTCGGAACGGTAAAGTGGCATCTCAACAAGGCGAGAAACGAATTGAAAGAAGGGTTTATTATGGAAAGAAAAATTGGAAAGCTCGGATTGAAACCAATTAAAGCAACTGGCTTCGGACACAGTGGAAATCCCGGAACAAACGGTGGACCTGAATTCTACTTGGGTGACAGTTTAAATTTGAACATTGTTTACAGCGTTTATCATGACCCCAAAACAAGGGATGAAATAGCTGAGGAACTTGGCGTTACACCTGTTTTTATTGAAGATAAAATTGGCTTTCTAGAAGGCAACGGATTTTTGATAAAACAGCCCAAGAACCGCTTTACAACCTATGTGAAATTTGACCCTGAGACCTATTTTCTTGAAGAAGCGGAAAATATATTGAAAAAGCAGCATGAAATTGCGGAGCTTCTTGCACTGGATTACACTCAATCAATACGAAAAGCTGTTGCCGACTACCCGGATGTGTTTATACCAAGTGAAAATAAAGAATTGTTTGAAGCCGCTGCAATATTTTACGGAGTGGCAAACAAATGTCAAATCCCGATAAATAAGGATTTATCAAAGTATTCAATAAAAACGACTTCCGGTGGGAATTTCATAGCATGTGTAAATTTACCGTCAAAGCAGATTGATACAGACTATGTTTCCGTATTACAGCCTCAGGATCTGAGTGCTTGCGGAAATATGACGCGTTACTCGGACAAATATCCGGTGTATTCATGGTCTATTGACACAAAATACTGTTCAAGAAAAGGTCACTGGGAGAATAATCTAACCTCCGATTATGAATTTTTATATGAGTTTATGACCAGAGAAATTTCTGACAATTCTGCAAACACAGATAAATTTAAGCGGCTGAGGGAACGGAAATACTTGACCGATGACAACAAGGTCAATATCATGGTAGTCAAAGGAAAAGCAGAAGACTTCTTTGAAAAAATACCATCACTTGACGAAGCTACTAAAAAGAAATTTGCCGGATATGCACTTGAAGCTGCCGAGATGACCGCCAGAAATTATCCGCCGCAAATGAGAGATCTGATTATCAGTTGGCATGCGGGAGGATTCGTAAGTAATTCCGTGGCTGTAATGGTAATGGATATTCTCTATAACAATGGTACATTTAAAGCGCTTACTGAGAATGAAAAAGTAACCTCAAACCTGATTATGTTCTGCGATAGACTTCCGAATGTATAAAAATTATAGCAAAGCCCGGATTGGTTCGCCAGTCCGGGCTTTGTTTGCCGAGTTAATAATAAAAACCTGATTGAAGTATTGCATAATACTGACTAGAAAGCTCCGAAGCATTGCAATGCTCCGGAGCTTTTTTCAGTATCCAATAAGTGCTTTCAGACCGTCCTCGTCGATTACTTTGACGCCTAGCTCACGCGCCTTTGAGAGCTTGCTGCCCGCGTCTACTCCGGCAACTACATATGACGTCTTTTTTGAAACAGAAGAGGATACCTTCCCGCCGTTTTCGGTTATCATTGCCCCCGCTTCGTCTCTCGTCAGGGTCGGGAGCGTTCCTGTAAGAACAAATACGAACCCGGACAGAGAATCGGATTTATCGGTCGGGATAAATTCTGTGTTTACACCGGCCTGTAAAAGCCGTGAAATGACTTTTTTATTCTTCTCAACGGAGAAATAATCGATGATTGCTTTGGCGGTGATCTCTCCGATATCGCTTTGGGACGCAAGCTGATCTACGGTCGCGTTCATAAGTCCATCCAGAGTTTTGAATGCTTTTGCGAGAGTATACGCGGCCTTTTGTCCTACATTTCGTATGCCAAGCGCGTAAATAAGCCTTGACAGGCACAGCTTTTTTGAGCTTTCCGCCGATTCGATCAGCTTCGCCGCCGATTTTTCACCGAAGCCCTCGAGTGATGAAAGCCTTTGGGCGGAAAGATAATATATATCGGAGACATCATCGGTGATGCCTTCGTCGCACAGCTGCGCCGCGACCGCTTCTCCGAGACCCTGGATGTTCATTGCGTCACGTGAAGCAAAGTGAATTATGTTTCTGATTTTTTGAGATGGACATGAGGCGCTTACGCATCTTATCGCCGCCTCACCCTCTATACGAAGGACTTTTTCACCGCATGAAGGACAGGTTTCGGGAAATTCAAATTTTACTGAATTCTTCGGACGCTTTGAAATATCTGAGCCGAGAATTTCGGGAATGATCTCTCCGGCTTTTCTCACGAATACGGTGTCGCCGATCCTGATATCCTTTTCGGTTATAAAGTCGGCGTTATGCAGCGTTGCGCGGCTTACGGTCGTGCCTGCCAGTGTTACCGGATCCAGGACGGCGTTCGGAGTGAGCACGCCGGTGCGTCCGACCTGTATTATAATGTCCTTTAACAGTGTAAGCTTGATTTCAGGCGGATATTTGAAAGCGACCGCCCATTTCGGCACGTTCGGCAGCTCACCGAGCCTTGCGCGTGCGGCAAGGGAATTTACCTTCACGACCGCTCCGTCTATATCGAATTTAAGCTTTCCGCGCTCGTTTCCCATCCGTTCGATCACTGAGCGTATCTCGTCAAAGCCGCGGCACACACGGTAATCCGGTATGACTCTGAACCCTAAGGTTTTCAGAAATTCGAAAGATTTGCTGTGAGAAACGGGTAATTCTCCGTCCATACCCTGCAAGTTGAATACAAATATCGACAGCTTACGCTTCGCGACGGTATTCGGGTCGAGAAGTCTCAGAGAACCGGCGGCGGCGTTGCGTGGATTCGCGAAGGGCGCCTCATCGTTCAGCTCTCTTTGCGTGTTTAATGCTTCAAACGCGGATATTGGCATATATACCTCGCCTCTTACGGCGATATACGGCGGAGCGTTTTTTATTATCAACGGGATTTCCGCGACTGTTTTTAGATTTTCGGTGACATCCTCGCCTACCAAGCCGTCGCCTCTTGTCGCGCCGCGGACAAAACGTCCGTTTTCGTATTCTAGACATACTGAGAGACCGTCGATTTTATACTCGACCGTAAATTCGCATTCCTGATCCTTTGATTTTATATCGTTGATAAAAGCATAAAGCTCGTCAAAGCTGAAAACGTCTTTAAGGCTTTTCATAGGGAAGCGGTGCGAGACTTTTTTAAAGCCCTCCGCGGCCGCTCCGCCGACGCGCCTTGTCGGCGAAAGCGGATCGGAAAACTCCGGATACTGCGTTTCAAGCTCTGAAAGCCTCCGGAACATCATATCATACTCGTAATCGCTTATTTCGGGCGTATCCAGTACATAATATAGGTATGAATGCCTGTGCAGCGATTCGCGCAGAGACTTTATTTCCTGCTCCGCTTCTGCTTTTGTTTTATCCTGTTTATCCATATAGCCCACCGCCTTTCGCATTTCAGATATATTATACCAAACAAGCCGGAAATTACAACATCTTTTTAATACGGTTATATTCAGGGTTGACAAAATGGGATAAAAGTAATATTATATAAACGCGGATTATTTCCGCGATAATTATATATAAGGAGTGAAATCTGTGGACGCGCACGGTCGAAGTAGCGGAAAGAGCATAGCACAAGAAAATACTATCGGCGTTCCGTCGGACGGCTGTTTGCGGATAAAGATTTCCGTCTCCGTCAGACTTTAAGAGGCATGGATTTATATGCCTGCCTTGCCGCTGCGCGGTTTTACCGCTGCAGTATAAATTTTTGTGCTCTGTCCCCGTTACATTTATGCCCTCACGCATAATTATAACGGGTTTTTTATTTCCGCCCGGTCTTGTGAAAATCTGCCGAGGAGGTAAAAGACATGAGTGAGAAGTGGACAGAACTTATTGATCTGTTGAATGAAAAGCGTTTTGTTGAACTGAAGGAACGTCTTAATGAAAGCAACGAGGTCGACATAGCGGATTTTTTCTCGGAGCTTCCGCTGGATCAGGCGACAAAGCTTTTCAGAATGCTGAAAAAGGACAAGGCTACAGACGTTTTCGCTTGTCTTGATGTCGATAAGCAGCAGCATATTATTTCTGCCGCGACAGACAAAGAGCTTGTCGATCTTATCAGCGATCTTTTTGTCGACGACATAGTCGATATGATGGAGGAGCTGCCCGCGACGGTGGTGCGCCGTATACTTGAGACGGCGACATCCGAAACACGTAAAACAATAAATCAATACTTGAATTATCCGGAAAACTCTGCCGGAAGCATTATGACGGCGGAGCTTATGAACTTAAAGCATAGCTTTACCGTAAGGGAAGCGTTTGCCCGTATTCGTGAGAAATGCAGTGAAAAGGAAGATGTTTACACCTGCTTTGTAACCGATGAAAACCGCGTGCTTCAAGGCGTAGTTACCGTCAAGCAGATGCTTATGGCTCGCGACGACGATCTGATCGGCGATATAATGACGGAGAATTTCGTTTCTGCCGTCACGACCGACGACCGCGAACACGTTGTCGAGCTGATCAAAAAATACGGGTTGCTCTCTTTGCCTGTCGTGGACAAGGAAAGCCGGCTTGTCGGAATAATCACGGTCGATGACGCCGTCGACATCCTTACACAAGAGGCAACAGAGGATATCACGCTCATGGCGGCCGTGTCTCCCTCGGAAAAGCCATATTTGAAATCGGGCGTCGTGTTTCTCGCCAGAAACCGAATTGTCTGGCTTCTCGTGCTTATGCTGTCAAGCACGCTGACGGGAATTATCCTGTCAAATTATGAGGCGGCTTTTGCCGCAGTGCCGCTGTTGGTCACATTTATACCGATGCTTACCGATACCGGCGGAAACGCCGGAAGCCAGAGCTCCGCATTGATTATCCGCGGTCTTGCGCTCGGTGAAATTAAGATGTCAGATTTCTTTGCGGTCGTGTGGAAGGAAGCCCGGGTAAGCCTGCTTGTCGGAGTTGCCCTGAGCACGGTCAACTATTTTAGAATTTTGATCATGTACCCTGATAAAGCTCCGGTTGCGTTCGTTGTCGCTCTCAGCCTTTTGGCTACGGTAATTATCGCGAAGGTCATCGGAGGAATCCTGCCGCTCTTCGCGAAGCTTATCAGGACCGATCCCGCAATTATGGCCGCGCCGCTTATTACAACGATCGTCGACGCGCTTTCGCTTGTGATCTATTTCGGCATAGCAAGCTCGTTGCTGAAGATTTGACTTGCTAAGCCATACAAATATAATATAAAATTATTGCGGAGCTTTTATTTAAGCTCCGCAATTTTTCGCATATGTGGATCGAATTCATCTTGCGCGGTCAAACACCTTATACGCATCCGCGGTGAAGGGGATAACGGCCGAAGAATCGTCCGGGAAAGCCTCGGGAGTGGCTACGATATAATAATACATAGTGCCTTTATCGCCGCCGAAAAATGTTATTTGACCGAATTCATAATTATTTTCTTTCAAATAGTCATAATATTTCCGGCAAGCGTCGTAAAACTCAGACGCCGTCGGCAATTCAAAATCAAAGGTAAGATTAAACGCCATATCCGAAAGATAAAGCTTGTTTTCGCTGTCGTCGGGGAGCGCTGTAAAATATTGATAATCTCTTGATGATTTTAAAAACGGGGCGCAGGTGACCGTAAACTGGTCGTCGACAAATTTTGTTTTTAAAAATGAAATAAGCTCAGAGCTGCGATAGCTTGAAACCGAGAAAGCGGTGTCCAGAAAATAACCGTCGTCAAAGCTGTTTTCACGAACCGCTATCGGAGACGAAATCGTAGTGCCCTTGAAGTCATAATACACATTTACGTTATACAGTCCCGAACGAACGTCATATCCTGCCCTGTATGAGGTGAATTTCTGATTGGTGTATTTTTCTTCGGCATACTGCCTTACCGAATCGGCAGCGGAAATATTTTCCCATGGAGTCCCCAACATGAAGAAATGCGCCGCGATAAGCAATACGGAAAGCAACGCGCAGTTGAGAAGCGAAAGCCAGCCACTCTTTGATTTTCCGGATATGGCCTTTTTCAACAGCTTTGCGCAAAATGCCGTAAGCAGGTAAAAAGCGACGCAGGACACGGTGTAAACCGCGGCGTATTTCAGATCGGCATAATCGGCAACTGAAATCACGGCGGCGGAAAGCGCGACAACAACGGAATTTTTAACCGGCTCATCATAAACAAAAGAGACGATGAATCCGGCTGCGAATAAAAGCGGCAGAGACGAGATAAAGCCTCTCTGAGGCGAAGCGGAGAAGACGGCGAAAAACAGAAGAAGAAACGAGAATATCGATCGAATCAGCTCGTTTTTTTCGGCATTTGCTTTTTTAACTTTTTTATTGCCGGAAGGCTTTTCGTACTTTTCCGACGGTTTTGCATTATTCATAAAAACCCTCCCTTTAATGTATCATAAGCAGAAGAACTTGCTACAGTTTATAATATATCAGCAAACAGTATTAAATAAAACATATAAATGTAAAATAATATGTAAATTTTTCCGTCCATGATACAGATGTGCCGCAAAGCAAGCGTTATTATGAATTCAACACATCAAAAACGGGCGATAGAAAGAGAAAATTAAAGCAAAAGCGAGGAAATGAAGAATAAATTGAATTATTTTCAGAAAAGCTCTTGACAAATATTATTTATATGTGTATAATGACACACGCAAAGAAAGAAATTGTAATCGGAGGAATATTCATGTCCACTTATATGGCGAAAGCCGAAACCATTGAACGCAAATGGTACGTTTTGGATGCCGCCGGCAAGCCTCTCGGAAAGGTGGCCGTCGCCGCTGCCGATATTCTGCGCGGCAAGCATCGTCCCGAATTCACGCCCCATGTTGATTGCGGCGAATTTGTCGTTATTATCAACTGCTCGAAGGCTGTCCTTACCGGGAAAAAGCTCGACGAGAAAAAATACAGACATCATTCAGGTTATATCGGCGGTCTCAAGGAGATCGGATATAGAGAAATCATGCAGAAACGCCCTGAGTTTGCTATGCAGCTGGCCGTCAAGGGAATGCTCCCGAACAACTCTATCGGCAGAAAGAGCATTACGCGTCTCATGACCTATGCCGGAGACACTCACAAGCAGCAGGCGCAGACGCCTACCGAAATCGCGGTCAAATAACGAAGGGAGAAAGAAGAAATGGCAATTAATTACCAGAGCGCGAAGCCCTATTTTTACGGTACGGGCAGAAGAAAGAAGTCAATCGCCCGTGTCCGCATTTATCCCGGAACAGGCGCGATAACAGTTAATAAAAGAGACATAGACGATTATTTCGGTCTTGATACTCTCAAGCTCATTATTCGTCAGCCGTTCGGCGTTACATCCACCGGAGGGAAATTCGACGTCATATGCAGCGTGGTCGGCGGCGGCGTTTCCGGACAGGCCGGCGCGATCCGCCACGGAATAGCAAGAGCTCTTGTTCAGGCTGATACGGAGGCGTATCGTTCTCTACTCAAGAAGGCAGGATTGCTCACCCGTGACCCGAGAATGAAGGAAAGAAAGAAATACGGTCTCAAAGCGGCTCGCCGCGCTTCCCAGTTCTCAAAGAGATAAAAAAGTTCAATATTTATGCACTTACAAGCCCCTGCAAATGCTTTATTTGCAGGGGCTTGTTCAATTTCACGTTTCTGAACGCCCAGCGCTGTTCGTGACGGTGATACACAAATGATATACAAGTGATACACAAAAATAATGATCAGGGATTGATTTTACATCATTAAAGCTTATTCAGTTCTTTTCTTAATTCCTCAAATTCAAAGTGGGTATAAACCAATTCACCGATGCCTTTACCGGAATGACCTTGGATTTTTCTTCTCATGGCTTCATCCAGTTTCTTCTCTTTCCACATAGTAGTGAAAGTATGCCTTGTGTCATCAGGGGTGTGTTCTCTCATTTCTGCTTTATCATTTTTGTATTGAAAGATTTTCATATCAGTAAGTAATGGCTTCCAATAGGTATCAGTATATTGACCATGGTAAACATCAAACATGATTTTTTTACCGTTTAACTGCGTTATTAGATATTCAGTACCTTTCTGCATCCAGTGTTCATAAAAGGGCAAAACTCTGTCATGGATTGGTACTTTTCGAGCTGCATTGTCATTTTTCCCCTTTTCAATGTAGAAAGATTTTTCTTCAAGATTTACATTCGGTCTTTTTACATTGAACAATTCACCTGGACGGACACCGCTATAAATCAGCATTAAAATAACTTGAATATATTCGTTATTGTTTGACCACCGCCATATAGTATCAATTTCAGAATCAGTGAAGCGGTAATGTTTATCGCTTTTAACTACCTTACCAATACTCACATATTCAACAATGTGTTTATCCTTACCAATGATTTCATTCATTACAGCGTAATCAAATAACTGATTGAAAAGTGTTTTTAGCTTCTTTAAAGTTGGATAGTTCTTATCGGAAGAATCAACAACTCCTTGTAGATGCGAAAGCTTCAGTTCTGTAAATTTCACATTGTATATTCTAGAGCATAAATTATATGAAGCTTGATAACCGTTTACATTGGAATCGCTAATTTCTTTGAACTTACGTTCAGACCATTTATCATATACACCTGAAAAAGTAATTCCTGACTGAATATCAAAAGGATTTGTATTATATTCTGCTAATGCTTGAAGTGCTTCCTGCCTTGTCGCATAATATCCAATATATTTATATTGTCTAGTAAGTTTTTCACCAGTATCGTCAATATTCCATGACACGGTCTTTCTTATTGCCCATGGCTTTCTTCTATTACCTGGAAGTTTATAAACAGCGCCGTACCCATTGGGTAACTTCATATACAATCACCACTTTTTGAACCTGCTATGCGTTTTTACATAGCAGGTCTTTTTATTGTTCAAACAAGGATGTGTAAGAAATTCTGATTTCATCAAGAGAATCTTCATCCATAACAGGAATCCAAAAATCATAAACACCGCATTTATCAGCTCTGTATGAAACATTCAAATCATTAATTTTGGTATTAGAATATTTTTTTAATCCAAACATGGTAAGAATATCATTCTTGTTTTCATATGGTATTTCAGCATTATCAATTGAAATTCTTTGTAGCATATCATGATTGAAGTGATATGAATAATTTCCATAATATAGTGTTCTGATTGCATATGTAGCAGATAATCCATTATATGTCCATTCTTCAATGCTATCAGGTTGTCCATTCATTTCAATCAGTTGAGATTCATTCACAGTCTTGTTATCACGATAAAAAGACGTTGCATCTAGAATGACATCTACATTTGAATTTTTCTTTTGATATTTTTCAGGATTTTGTACTATTTGTAAAATACCAAATCCAAGTGCTCCCATAAACATCAAAAATACAATTAAGCCTATTATTTTACCTTTTTTCATTATAAATATTATCCTTTCAAGTAATTATTGATATATTTAATCCAATCATCAATTTTGGGTATGAAAACTTGAATATTTCCTTCGATTATTTCATGGTCATATAGACTTGTTAAAATCTGCATCCAATAATTCTTTCCTTGAAGCTTGATCTTTCCAATGGGACAACCTGAGTAATTAACTGTTAATGTTCCATCAGACATTCTAATCATATCTGTTTTATTGTTTAAATTACATTTTTTGAATTTTGAAAATAAATTTTCAAAGAATAAGCATTCTAAGTCATTAACTGTATATAACTTCGATGGATTGCTTGAACCATAACGAATATTGTATTCAATCATAAAATATTCCCTTTCTGTTTAAGATGTTCAAGTGTTCAAGATAGTTCTTATTACCTATATTCTCTTATAGCTATTTATAAATTGTCTTTAATTGGTCTTAATTTAAATATAAGAAATAGTAAGTAACTTGAACATCTTAAACAACTTGAACACTTAATTTAATTTTCGTTTGATTTCTACAACTTTACCGTAAATCCATATTTGATTTAATTCTTCTCCAACAATCATTTTTGCTTCATATTCAGAGTTTAACGGCATAAGTGTTATGGCGTTTTTATTTTTGATTACTTTTTTAATAGTTCCGATATCGCCATTATATATAACAATTGCAATATCACCATTATCAACATCTGATTGCTTACGGACAAGGGCTAAATCACCGTTCATGATTAACGGTGCCATACTATCACCTTCAACACGAAACCAAACATATTCTTCGGGGTTTTTTAAATCATAGGCAAATTCAAATCCTTGGTATTCTTCCACTGCAACACCATCATATCCAGCACGAACAGATGCGATAACAGGAAGATTGAATATAGTATTAATTGGGTATGTGACCACACTTGATTTAAATTCATGCCGGTCTTCTTTTTCATTGGTTGCGGATATATCAAGTAATTCTTGCGGTTCTATTCCAAATATTTCTGCAAATTTTAGCAATTTTGATTGGGGTAGATCACTTTTACCCATTTCAATTTTATTAATAGATGATTTATGCTGATATCCCATGAGTTCTGCCAAATATTCCTGAGACCAACCTTTTTTGGTACGAAAGCTTTTGATTTTTTCACCAGTAGTCATCATAAACCAACTTTCTTCAATCTATATTGTTTATTTTTTCTTATTGTATCATTAAATAGAATGAAAATCAACTTTTTTTAAAAATATTTCTAAAAAAGTGTTGACTTTTATTCTACTATCTGCTATACTGACGCCATCGGGTAGAAAGACATTCTACGTACATCACCCAAACATTGAAAGGACTGGTGGAAATAATGAGTATTACAAACGGACTTCAAAAGTTTAACAGAGGAAATGAAACCTTCTATGTACTTGGTGAAAACCTTTATACCGGACAAGAACTTGAAGTAATGGATACCGAAAGACAGCAGAAAGACGAACAAAAGGGTTATGAGGATAGAAAAACCCATTGTTATGATAAGTGGTACAGATACAACAGAAGTGATAATGGTGCTGCTTATGACCGTGGGGTTGTCAAGTGTGTCAATGAAGCTGAAAAATTCAGCAAGAAATGGCAACAGGAAGATGAAGATAACTTCTTCATAATTGAAATAGCAGAATGCAACAGAAAGGGGGCTTGACAACAATGAGAATTGAAATCTTGAACGATAGAATTCAGAATGCTGAAAGTAAAATTGAAAAGAAGTCAAGCACCGTCATTAAGAAAGAAGCACTGATTGCAAAGAAAGAATCTAAAATCAAAACACTTGGATTTGACCCTTACACTGATAAATATGAAGTGAACAAGAAATCCAATGAAGCTTACTGGCTGATGTGTGATATTGATTGGCTGCAAGATGATATAAAACGTGGAAGAAGAGAAATTGAAGAAACAAAAGCAACTCTTGAAAATTACAGACAGCAACTTGCAGGAGAAATTGAAAAAGAATCTATTCTTTTGAAAGATATTCCTGAATCTATGAAGCGAATGCAGATTGAGCTTGTTGAAAGATGGGATGCTTGGGATGTTGAAAGAAGAAACCGCATGAAGGATGATTACAGAACACTTGGATGGAAAGAGTTCAATAAAAAATATAGGAGTTCAGATGTTCAGTTCAAAGACAAAACTGATGAACAGATTCATGATGAAAACATGATGGATGCAAAGGTATTGATTCTTGACCTATATTATAGAGTAAAGAACATCACAGGCAAAATCACAGATTGGTCAAATGTTCATGATTGTCAAGGTGCTTGTGGAATGAATGTTCTTAATGGTTTTGTTCTTGGAAAAGAAGGCAGGGCAGAAATTGAAAGTATCCTGGCAGGTGGATATAACATTCAAAGGCTGCACATCAGGGTTCTTGTAAAGGAATTCAAGTGAAGGGGGCAATCCCTTTACAGAAAGGATAAATGAATATGATTAAAACAATTATAGACAAAAACAAGTTGACCATGGAAGAATTCAGAACTGAACTTTTTGACCGCCTTCAAAAATATATCATTGAAGCTGACCAAATCTTCAAAGGCAACAATCCTTCTTTTCAATCTGATTATGAAAAGCTTCAAGCAATCAAAGGAATTACAGACAGGTTTTGCGGTGCATCTGATATATTGAACAGTGTGCTTGGTCTTGAAGTCAGAATGGATGATGGGATGCTGTACACACAAAAATTGTACAACCAGTTATTCTATATGAATCAGTATTTTGAAATTGAAATTAGAAAAGAAGTAGGTGACCCACTCAATCATGAGATCAGACAGGCTTGTGAAAACCTTGGATTGAAGGGTTATAAAGGATATGAACTATTTACATTCCGTAGGGTTCGGGTGTTCGTAAATGACAAATTGGTTGGTATTTATGACCTGGACAAGCACACATTTGTTGATTGAATAGAGGGGGAATTCATTTTTCCCCCTTCCATGAAAGGGAAATGTTGAGTTTGCAGAAAAGAATTAAAAAGGAAGGGAAAGATGGGACAATCAGTAATCGAAAGAATGCACGCCATAGGCGCGGAAAGAAAAATGGCTGATTTTATGGTTAAGCAAAAGCAACCGTATGAATTTAAAATCAGGTATGCCGAAACGCGAGCATGTGAATTTGTGGAGCAGTGCGATGAACACGGCAAAAATTATCATATATCAGTCGGCGGGCTTGATAGTATAACATTGCTTCTCTTTTTACGCAGTTTAGGCATAGACGCGCCGGCTATATCGGTATCTTACCTTGAAGACAGCAGCATACAAGCAATACATAAGCAGCTCGGAGTTATAAGGCTCAAACCTGCGCTCCGCGAGGACGGCAAGCCGTGGAAAAAGCCGCAGATCATTGAAGAGTTTGGCTTTCCAGTACTATCGAAAGAAATCGCCGCAAAAATTGAGCTACTTCAAAACCCGTCTTCGAAGAATGAAACCGTGCGCCACGCAATTATTACGGGAGAAACGGGCGAATACGGCGGGAACCGCAAGAACACGCGAATGAAGATGCCGCAAAAATGGCTTGAAAAATTCGGTGGTTATGAAAACGAAAAAGAGAATGTGAATTATCAAATACCACCTTTTAAAGTATCATCAAAGTGCTGCTATTACCTTAAAGAAAAGCCTTGTGACGATTGGGCGAAACAGCATAACAGCGTTCCATATCTTGGGCTTATGGCATCTGAGGGCGGTCGGCGTGAAAAATCACTTAAGATGTACGGTTGTAATTACTGGGGCGCGTGTGCTTGATTATATCGGCGTCGGATATTAAAAATACCTAAAATTAAAAGAAAGGAAGGGAAACAATGACAAATACATTGAAATTGAAAGCAGCTATTGCTGAAAGCGGCATGAATCAAGAACAAATAGCTGAAGCACTCGGTGTTTCTGTGGTCACATTCAGCTATAAGTTGAACAACAAGCACGAATTCAGGGCAAGTGAAATTATGAAGTTATGTAAAATTTTGCACATAACGGAAGTAAACACAATTTTTTTTGCGCAAGAGGTAGAATAACATTCTACATAACATGAAAGGAAGGCATTCAAAATGAGTTTTGCAGCACAATTAAAGAAAGCAATGGTAGAAAGGAACATGTCACAATCTGAACTTTCTGCATTGACTGGAATCGGAAAATCATCAATAAGTCAGTACATATCGGGAAAGAACGAACCAAAGGACATTGCGATCAAGAAGATTGCTGATGCACTTGAATGTTCCGAAGCTTTCCTGCAAGGCATCACAGAATGCAGTGATGCAACACCTAATCCAAATGGCTTGAAAAATGTACCTGTTGAAATGACAGCAAAGATTCTTGGAAAGTCAAGGCAGTTCATCAGGGTGGCATTACAAAGGGGAACAGCACCGTTTGGTTTTGCTTGCAAAGTTTCAGGTGAGAAGTGGTCTTATCACATTTCACCGAAGAAGCTTGAAGAATACATTGAAAATTAAAAATCGAAAGGTAACAGGGTGAAATGGCGGTGCAACTATTCCCCTATCAAAAGCAAATACTGAAAGACACAAAACAGTTCAGCAGGGTTGCTTATTACCTGGACATGGGGCTTGGTAAGACATTTGTCGGCTCAGAAAAGATGGTTGAACTTGGTAAAGATACAAATGTTCTTGTCTGTCAGAAGTCAAAAATCGATGATTGGATGAAACACTTTAAAGATAATTATCCCAAAATTAATATTTACCTTCTGACAGACAGAAAGCAGCTTGATGATTTTTTATCTCATGATACAGCTTGGGCAGGGTATCACGGATGTTCAATGACGGTTGGAATAATCAACTATGACCTGGCATTCAGGCGATCAGAATTGCTTGGCTTAGAACATTTTACACTTATGCTTGATGAATCTTCCTTGATTCAGAATGATACCGCAAAGCGGTCAAAATTCATTTTAAAAATGCATCCTGACAATGTGATTCTTCTTTCGGGAACACCGACATCAGGAAAGTATGAAAACCTTTGGTCACAGATGCATCTGCTTGGATGGAAAATTAGCAAGGAACTTTACAACAAGCAATATGTAAATTGGATGAAAGTTGAATCAGATGGATTTATTCACAAGGTTGTTGACAAAGAAGAACCATACAAGAATGTTGACCGCTTGAAATCAAAGATGCGTGAAAATGGTGCGGTGTTCATGAAGTCAGATGAAGTTATTGACCTTCCTGAACAGATGATGATTCCGATGATGGTACCAAAAACCAAAGAATACATCAAATTTAGAAAAACAGGAATTGTGACAATTGAAGGTTGTGAATTGGTCGGTGATACATCATTGACCAAACGCCTTTACAGCAGAATGCTATGCGGTCATTACAATCGGGACAAATTACAAACTTTCGGAGACTTAGCTTCCAGTACAAAAGACCGCTTGATTGTGTTCTATAACTTCAATGAAGAATTGAACTCTTTGAAGCAGATTACAGCGGAACTGGAAAGACCCATTTCAGAAGTGAACGGTCATGTGAAAGATTTATTTGCTTATGAGAATGATAGCGATTCAATCACTTTCATTCAGTATCAGGCAGGAGCAATGGGATTAAACCTTCAGAAAGCAAACAAGGTTGTATTCTTCACCCTTACTGATAAAAGTGAACTTTATGAACAAGCAAAGAAACGTATTCACAGAATCGGTCAGAACAGAACATGCTTCTATTATCTGATGATGTGTTGTGACAGTGTGGAAGAAGCGATTCTTCAAACCCTAAACCAAAGAAAGGATTTTACTGATGAACTATTCGATGAATGCAAAGTATAAAAAACGCAGAACATACAAATTTATTTTCGGTACATTAGCAGTTTTATCTTTTCTTATGTTAATTGGATCTATTGGTGCAATCGAACAAGAAACGATTTCGTATATGTGCGGAATAGTACAGACTTCTATTAGTCTTATGTTTTTTACAGGATGCACACTTTGCGTAATAAACTTATAAATTTGAAAGGATAAATGAAAATGATTAAGTGTAAAAATGAATGCCCCTTAGGAAAGTTTTCAGGATGCTGTCATTTCTGCTCAGAATACGATTCGTGCGCCGATGGATGCAGTGAAGTTCCTGAAAACTGTGGTGAATCCCTTCCTGATGAAGAAACTGCACTTGCAACTTTCCAGGTGCAGCAGCTTGCAGTGATTCAAAAAATTGCTGATATTTGTACACAGAAGAAAGCACTTGAAGCTGTTGAAAAAGAAATGAAGGATAAGCTGAAAGAAGCAATGGAAAAGGCGAATATCAAAAAATTTGAATCTGACATCTTGAATATTACCTACATTGCAGCAACTACTTCCACAAGCATTGACAGTGCTAAGCTGAAAAAGAAATACCCTGATATTGCAAATGAGTGTTCAAAGACTTCTGCAAAATCTGCATATATAAAAGTGGAAATCAAGGACGGTGAAAATAATGGTTAAGAAAAGAAAATGGACTGTTGCTTCTGCTTTTGCTTATATCACTAAAGTTGATGAAGGCAAAATTAAAAAAGGTCTTACATATTGTTCTGCATTCGATTTCATCCTAAAACATTTAAAGGATGGTGAAAAAGATGCGGAAGATTAAGAGAGCTATTGCAAGAAGAAATATGCTGCTTGAAGGTTACTATCATTTGAACAAAAAGCAGTCTGACGGAAGAAGCCCTTTTGCAAAGCACTGGCGTGAATTCGTGGTGGTGCGCTGATGCCAAAAGAAAGGTGGAAGGTTATTGATAACCATCCAAATTACATAATTAGCAGCCTTGGCAATGTCATGAATATTAAAACTAGAAATCTTCTTTCCCCCTATGATGACGGAAAAGGTTATCTGCGTGTGAAGATTGATGGACGGTGTGAAAGGCTGCACATTTTG
This sequence comes from Oscillospiraceae bacterium, assembly GCA_034925865.1. NCBI lineage: Bacteria > Bacillati > Bacillota > Clostridia > Eubacteriales > Oscillospiraceae > Oscillospiraceae bacterium. The sequence goes on along the minus strand of JAYFRN010000006.1, from coordinate 166,723 downwards.
GTTGCTGTTGCCTTCATTGATAAACCCGAAGGCAAAGACATTGTAAACCACAAGAAGGGTAAGAAACACGATTGCAGAGCTTCACAGCTTGAATGGGTTACACAATCAGAAAACATACAACACGCATGGAACACTGGGTTGTGTTCAAGGGGGTAAAACGGTATGGCACAGGAAAAGCAATTTGAAAACAAAATCAAGAAGTGGCTTGAATCGGAAGGTATTTATGCAGCAGGGTGTCCACAGAACAAAAAAACTGTTCCTGAATGCGGTTGGTACTTGAAGGTTTGGGGTGGTGGTTATCAGAAAAGCGGTATTCCTGACCTGCTGCTTTGCGTGAACGGCGTTTTCATCAGCGCAGAACTTAAAAGTGATGCTGGAAAACCTTCTGACTTGCAGAAAAAGAATACAGCTTCAATCAACAGTTCACATGGCATCGGCTTAGTTCTGTACCCAAAAGGGTTTGAACAGTTTAAAAACATAGTGAAAGGGGTGATGCAATGCAATGGTCACATAGCAGAATTGAATGCTTTGAAAAATGCCCATTCAAGTACAAGTTGCGATATTGTGACAAGTTATTGACTTTACCACCTGATAATGCAGACAATCCGCTTATTATCGGAACCGCCTTACATACAGGACTGGAAAAGGGTGTTGATGCAGCGATTAATGAATATTACATGTCATACCACATCATCACAGATGATCATATCAACGAAGCAATAAAACTTGAAAAGTTAATTTCAAAAGCATCAAGATTTATACCAAAGGGTGAATTTGAAGTTGAGATTTCATCGGGAGATTTTACAGGATTTATTGATCTTCTTGCACCAGTAACAGGATTTCATGATTCGGAAGTTCCGAATGTGTATGACATTTATGACTTCAAATATTCAAACAATGTCAAAAGGTACAAAGATTCAGACCAGTTGCATCTGTACAAATATTTCTTTGAACAGATGAATCCTGGCAAGACCATTAGAAATCTTTTCTTCCTGTTCATTCCGAAAATCGGAATTAAGCAGAAAAAGACTGAAGGATTATCAGATTTTCGAAAGCGGATTCAAGATGAACTTGAAGATGCTGAACCTTCACTTGTTCAAATCGAATATGACCCAAATAAAGTGATTGAATACCTTCTGAAAGGTAAACGGTCACAGGAAGCAGTGGATTTTCCACAAAACACAGGATACTTGTGCAATTGGTGCGAGTATCAAGACTATTGTCAGAAAGGGATTGATTATATGTTGTTACCGAAGAATGAAAGAAGAAATATTGAAAAGATTGAAAAAAAGGTCATTTGGCTGTATGGTTCGCCATTCAGCGGAAAGACCACCTTCGCAAACAAGTTTCCTGACCCCCTGATGCTAAATACTGATGGAAATATCAAGTTCGTTGACGCACCGTACATCAGCATCAAGGACAAGGTTGAAGCCAACGGCAGAATGTCACCCAAAAGGGTGTTTGCCTGGGCGGTGTTCAAGGATGCGATTGAAGAACTTGAAAAGAAGGAAAATAATTTCAAGACCATAATTGTTGACCTTCTAGAAGATTGTCATGAACATTGCAGACTTTACATGTATGACCAAATGGGCATCACCCATGAATCTGATGATTCCTATCGCGCCTGGGACAAAGAAAGAACTGAATATCTGTCTACTATGAAACGCCTGGTAAACATGGATTATGAAAACATCATCTTGATTTCCCATGAGGACACAAGCAAAGATATCACCAAAAAGGGTGGTGACAAAATTACTGCTATCAAGCCGAATTTACAGGAAAAAATCGCAAACAAGGTTGCAGGTATGGTTGATATTGTCGCAAGGGTTGTGGCTGACGGTGATGTCAGAACACTTTCCTTCAAGACAAATGAAGTTATCTTTGGTGGTGGGCGTTTAACGGTCAGCACAACAGAAATTCCGCTTGATTATGATGCTTTCCTTGCCGTATATGCGGAAGCTAATGCAAACGCTGTAAAAACCATGCATGGTGAGAAGGTAGAAGGTGCAATCAATGGTTCATCTTCCACTGGAAGAACAGGCAGAGCATACAGGACTGTGAAAAACACACCGCCTGAAACAGAAGCTGTTCCTGCACCTACTGATGCAGATGCGCCTGATGAAAAGGAACAGTTTAGTAAACCTGTTGAAGAAAGCACAGAAACAACTTCCACAGATGAAGGAACAGTAGCAACAGGAAGTGATGAATCTGCTGCACCCCCTGTTGAGGAATGCACAGCGAAGGAAGCACCTGTTGCGGAAAAACTTGTCACAAGAACAAGAAAGAAAAGGGGTGAATGATAATGTCAAAGTATGATGAACTGTTCAAGTACATGGAAGCACACAGAAACATCACTGATCTGAAATGTGCTTCAAAGCTGACACCGATTCCCAAAGGTATGCCGAAAGAAAGGGGGACTTTCCTGCGGAAATCCCTTTTCAGACAGTGTATTGACATGCAGTGCAAGAAAGACCCTGAACTGCAAAAGCTTTTCATTGCTGCTGCAAGGGAACTGCTGTTTGACAAGCTGTTCACGGATTCGGACTTTGAGAACATAGAAGATTTCAAGCCCACAGAGCAGCAGGACATTGCAATGACCATTGTTAAGATGCTTTTCGGCGGTCTGTTTGAAGGGCTTGACTGATGGGCATGGTCATGACCCTGGCTGATGGCAAGAATCACACCTTGTTTGATGCCAAAGACTTTCAGTGGCTGATTCAGAAGTACATAGGTTTTGAAGCAGAACGATACTTTGAAACCCTTGTGCAGGAACTTCAAGAAGCTGCTGACTACACGGAACAGAAGGTGAACAGTGACCTTTCTTCTTATGAAGCTTCACTGGAATCCAACACCACAGCTTTTCAGGACATAAAAGAAATATGCCTGGAAATGACGAATGAACTTGAATTCGGCAAACGGCTGAACCGTTCAACACTGAATGAACTTGTTCGAAAAATTCAAAAAACAATAAACAATCAAATTTGAAAGGTATAGGTAAATAAATTATGGCACAGAAAAATATTTGGGATGAATTTGACAAGTTGTACAACACAGAAGAACTTGCAAAAGAAGTTGAGGAACAAAAAGAAAGTGGTGGTAGCTTCACCCCTGTTCCTTTTGGTGATTATGAAGTAAATATCAACAAGATGGAACTTACCAAATCTAAAGCAGGTGCTCCCATGGTTTCCATTTGGTTCAAAGTTGTTTCTGAAGGTGAATACAAGGGTAGTTTGATCTTCTACAATCAAGTTATCGCACAGTCGTTCTGTATCCATAAGGTCAATGAACTGTTGCTTTCTATGGACACAGGGCTTGACATTGACTTCAAAACATACAAGCAGTATGCACAGCTTCTGATGGATATGCATGAAGCCATTGATGGCAAGCTTGAATTTGGTCTTTCGTATGAAGAAGGCAAAAAGGGCTTTGGTACATACGAAATCACAGATGTGTTTGAAGTTGAGTAAGCACAGCGGTTGACACATTGGGGGAAGGGCTTTCCCCTTCCCCCATTTATTTTCTGAAAGGATGTGATGTAGATGTTATTCTATGACTTTGAAGTTTTTCAATATGACTGGTTGGTTGTCATCAATGATGTGACAAACAAGCGTGAACATGTCATCATCAATGACCCTGATGCACTGGAAAAGCTTCACAAGGAAAACATCAATGACATTTGGGTTGGTTTCAATTCCAGGCACTATGACCAATACATCCTGAAAGGCATTCTTTGCGGATTTGACCCAAAAACAATTAATGATTACATCATTGTAAAAGGTAATTCAGGATGGAAGTATTCTTCTATGTTGCGGGACATTCCACTTATAAATTATGATGTGATGCTTAGCACAGACAGAGGACTGAAAAGCTTTGAAGGCTTCATGGGAAATAACATCAAGGAAACTTCTGTTCCATTCGATATTCAAAGAAAGCTTACACAAGAAGAACTGAATGAAACGGTAAAATATTGTCGCCATGATGTAGAACAGACCATTGAAGTATTCTTACAACGAAGTGAAGAATTTAACGCTTCAAGGGAATTGATAAAGCTGTTCAATCTTCCGATTTCTTCATACAGCAAGACCAAAGCACAGCTTGTGGCTGAAATCTGTGGTGGCATGGGAAAGAAGTTTGATGACAATGAATTTGAATTTCCCATTGTACCCTGCTTGAAGCTGAACAAATACAAATATGTGCTTGACTGGTACAAGAACCCTGAAAACTATGATTATTCAAAGTCATTGGAAACGGTCATTGCAGGTGTGCCACATACATTTAGTTGGGGCGGCATTCATGGGGCAAAAAAGAAAAATACTGAATCAGGAGTGCTGCTGATTGCGGATGTTACTGCATACTATCCATCAATTCAGCTTAAATATAAGTTTGGTTATAGAAACATGTCAAAACCTGAAAACTTTGAATTGATGCACAACCAAAACCTAAGGTATAAAGCTGAAGGAAATAAAAAAGCAAGAGCACCATTCAAAATTGCTGATAACAGCATGAGTGGACAGCTTAAAGATAAGAACAGTAAACTGTATGATCCTCGGATGAATAATGCGGTTTGTGTTAATGGACAGCTTATGCTGCTGATGTTAATTGAAATGGTCGAATCATATGCACAGCTAATTCAGAGCAATACGGATGGTATTCTGCTAAAACTTAAAAGCATAGACGATTATGACCTTCTTGATGATGCTGTTTATGAATGGGAATGCTTAACCGGTATGAAAATGGAATTTGAATTATTTAGCAAGGTGTTTCAAAAGGATGTAAACAATTACATTTTGATTGGTGATGATGGCAAAATCAAATCAAAAGGCGGTTATGTTAAAAAGCTTTCCAACTTGGATTATGACCTTCCTATCCTTAATAAAGCGTTAATTAATTACATGGTTCATGGTATTTCAATTGAAGATAGTATCCTGAAGTGTGATGAATTAAAGGAATTTCAACTGGTATCGAAAATAAGCAATAAATACACAGACATTATTCATGGTGATAAAAAATTGAAAGAAAAGTGCATCAGGATATTTGCTTCAAAGCTTGATTCTGATGCTGGGGTTCAAAAAATCAGCGCAAGGACAGGCAGACCTGAAAAGCTAACCAATTCCCCTGAACACTGCTTTATTTATAATGATGAAGTGAATGAAATAAAAGTTCCGTATAAACTTGATAAGCAATGGTATATAAGGTTTGCGAAAAGTCGGCTTGCTGATTTTGGAGTGGTGTAAATGAATGAAAATTTAGATAAGAAAGGAAGTGACTGATAGTGTTTTTCAAAGGCTACATCAAAACCAGTAACAAACAGGCTGCTGAAAAATTCAAAGGTAGAACCGATTTCAAAACACTTGAAGAAGTTCAGTCGCTTTCTGAATATGCAGGCATTTTAGCACAAGACACCATTTTGATTGACATTGATGATAGTGATCGGGCTGATAAGTTGATGGACATAGTCGAAGCACTGCAACTGAATTGTAAGGTAATTCAGACCACCAGGGGTAAACATTTTTTATTCAAAAACATAAAGGTCAGAAATTGTCATACTCACAAGAACCTTGCCATTGGGCTAATGGCTGATATTAAGGTTGGTTTTACTAATTCATATGAAATTTTGAAGTTTAATGGTGAGGAACGTTTTGTTGAATGGGATATTGAAAACCCTGAAACAGACAATTATCAGGAAGTTCCAAAGTGGTTATTCCCCATAAGCTATCAAATGGACTTTCTAAACATGGATGCAGGTGATGGAAGAAACCAAGCACTGTTCAATTACATCCTGGTGCTTCAAAGCAATGACTTCACCGTTGATGAAACTAGGGAAACAATTAGAATAATCAATAAATACATACTTAAAGAACCCCTTTCTGATGAAGAACTTGAAGTGATTCTGCGTGATGATGCTTTCAAGAAACCTGTGTTCTTCAAGGGCAGCACTTTTCTTTTTGACAAGTTTGCAACCTACATAAAGAACAATAATCACATTATCCGAATAAACAACCAACTGCACCTTTATAGGGATGGAATCTATGTCAGCGGTCAAACCGATATTGAAGCCGAAATGATAAAGCACATCCCACAGCTTAACAGATCGAAAAGGCAGGAAGTAATGGCTTACCTTGACATTATGATTCGCGAAAATACACCTTCAACAGATGCTTCAATGATTGCATTCAGAAATGGTGTGTACAGTATAAAAGATTGTAGTTTTATTCCTCTTTCCCCTGATATGGTTATTACAAACAGAATTGATTGGGATTTCAACCCACAGGCATATTCACAGAATACAGACCAAACGCTTAACAAAATTGCTTGCGGTGATGACCAAATCAGGAAATTGCTTGAAGAAGCAGCAGGGTTCTGTTTGTTCAGAAGAAATGAACTTGGTAAAGCGTTCATTCTGACAGGCACTGGTTCAAACGGTAAATCAACATATTTGAACATGTTGAAAAACATGCTTGGGAAACGGAATATTTCTTCATTAGATTTGAAGAAGCTTGATGATAGGTTTTCAACTGTAATGCTTTTCGGAAAACTTGCGAATATCGGTGATGATATTTCTGATGAATTTATAATGGATGCATCAACATTCAAGAAGATTGTCACTGGTGAAACCATTGATGCAGAACAAAAAGGGCAACCAAAGTTTGAATTTGAACCTTATGTAAAATTGTTTTTTTCCGCGAACAATATTCCGAGAATGGGTAAGGGCAGGGATTCTGCTGCAATATTACGAAGGTTAATTATTATCCCATTTGATGCTAAGTTTAGCAACACTGATCCTGACTTTGATCCACACATTGGCGATATTTTAAAAAGTCAGGAATCAATGGAATACATGATTCAGCTTGGGCTAGCAGGTCTAAAAAGAGTACTTGAAAGAAATTGCTTTACTGAATCAGAGAAGGTGGGAAAAGAAATTGACGAATATGAAGAATCAAATAATCCTGTCCTTGGGTTCATCAGAGAAGTTGAAAGTGATGATGACTTTCAAATTGAAAATGAACCAACGAGAACAGTGTACAAGCGGTATCATGAATATTGTCTTGCAAATAATTTACAACCTATGTCAAACATAGAGTTTTCAAAACAAATTAATAAAATATTAAATTTTGAGACAAAGATGCAAAGAATCGGTAAGCAAACAGTAAAAATATTCATTAAAAAATAAAAAGGAAGGTTTTAAAATGAATGCTGAAAAGTGCGTATTTTACGAAAAGGTTATCCCCGAAGGTATACATGCCCTCCCTGTATGTAAATCAAATTTTACTGCTCCACCTAAAATAATCGACAGCGGAAACAGACGGCAGTTTGAAACTGGTGCAGTCCGTGACATTCAAGAAGGTAAAGGCAGATGTGACCTTCTTCCCCTGGATGTGATTGGGGATATAATTGGTAGCAAAGAACTAAGATGGATTGAAAAATTCAAGACCACTGGTGACATAGAGCATCTTCATAGAGCAATCTTATTATTTGAATGCGATTATGAAGATGAAGGTACAGAGTATGAGAAAGACATGATAGATATTCCTACAAAATTACTTGAAGTATCAAAACACTTTGAAGAAGGTGCAAAGAAGTATGGCGAAAATAACTGGCAGAAAGGTATTCCAACACATTGCTATATTGATTCAGCGGTCAGGCACTATTTGAAATGGTGCAGAGAAGATGTAGATGAACCCCATGATAGAGCATATATATGGAATCTTCTTTGCTGCATTTGGACATGCGAGCATAAGCCTGAATTAAATGATTATCTGAAAGAAGGTAATCAAAATGGCGAATAAAAACCCTTTTTTAAACTCATCTGGCTATCCTGATCCCACTGCTTACGAAGCTTTGAAGCCTATCATAAAAGAAGAAACTGAGGTCGAAAACAAAGCTAACTTTTTGATCAAAATGTTAAAGTTTATTATTTCAGAAAGTGGCTTTGAACTTATTGCACGAATTGAATTAAGGCATAAGAGAAGCGGAAAGGAATTCAGATGAACCTCCCGAGGGAAATAGAAATAAGTCCAGAAGAACTTCTTGCAATAAAGGCAGTAAATTATGGGTGTAACACAAACAGAAGGTGTGCAACCGGAACTTATATCACAAATGTGCATGACCTTGATAATGCAGAAAAAATTTCTTTTTGCGAAGCCATTAAGATAGTGTTTGATTTGATTGACAGATTAGAACTTGATGAAACATTAAAAGAAGCCGGTACAGAAGCAGGTCAAAGTGCTGCAATGCCCGGTGCTTGAAGAAAGGATGAACAAAAATGAAAAAAGAATCTGAAAGATTAATTGACTTCCAGGATGTAATGCAGGGTATTGCTTCAAAAGACTTCACTAACTGGCTCATTGGAAATGGTTTTTTCACAGCCCCTGCGTCCACAAAGTATCATGGCAATTATGAAGGCGGCTTGTTTGATCATTCGCTTGAAGTGATGGAATGTTTGATTGAAATGACAGCCAAGCTTGGTGTTGAATGGATGCGCAAGGAATCCCCCTTTATTGTTGGTATGTTTCATGACCTTTGTAAGACGGATGAATACATAAAGGTTGTGGATGTGAAAGGCACAGTGATAATGGGAATGGATGAAGTAAAAGGTGAAGAAGCCCATTATGAACACAATCCTGATGTGGTGCTAAAAGGTCATGGCGATAAATCAATAATGCTGCTGTCGCAGTTCATGACACTGACGGAAGAAGAAATACTTTGCATCAGGTATCACATGGGCGCCTACAATGGGGATGATTGGGATGGATATGACAGAGCAATCAGGAAGTATCCGAATGTGCTATTCACACATACTGCTGACATGTACGCTTCAAAGGTAAAGAATATTTGATGCTCAAGATAATGTTTAAGATGAAAGCAGAAACTTGAACACAAAAAGCCTTGCTACATAAGGAATGTTTAAGATGTTTACTATGTGCAAGATATTTTTAAGTTCTTTTATATAGAGATAATACACTTGATTATAATTTGATAGTAAAAAACTACAAGATATATAAAAGAATATATAAGTATATAAGAAATATCGTGAACACATAAACATTCCATATAGAAAAAAGATTAAAAAGTCTTGCTGCATAAGGCTTTTTAATGTTTAAGATGTAATATTGAACTTAAACAGAAAGGAACACTAATGACAGCGAAGCAATATTTAAGGCAAGCTTACCGCTTGAACGATTTGATACAGAGTGATCTTGAAGAAATTGAACAGTTGAAAGCACTGTCTACAAGTATTTCAAGCCCAAATTTATCAGGTATGCCTCACTCGGCATCAAGACCAACAGAAGCACCATTTGCAAAGTGTATTGCCAAAATTATTGACCTTGAAGCAATCATCAATGTAGAGATTGACCGCTTTGTTGACTTGAAGAAGGAAGTCAGGGAAACAATCAACACTGTACAATCACCAAATGAAAGGCTTGTGTTGAAGCTGCGGTACATTGAATTTCTTAAATGGGAAGTTGTTGCTTCAAAAATGGATCTTTCATTAAAGCAGGTACATAGAATTCACAGTGATGCTTTGAAAAATATAAAAATTCCGTACAGTGATACGAACTGACACATTCAGGGTATTGAATGACACTATGTTTATATGATATTATTAAGCTGAGAAAATTCTATGAAGAAAAGCAGACGGTCACAAACTGTCTGCTTTTCTTATTTTGATTGAAAGGCGGTGTTGCTATATGGCACTGACACCTAAACAAAAGCTGTTTGTGCAGGAATATTTGATTGACCTGAACGCAACACAGGCAGCAATCAGAGCAGGATACTCACAGCAAAGAGCAAGTGAAATAGGTTATCAACAACTACAGAAAACTACAGTTCAAGATGCGATTGATAAGGCTATGCATAAGCGAGAACAGAGGACTGAAATCACACAGGATAAGGTTCTTTCAGAACTTGCGAAAGTTGCCTTTTCAAATGGTAGCGATTTTGCAAAAGTGACCACACAGAAGCGGAAGAAACGCCTATGGGATGATGAAGCACAAGAATATGTTGAAAAGGAAGTTGAAGAACAATTTGTTGAACTTTTTGACACGGATAAACTTCCCCTTGAAAAAAAGGCTGCTATTTCAGGAATCAAGGAAGGCAAATATGGCATTGAAGTGAATTCATGTGATAAAGTCAGAGCTTTAGAACTGATCGGCAAGCACCTTGGAATGTTCAAAGACAAAGTTGAATTATCAGGTCAGATAGACAACAATCCTTATGAAGGGCTTACCACTGAACAGCTTTTAAAGTTGGTTGGTGATAAAGATGACAGTTGATATTGAAACTGTAAAGCGTGGGGCAAAGATTGAACTTGCAAAACGAAACTTCTTTTATTATTGCAATCTGAAAGCACCTGACTTCTACAAGAAAAATAGACACTTCCTGATTGATCTATGCGATCAACTTCAAGAATTTTATGAATCAGATGATGAAGTTCTGATTGTGAACATGCCCCCCAGACACGGAAAGTCAAGAACCGTGGGGTGCTTTGTTGAATGGATCCTCGGTGTAAATCAAAGAGAAAAGATCATGACAGGTTCATACAATGAGACGCTGTCCACTTCTTTTTCAAAGAATGTAAGAAACACCATCCTGGAAGCAAAAGCGGATGCAGCACAAGTTGTTTATTCTGATGTGTTCCCTGGTGTCACCATTCAAAGGGGTGACGGTGCAATGAATATGTGGTCGCTGGTCAATGGTTATAACAATTATTTGGCTACATCACCAACAGGTACTGCGACAGGTTTTGGTGCTTCACTTCTTATCATTGATGACCTTATCAAGAATGCAGCGGAAGCTTATAATGCTGATGTTCTTACAAAACATTGGGATTGGTTTACAAACACCATGCTTTCAAGACTAGAAGAAAGCGGTAAAATCATCATAATAATGACCAGGTGGCACAGTGATGATTTAGCAGGAAAGGCACTTGCGCATTACACAGAATCAGGTGCAAAGGTTAGGCATATCTCATATAAAGCATTACAGGATGATGGAACAATGCTTTGTGATGAAATACTGTCCAGGCGTTCATATAATGCCAAGATTAAGGCAATGGGTCTTGATATTGCATCGGCAAACTATCAGCAAGAACCAATTGATATTAAAGGCAGATTGTACACTTCATTCAAAACGTATTCAAAGCTTCCTATGGATGAACACGGTAATCTTCTATTTACAGCAATCAAGAATTATACTGATACGGCTGACACAGGTGATGATTACCTGTGCAGCATCAATTATGGTGTGTACAGCGGTGAAGCTTATATTCTTGATGTGCTTTATACAAAAGAAGGAATGGAAATTACAGAACCAGCAACTGCAAAGCTGCTTTATGAAGGCAAGGTTAATGCAGCCGATATTGAAAGCAATAATGGTGGCAGAGGGTTTGCAAGAAATGTTCAAACAGAATTGAAACGGCGGTACAGTTCAAACCATTGTGTAATCAATTCATTCTTTCAATCAAAAAATAAACAATCAAGAATTTTGTCCAACAGTACATGGGTTATGAATCATATTTATTTCCCTGTGAACTGGAAAGACAGATTCCCTGAATACTATGATGCAATGTCAAGGTATCAAAAGGAAGGTAAAAATGCACATGATGATGCCCCTGATGCAACCACAGGCATTGCTGAAAAAATCAGTGCAGGAAGCACTTTCAGCTTTGAATAGTAACACATTAGTAACAAAATGCCTTGAAACCTTATGATTTCAAGGCGTTTGTTTATATTAAGCAATGTTTTTAAGAAAGGGGGTGAGTGAATCGTGTTTAATTTTTATAATTCTGAGACCGAACGCATAAATCATTTGGTGAAACTTGGTGCTGAATTGGTTATTTCAGATGAACGCTTCATTGAACTTGAAATTCAACGATTCAAGGCAAGCAGACGAAGAAAAGAAATGTTTGACGGTGAAAAATACTTTGCAGGTCATCATGACATAACAAAACGCCAAAGAACAGTGATTGGTGAAGGCGGCAAGGTTGAAACGGTTGACAATCTTCCGAATAACAGAATTGTTGATAACCAATACAAGAAGATGGTAAACCAAAAAGCAGATTACCTGCTTGGTCAGCCGATTGCAGTCAGAACAGATAATGATGCTTATGGTGACCTTCTGAAAAAGTTCTTCAATAAGCGTTTTATGCGGTTGATGAAGAACCTTGGGAAGGATTCCTTAAATGAAGGCATCGGTTGGCTGTTCGTTTATTATGATGAACATGGTGAATTCACCTTCAAAAAGTTCAAAGGATATGAAATCATTCCTGGATGGCGTGATGCAGATCATACTGTTCTTGATTATGTCATCAGGATTTATGAGGTGGTCGCATACGAAGGGCAGCAGGAAAAGATTGTTGAAAAGGTTGAAGTCTATGATGAATCAGGAATTCATTACTTCATCTTGGAAGGCGGTCACCTTGTTCCTGATGCCCCATTTATCAGTAATTATTTCATAACCACAGACAATGAAGGCAAAGACCAGGGGTGGAACTGGTCGAGAATTCCGCTGATTCCGTTCAAGTACAACAGTGACGAAATACCGCTTATCAAAAATGTGAAATCCTTGCAGGATGGCTTGAACATCATCCTTTCCAACTTTCAGAACAACATGGAAGAAGATGCACGGAACACAATCTTGGTTCTTGTCAACTATGACGGTGAAAACCTTGGCGAATTTAGAAGGAATCTTGCAACCTATGGTGCTGTAAAGGTCAAGACCGTTGATGGCGCAGATGGTGATCTTAAAACATTGCAGGTGGAAGTCAATTCCGAAAACTACAAGGCAATCATTGAGATTTTCAAGAAAGCAATCATTGAAAATGCAATGGGCTATGATGCTAAAGATGACAGGCTTTCCGGTGAACCAAATCAAATGAATATTCAAAGCATGTATTCTGATATTGACTTGGATGCAAATGAAATGGAAACCGAATATCAAGCTGCATTTGAAGAACTGCTTTGGTTTATCAACTGCCACTTTGTTAATACCGGCATGGGTGATTTTGAAAATGAAGAAGTTGAAGTGATTTTCAACCGTGATATTCTTATAAATGAAACGGAAGTCATTGAAAACTGCGGTAAATCTGTAGGAATTCTTTCTGATGAAACCATTGTGGCAAATCATCCTTGGGTGGATGATCCACAGAAGGAACTGGAACGAAAAAAAGCTGAAAAAGCAGCTGCTATGGCAGAATACGGCAATGCATTCAATCCTGCACTTCCTGTTCAGCAGAATGGCGGTGGTGTAAATGAAGAATAGTGCTTATTGGAAAATGCGCTTTGAACAGCTAGAAGCAGCATCCAATAAGAACGCTGTTGAATCATTTGCTACCATTGAAGAACAATATATGGCTGCACAGAAAGCCATTGAACAACAAATTTCTACATGGTATACACGTTTTGCGAAGAACAATAATATCAGCATGGCAGAAGCAAGACAGTTACTTACAACAAAAGAACTTGCTGAATTCAGGTGGGATGTAAAAGACTATATTAAATATGGCGAACAGAATGCCCTAGATACAGCTTGGATGCAGCAGCTTGAAAACGCCTCTGCAAGGTTTCATGTTTCACGGCTTGAAGCTTTAAAACTGCAAACACAGCAGACAGTTGAAAAATTGTTTGGGGGTCAGACAGATGCCATTGATCATCTTCTGAAAAAAAATTATCTTGATACATATTATCATACCGCATATGAGATTCAAAAGGGTTTCAGTGTTGGCTGGGATATTGCATCAATTGATGATTCAGCACTTGAAAAGTTAATTTCAAAACTATGGGCAACTGATAAAAGAAATTTCAGTGAACGGATATGGTCGAACAAGACCAGTCTTATAAACGAAGTTCATACACAGCTATCACAGACCATTATGCTTGGGAAATCCCCGGATGATGCAATAAAAACAATTGCAAAGAAAATGGGGGTATCTAAAAATCAGGCAGGAAGGCTTGTGATGACAGAATCCGCTTATTTCAATAGTCAGTCACAAAAAGATGCTTTCAATGAACTGGATGTTGAACATTTCGAAATTGTTGCAACACTTGATTCGCATACTTCTGAAATTTGTCAGCAGATGGATGGTCAGGTGTTCCCCATGAAAGATTATGAACCAGGTGTCACTGCTCCCCCTTTTCACCCATGGTGCAGATCAACCACAGCACCTTATTTTGATGATAACTTCACAGAGAGAGCTGCAAAAGATGCGGATGGCAAGACTTACTATGTGGACAGTAAACTGAAATATCCTGAATGGAAAAAGACCTTCAAGGAAGGCGGTTCAAAGGATGGATTGACAAAAATTGAAAAAGATGATACTATAAAAAGTAACCAATATCCTGTTGATTACAATTGTGAAATAGCACAGAAGTTTGGAACAAGTCACTATGATGACATGCACCAAATGGTGGTTGACTGTTCTGATTCAAATGCTGCAAAAGTTTGGCAAAAATATGAATCACAAATACAAGTTGGTGATGCAGCATATACATCAGGCACAGAGCACTGCAGCGGTTCGCAAATTTATGTAAACGGTGCTGTAGATGCGAAAGGCAGTACATGGTCAGCACCTTATCAAACAAGTTTTCATGAATCAGGTCATGCAATAGATAACATTGCATGTGGAAAAATCAACAATCCTATATATGGCGTAAGACATTTTTCTTCTGCATATAATGGTGGTGTATTTCCACAGACAATTAAACAAGAAATCGACGACATGGTATCTGCACTTGACAATCAGATGAAAGCAGATTTCAAAGTACATGAGAAAGATTATTCTTGGTTATACAGTAAAGGGTTTATTTCAGATTCTAATTGGCAGTTTTATCAAAGATATGGTAGATGGTTAAGCAAACCAGTCTATTCAAAATCAATTGCATATAAGGCATTGGAAAAACAAATTGATGCTGACATTGCCAAAGGAATTGCAAGGGCTGATTTATCTGACATTATAGATGGTGCGACACTTCATAAAATCAACCTTGGATTTGGGCATTCAGGGGATTATTGGTCAAAGAGAACATACAATGGTTTGGCAGACGGTCTTGCAGCAGAAGCTTTTGCTGAAATGTTTGATTCCACAATGTCAGCACCAACAAGCCTAGATGCAATAAAAAAGTATCTTCCAAAATCGTATGGCGTATTTTGTGATATGCTTAAAGAAATGTTGAAATAGAAAGGATGATGCATATGGAAAAGTTGTTAGAACAATATGTTGAAATGTTCGGTGAAGGCTTTCCTATATCTATTGTGAGAAGCAAGACTGATGAAGAAATAAAGCAAATTCTTCAAGATTGCATAAACAGCAAAAAGCCTTATGTAATGAATTATCCTGATGATGACAGCGACTATTGACAGTAATAAACTATATTGATTGAAGCACCCTGAATTACAGGGTGCTTTTTCATACAAAAATTGACCTGGTGGAAGTCGAAAAAAGACACTAATCAGGGGATGCGACCCCCGAAAACAAAGCGAAGATGAAAGGATTTTATATCATGAAACGCAAATTTTTAGAGGACATGGGATTGACGAAGGAACAGGTTGATAGCATTCTTGATGAAAACAGTCAGGATATTGGCAAGGCGAAAAGTGATCTGGAAACTGTTCAGACAAAATTGAAAAATGCTGAAACAGAGAACACCACCCTGAAAAGTCAGGTAACTGAAAGGGATGGTCAGCTTGAAACACTCAAAAATTCCACAGGTGACATTGAAGGTTTGAAACAGCAGATTTCTGCTTTGCAAGCCGACAACGTAACGAAAGATAAAACACATGCTGCTGAATTAAAGCAATTAAAAGTGGATGCTGCTGTTACTGCTGCATTAACGGCTGCAAAGGTTGTTAATGTAAAAGCAGTCAAAGCACTTCTAGACCTTGGTGATACTGAAAAGATTGAACTTGCCGAAGATGGCTCAGTCAAAGGTCTTTCCGATAAAATTAAGGCTCTTCAGGGTGCAGAGGATTCCAAAATGCTTTTCACAGCAGAAACAAAGCAAACAAAAATTAAGGGTGCTGTTCCGGGCGAAACAGGCAAAGAAGATCCTGATGGCAAGGCTGACACTTCCAAAATGAGTTACGAAGAACTTGCTGCTTATATGGAACAAAACCCTGATGCCAATATTTAATTTTAAAAATGAAAGGATGAATTTTCATGTCGAAATTCGATAGTAAAACATTTAACCCGAATGCTTTCGGTAAGTATATTGATACAATTCCGAAAAAGAAAAGAACTGAACTTATTAAATCCAAAGCGTTACAGCCAAACAGTCAGATTCGAGGTGCCTTCAATGGTCAGACTGGTGTTGTGTACGCTACTATCCCCATGTATGGCAGAATCGGCGGCACACCGTTAAATTATGACGGTAGCACAGACATTACTTCCACCGGAACAACCACTTATGAAAGGGGCGTTGTTGTTATCGGTAGAGCAAAAGCCTGGACAGAAAAAGACTTTTCTGAAGATGTGACAGGCGGTGCTGGTTTCATATCTCATGTCGCAAAACAGGTTGCTGAATATTGGGATGACATAGACCAGAGCATCTTGCTTTCTATATTGAAAGGTATTTTCCGCATGACTGGTGCAGAAAATCTGAAATTTGTCAATGGTCACACCTATGACATAACAGGTGCAACGGTTAGCTCTGTTGCTGCAGGTACGTTAAACACTGCTATTCAGAAGGCAAGCGGTGATAAGAAAGCGAAGTATGGTCTTTGCATCATGCACAGCGCGGTTGCGACCAATCTTGAAAATCTGAAACTTCTTTCTTATATGACTTACACTGATGCAGAAGGCATTGAAAGACAGCTTTCTCTTGCAACTTGGAATGGTCGTGTTGTGCTTATTGATGATGGTATGCCTTTCGGTTCTGTGCAGTCTGATGCAGGAACGCAGGGCGTTTATAAAATCACGATATCGGCAAAAGCTGTTGCAGGTGATAAGATACAGATCGACGATGAAACTTATGAATGTGTTGCTTCTGCCCCCGGCGCAAAGCAGTGGGCAGCAGGTGCGGATGTCATAGCGGATGCGACAGCTCTAAAAGCATTGCTTGCGGCACAGTACAGCGGTAAGTTCACGGTTACCAACTCGGCTGGTGTTATTACTCTCACACAGGTGACCAATGGTATTGGTGGCATCCCTGTGTTGTCTGTAACAAAGACCGCAGGCGGAACACTCACTGCTGCTGCAACAACCAACACTGCAGGTGCAGAAGCAACTTATGCCGATACTTATACAACATATGTATTTGGCGAAGGTGCTTTTGACTTTGAGGATATCGGTGCGGAAGTTCCGTATGAAATGAACCGTGATCCGAAAACAAACGGTGGTCAGGACACACTTTACAGCAGACAGCGCAAGGTGTTTGCACCGTTTGGTATCAGCTTCACCAAAACAAGCATGGCATCCAATTCCCCGACAGATGCTGAACTTGAAGATGGCGCGAACTGGACATTGGTCAATGACGGAAACGGTGAATACATTGACCACAAGTCCATTGCTGTTGCAAGAATCATTTCAAGAGGATAATGAAGAAAGGGTGATGATGTATGTCCGAACTTAATTCTATACAGCAGATAGTTCTTAACAACATCATTACTGTTATGCCTACTTCCAGCCTTACAGAACAAGTTTTTGCCGATGTTCTGTTAAGGCTGGATTATTTTGGCTATGTTGTTAATGAAGGTGACAGTTGGGTACTTAGCTTTTCAATTCAGAAAATTGAAAATAATATTAAAAATTCATGTAATATTACTTCAATTCCTAATGAATTATTTAACACAGTAATTGATATGGTATGCGGTGAATTCTTATTTTCAAAGAAAAGTAGCGGGCAATTACAAGGGTTTACTTTAAATTTGGATGCAGCGGTGAAGCAAATTCAGGAAGGTGACACAAGCGTTTCTTTTGGTGATGGCAGTAAAACGCCGGAACAGCGGCTTGATTTGCTTATTGCTTATCTGATGCAGAACGGTAAAAGTGAATTTGTGCAATATAGGCGGTTGAAATGGTAAGTGCTGCAAGAAAAGCTATTGAATCGCAATACCAAGATACATGTGACATAGTGGAATACAAATCTTATACAAAAGCAAATAAATCCACTGCTAAAGAGGAAGTCACTGTTCTACAAAATCAACCCTGTAAATTATCATATTCTACATTGAAAAGCAATACCGAAACCATAAGTGCTGAAATGGTATCACAGATTGTGAAATTGTTCATTGCACCTGAAATTATAGTGAAGCCTGGATCGAAGTTAATTGTTCTGCATCAGAGCAGAACGCTTGAATTCAAAAACAGTGGAAAGCCTGGTGTGTTCAGCTCACATCAAGAAATAATACTTGAACTGTTTGATGGGTGGGCGTGATGGGTAAGAATGTCAAAGTAGATATAAGACAACTTGATGCATTCAGAAAACAGCTTGAACAGTTGCGTGATAACCAAGCTGAACAGTTTATAACTTCCTGTGTCAAAGAACTTGCGGCAAGATTACTGGCAAAGGTTATTAAAAGAACCCCTGTAGGTGATTACCCTAAAAGCACTGGCAAGAAAGGCGGTACATTAAGGCGTGGATGGACAGCAAAAACTGAAGCCGAAACAACAAGTGGTGGATCATCTGATGCTGTTGCCTATGCTGAATCGCTTAAAATTCAAAAAGTTGGTGACACCTATCAGGTAGAAATTATAAATCCTGTCAATTACGCTTCCTATGTTGAATTTGGTCACAGGACATCTAATCATAAAGGATGGGTTGAAGGTCGCTTCATGCTGACTATTTCAGAGCAAGAACTTGAAGCTGATGCACCGAGAGTAATTGAAAATAAATTGAAAAAATATATGGGGGAATGCTTCAAATGATTAATGAGATTATTGATGCAGTAAGTATAAAAATCAATGAAACATTCGGTGATGATAAAGAAATTTACACAGAAATAAAAAAGCAGGATTTGAAAGAACCCTGCTTTTTTATTTCGTGCATCAACCCCATTAACACACAGGTGTTGGGCAAGCGATACTTCAGAAATAATTTGTTTTGCATTCAGTATTTCCCTTCATCTAAAGAACCAAAGTCAGAATGTAACCAGGTACTTGAAGCTTTATTTCTTGCAATGGAATGCATCACTGTTGAAAGTGATTTGGTTCGTGGTACAAAAATGCATGGTGAGACAGTTGATGGTATCCTGAATTTCTTTGTGAATTATGATATGTTTGTTTACAAAGTCGAAGATTCGACCCTGATGGGTGAAATGTCAAAGCCAAATGTTGATGTGAAAGGATGATATAAACTATGGCAAAAGATACAGACAAAGTTGAAAACGCTGAAAAAGTTGAACAGACTTTTGAAATTAAGTTTTCAAAAAAGCAAATTGCTTCATCCAAAAGGTACAAGGACAGGATTGACCTTGTAAATGCACTTTTGGATGATGATAAAGAATATTCACTTGCAGAAGTGGATGAAACTATTGAAACATATCTGAAAGGTAAGGTGAACTAAAATGGCATTAGGTGGTGGAACTTTCGTTACACAAAATAAAATCCTACCTGGTTCTTATATAAATGTCATAAGTGCGACAAGCGCAAGTGCAGAACTTTCTGACCGTGGCATTGTTGCAATACCTATGCAATTAAAGTGGGGTCAGGAAGGTGCTGTCATTTCTGTTGCAAAGAGCGATTTCCAAACCAACTGCTTCAAGCTATTTGGATATGATTACATGAATGATGAAATGAAGCCTTTACGTGAAATTTTCATGAATGCAATCAAGGTGTTTGTTTACAGACTTGGCGCAGGGACAAAGGCATCTTGCACACTCTGTGATGCCAAATATGCAGGTACAAGAGGAAATGACATTGATATTGTCATCAGCACCAATGTTGATGATGCAACCAAATCTGATGTAAAAACATATGTAGATTCTGTCCTTGTCGATAGTCAGACGGTATTGACAAGTGGAAAAACAGATGCACTTGCAGATAATGATTTGGTTGTTTGGAAATCGGCTGTTGCGTTCACTGTCACAGCAGGAACTGCACTTACTGGTGGTGCTGATGCAACTGTGACTGGTGCAAATCATTCAACTGCTCTTGCTGCTCTAGAATCGGTGTCCTTCAATGTGCTTGTTTCTGATACCAGTGATAGCACAACCAAAGGGCTGTATTACAATTACACAAAGCGTATGCGTGATGAACTCGGCATTAAATTTCAGTGTGTTCTTCACCAGTATACAACGGCTGATTATGAAGGTGTTGCTTCTGTTGAAAATAATACTGGAACAGAATGTGTATATTGGGTTGCAGGTGTCCTGGCAGGATGTGCAATCAATAAATCCCTGACCAATAAGCTATATAATGGTGAATACACCATTGATACGGTTTACACACAGTCACAACTTGAAGCTGCGATTCAGGTAGGTAAATTTCTCTTTCACAAGGTCGGGGACAGTGTTCGTGTTCTAAAAGATATTAACACTTTGGTCACTACCACAGCGGATAAAGGTAGCATCTTCAAGGATAATCAGACCATCAGGGTGATTGATCAAATTGCAAATGACATTGCAACATTGTTTAACACCAAATATCTTGGTGTTGTTCCAAACGATGCATCAGGCAGAATCAGCCTTTGGGCAGATATTGTAAAGCATCATGAACAGCTCGAAGAAATCAGAGCTATTGAAAACTTTGATGATTCAAGCGTTGTGGTTGCACAGGGTGATACAAAGCAGTCTGTTGTGGTGAATGATGTTGTCACAATTGTGAACAGCATGGTTCAGCTTTACATGACCTGCATTGTGCAGTAAGAAAGGGGGTGACAATCAATGCTAAATAATGTTGTGATGAAAGGCAAGGATGCAATTTCTGCAAAGCTTGCCGAATGTTTTGTTACTATTGAAGGTAACAGATATAATTTCATGCAAATGATAAACTTTGAAGCAAAGTTTGAAAAGAAAAAAACCGAAGTTCCGATTCTTGGTAAAACAGGAACGGGTAATAAAGCAACTAGCTGGAAAGGCAGCGGCTCTGCAACTGCCCACTACAATCAAAGCATCTTCCGTCAACTCCTTTTGAGATACAAAGACACCGGTGAAGATATTTACTTTGAAATTCAGGTTACAAATGATGATCCAACAAGTGCAGCAGGAAGACAGACCCTTGTGTTTGTTGACTGTAATACTGACGGTGGTATCCTGTCCAAATTTGATGCTGACGGTGAATACCTTGATGAAGACATAGATTTCACCTTTGAGGACTTCAAGATGCCTGAAACCTTTGTAATTCTCGCAGGGATGCAATAATCACAGTGACTTGCCCCTGATGGTTTGGTCTTATATAGACAACCATCAGGGGCTTTTCTGTTAAGAAAGGAATTTAATATATGTCAGAACTGAAACTGTTTTTGAAAGCCAACAAAAAGCAGAAAGAAAATACTAAATACGCTGCAACAAAATCTTTGGTTGATGAAAAAGGCAATCCCCTGATGTGGGAAATCAAGCCTATTGCCACCAGGGAAAGTGAAAACATCCGTGAAGCTTGCATGATTGAAGTACCTGTCAAGGGAAAATCAAATGCTTACAGACCCAAGTTGAATACTGGTTTATATCTTGCAAAGATGATGGTTGCTTCAATTGTTTTCCCAAATCTGTATGATGCGGAACTTCAAGATTCTTATGGTGTGAAAACACCCGAAGAACTGTTGAAAGAAATAATTGATGACCCTGGTGAATATAACGAATTTGCCTCTTTCGTTCAGGAATTTAATGGCTTTAACACCAGTATGGAAGATAAGGTTGAAGAAGCAAAAAACTAATCAGTGAAGGTGACAGCGATGCTGTATATGCTCATTATTGTTTGCACAAGTTTCACTTGTTGCCTTCACAGTTTATTGTTTTAGATGACCAGGAAAAAGCTTTTATAATAGCATCCATAAACATCAAGATGGAAAGTGAAAAAGCTGAAGCAGCAAAAATAAAATCAAAGCAGCGAAAATAAACAGAAAGGCAGGTGGTATGTGTGGCAACGATTCAAACGGCAATAAGATTAACAGATATGATGACTTCCCCATTGATAGATATTACACAGGCATTGAATATGACAGTAAGTGCGTTTGAATCAATTGAATCAAAAGCAAATTCAGCATTTGATTCAATTGAATATGAAGGTGTGAGAGAAAGAATCAATGCAGCAAATGTTGAACTTAATGAAATAATTGAAAAAATCAAAGCAAATACTGATGAACAAAATAAATTTAATGAATCGTTAAATAGCGGTGTAAACAACAGTAATAAGCTTTTATCATCAATAACCAAACTGGCTGCTACTTATCTGTCTTTTCAAACAGTTATGAAAGCAATCGACCTTTCTGACACTCTTGCCCTTTCGGAATCAAGGCTCTCCTTGATTGTTGATGATGGTGGTTCAGTTGAAGAATTGGAACAAAAAATTTTTGCTTCTGCTCAACGATCGAGAGCAGTATATCAAGACACTATTGACACTGTTTCAAAGCTTGGGCTGCTTGCAGGAAAGTCTTTCAGTGGAAATGACGAAATGATTGCATTTTCCGAACTGATGAACAAGAACTTCATTATTGGCGGTGCATCTGCAACAGAACAAGCTTCGGCAATGTATCAATTAACACAAGCAATGGCATCAGGAAGGCTGCAAGGTGATGAATACAGGTCAATTATAGAAAATGCACCTTTACTAGCCAAATCAATTGAAGATTATATGGTGAATGTAAAGGGCGCAGAAGGAACAATGAAAGATTGGGCATCCGAAGGTATGTTGACCGCTGATGTCATAAAAGCTGCGTTATTCAGTTCCGCTGATGAAATCGAAGAACGATTCAATGAAATGCCTATGACCTTTGGGCAGATTTGGACTTCAATAAAAAATGATGCATTGATGCAATTTCAACCTATTCTTAAAAATATGAATGATATTGCAAATTCAAAGCAATTTACCGTACTGGTTTCTGATGTGACAAGCGCTTTAGTTGTGGTTTCGGGAATTGTTCTTGGAATTTTTAATATGGTGGGTGCTGTAAGTCAGTTTATGTCTGACAATTGGTCATTGATTGCACCTGTAGTTTATAGCGCGGCAATTGCATTGAGCATATATGCAGGTTATTTAGCTGTCACCAATACTCTTGAAATGATAAGTAATATATCTAGAGGAATTGCAGCAGTAAAAGCATATGCAGCGGCATCTGCCAATGTTGCTCTAGCTACATCTGCAAGAACAGAAGCTATGGCAAAAGCAAGCGCAACTGCTGCACAATATGGATTCAATGCTGCTTTGCTAGCATGTCCTATAACTTGGATAATAATTGCAATAATTGCAATAATCGCCCTTTTTTATTTGGTTATTGCAGATATCAACAAGCTGACTGGATTAACAATTAGTGCAACTGGGATCATTTTTGGCGTATTCACCACACTTGGTGCTTTCTTGTGGAATTTGTTTCTTGACTTGCTTGATTTAATTCTTGGCGTTATTAATTATTTAATAAATCCATTCATAGAGTTTGCAAATTTTATTGGAAATGTATTCACTAACCCTATTTCTTCTATCATTTATTTATTTCAAGGTATGGCAGATAACGTTCTTGGACTCCTTGAAAAAATAGCTTCCGCTCTAGATTTCGTATTTGGTTCAAATATGGCTGATGCTGTTGCAGGATGGCGTTCAGGTCTTAAAGAAATGGCTGATGCCGCAGTTGCAGAATATGCACCGAATGAAAATTACCAGAATGTAATTGATGAATTAGATTTAAGTGTTGACAGTTTGGGGCTGAAAAAATGGTCATATACAGACGCTTGGAACACTGGTTATTCGGCGGGTGAAAGCGTTGATGAAGCAATATCAAATTTTGACCCTGCAAGCTTGTTCCAATCGAACATACCTACTGCTGATGATTATACAAACAGTTCTGACCCCTCACAATACCTGTCAAATATATCTGATAATACTGACAGCATGGCAGGTTCTGTTGCACTCTCGGAAGAAGATTTGAAGTATCTGCGTGACATTGCTGAAAGGGATACAGTTAATAGATTCACAACAGCAGAAGTCAAGGTTGAATTCGGCGGTATCACAAACAATGTTTCTTCAGAAGCTGACCTGGACGGAATGGTTACATATCTTTCTGACCGTGTTGCAGAAGAACTTGAAGTGGTTGCGGAAGGGGTGCATGAATAATGGCGTATGATATTTATTTAGGAACAATGTTGTTACCAGTCACCCCTTCAAAGCTCAACATTAAAATAGCAAATAAGAACAGTACAATGGTGCTTATTAATGATGGTGAAATTAATGTTTTAAAGAAGGCAGGGCTAACAGAAGTTTCTTTCACAGCGTTGCTTCCACAAACACAATATCCATTTGCAGTGTATAAAAATGGTTTTCAGAAAGCAAGTGTATTTCTTAATCAGCTTGAAGAACTGAAAACCAGTCAGAAACCATTCCAATTTATTATTTCAAGGCAAATGCCGAAGGGTGGTAAGTTGTTTGACACAAATCTAAAAGTTAGTCTTGAAGATTATAAGATAATTGAGGATGCAGGTAATGGCTTTGATGTAAATGCGGAAATTAAGCTGAAACAATACAGAGATTATCAAACTAAGACCATTGCACTTACTATAAACCAGGCAAGCACACCTTCACAGAAAACTAGCAATGGTGGTGCATCTTCTTCCGGTGTAATTAAGGTTGGAGATACGGTGAAAGTAAAAACTGGAGCTAAATATTACTATGGTCAAACTGTTCCTTCATGGGTTTATAGTGGAACATATAAGGTGTATAAAGTTGGTGTAACAGGATTATCCGACTATGTGGTTGTTGATAAAACAGGCATCAATTCACCTTTTCATGCTGCGGATTTGACTGTCATAACAACAATAACTGCATCCAGTGCTTCAACAAGATCAGCAAGTTCAGCACCGACATACAAGACATACACCATAAAAAGCGGTGATACACTTTGGGGAATTGCAAAAAGTAGATTTGGTAATGGCTCAAAATACATTGAAATATATAATTTAAATAAAACTGTTATTGAAAACGCTGCAAAAGCACATGGATTTGCAAGCAGTTCTAATGGCAATCGAATTTGGGCAGGAACAATTCTTCAAATGCCAAATTAAGGGGGTTGATGAACATGAATGTGCAAATCCTTATTCAAAATGGAAACATGATGTATTCCCCGATTATTCAGGAAGGTATTGTTTGGCAGACAGAAAGAAAAGGTTCACCTGGGAAGCTTACTTTTACGGTTGTGAAAGACAGTGTGATAAACTTCACCGAAGGAAACCCTGTCAGAATGGATATTGACGGTGTGAAAGTTTTCTATGGCTTTGTTTTTTCAAAAAAGCAAAGCAAGGACATGAACATCACTGTCACTGCCTATGACCAAATCAGGTATTTGAAAAATAAAGACATCTATGTGTACACAAACAAAACGGCATCAGAGTTCATCAAGATGGTGGCGAATGATTACAATCTCAACCTTGGAACAATAGAAAGTACATCATTCAAGATTGAATCCAGGGTTGAGGATAATACTACCATTCTTGATATGATTCAGAATGCACTTGATTTAGAGCGGACAAACAAAAAGACCATGTATGTGCTTTATGACGAATGCGGAAAACTAACATTAAAAGCACTTGAAAGAATGAAGCTTGATATTGTCATTGATGAAGAAACTGGTGAAAATTTTGATTACACTTCCACTATCGATTCACAAACATATAACCAAATAAAATTGGTTTATGAAAATGACAAAACAAGCAAGCGCGAAGTATATATGGCAAAAGATTCTTCCAATATAAACAATTGGGGGATACTACAATATTATGACACTTTGCAGAAAGGTGAAAATGGTCAAGCAAAAGCAAATGCTCTGCTTGACCTGTATAATGCAAAAACCAGGAATTTGAAAATAACAAATGCTCTGGGTAATCCGAAGGTTAGAGCAGGAAGTATGGTTGTTGTAAAATTGAATCTAAGCGACATTATGATTCAGAACTTCATGCTTGTGGAGAGTTGCAAACACACTTTCAAGGAATCAGAACATAGGATGGATTTGACTTTAAGAGGTGGTGAATTTATTGCCTAATTTAATCGAGAGCATAAAAAAAGCAGCACTTGATGCGGTCGAAAATTCTAAGCCGTGCGCGGTTATGTTTGGTAAAGTCACATCTGTTTCACCTATGAAAATCAATGTTGAACAGAAAATGACACTTACATCAGCACAGCTTATTTTAACCAGTAATGTAACCGGTCAGAATAGCTTGATTGTCGGTGATACCGTTGTTCTTCTGAGAATGCAAGGTGGTCAGAAATATGTTGTATGGGATAGGGTAATAACATGATTCCGTCAGTTAATGGATTTCTTAACAGTGATTTTATAATTGAAGAACAACCAAGTTATACATATAAACTTACCAATAAAATTGGTGGGTATATTGATTCACAGGAAGCTATAATTCAGACTATATATTGTATTTTGAACACCGAAAGGTATCAATATATGATTTATTCTTGGAATTATGGAATTGAACTTATTGACCTTATCGGTGAACCAGTAAATTATGTAATGCCTGAGTTAAAAAGGCGAATCATTGAAGCATTGACATGGGATAAAAGAATAATTGAAGTGAATGATTTCACATTTGATGTATCCAAAAATGAAATCTCTTGCAAATTTACAGTATACACTATTTATGGTGAAGTTCAAATTCAAAAGGTGGTGAATTTTTAATGTATGAAGATATGACATATGATGTTATCTTGAAAAGGATGCTTGACAGAGTTCCTGGCACATTTGATAAACGTGAAGGATCTATTATTTATGATGCACTAGCTCCCGCTGCAATCGAACTTACACTTGTTTACATTCAAATGGACATGATTCTTAATGAATCCTTTGGTGATACCGCATCAAGGGAATATTTAATCAGAAGGGCATCTGAAAGAGGAATTGAAACTGAACCTGCTACAAATGCGATTTTAAAAGGCGAATTCACCCCAACAAACATTGACATGCTGAATGCAAGATTCAATTTGAACCAATTGAACTATGTGGTAACTGAACTGATTTCATCAGGTATTTACAAGGTACAGTGCGAATCAACAGGAATTATTGGTAATCAAAGTTTTGGTGACATGATTCCTATTGATTACATTGAAGGATTGGAATCAGCAAAGCTGACAGAAGTTCTTATTCCTGGTGAAGATGAAGAAAGCACCGATTCTTTAAGGGAACGGTACTTTAACAGTTTTAAATCACAGGCGTTCGGGGGCAACAAACATGATTACATCGAAAAAACACTTGCGCTTGATGGTGTAGGTGGTGTAAAGATTTATCCCGTTTGGAATGGTGGCGGGACAGTTAAAGTTGTAATTTTGAATTCTGAATTCCAAATCCCATCAACGGCATTGGTCAATGCAGTGCAGACCGCACTTGATCCCGTACCCAACAATGGATTAGGACTTGGTATCGCTCCTATCGGTCATGTGGTGACCGTTGCCGGGGTTACATCATCAACAATTAACATTGTAACCGAAATCACTTATCAGAATGGCTGGAGCTGGACTGATGTGAAATCTTATGCGGAAGCGGCAGTGGATGCCTATTTCAAAGAACTAAGTCAAGCTTGGGATGATAATGACGCTTTGATTGCTCGTATCAGTCAAATTGAAACCCGCTTTCTTGACCTTCCTGGTATCGTGGACATTGCCAACACTACATTAAACGGGGCGGCACAAAATTTAACCTTGGGGGCTAATGAAATCCCGGTAAGGGGTATTATCAATGCTTAGACAGTTAATTGATTATCTTCCCCCGGTCATTAAAAACGTGCAGGAATACCAAGCAATCATGAATAATGGCGAACAAGCTGAAATATCTGCTTTGTGGGATGCTGTGGATTACGCACTAGATGACCAATTCGTACAATCGGCGACTGAAAACGGTGTTGAACGGTGGGAAAAAATTTTAGGTATTAAACCCAAGGGAACAGATATTTTAGAAGATCGTAAATTCAGGATCCTTTCCCGCATCAGC
This sequence comes from Oscillospiraceae bacterium, assembly GCA_034925865.1. NCBI lineage: Bacteria > Bacillati > Bacillota > Clostridia > Eubacteriales > Oscillospiraceae > Oscillospiraceae bacterium. The sequence continues at coordinate 138,662 of JAYFRN010000006.1, read as the reverse complement.
GAGCAACTTCCTTACACTTTACCGGTGCTGAAAAACATGCTTCAGAGTTTATGCGGCGCGGATGGTTACAGTGTGGAAGTACAAAACGAGCTGTATATCTTGAAAGTGAAAATTGCGTTGGTTGCCAAGTCAAACTTTGATGATGTGAATGCGCTGTTAAAAAGGGTCGTTCCGGCAAATATAGTGATTGAACTTGTACTGATGTACAACACCTGGAGCATGATTAAGAATTTCACATGGGATTACCTAAAAGCCAAGACTTGGCGAGACATTAAAAATGAGGTGTTGGAATGATCAAAACTCCAAATTATAATTTAAATAAACCTACATATGACGATTTCGGCGATATTGCAGACTTGAATGCAAATGCTGACATCATTGACGCTGCATTGTTTGATAAAGTTAGCAAAGAAACGGGAAAAGGGCTTTCTGAAGCAAATTTTACAGCCACAGAAAAATCTAATCTTGCCAGCATGGTATCGGACATCACAAATTTACAAAACGGTAAGCAAACAAAAATTACTGCATCGGGTATTTTAAAAGGTAATGGCACAGGTGGAGTTACGGGATCAACTCAAATTCCTTCAACTGATGTAAGCGGGCTTGGCAATGCCGCGACGAAGAATTTAGGTACAGCGGCAGGAACAGTTTCAGAGGGCAATCATAACCATAATGGAGTATATGCGACTTTAACAGATGGCAAAGTCACACCTTCCTTACTTGGGGTATCAACTGTTTCTGTGACCTCAGGTAAAACTTCTGTTCTTACTGATGCAAATACCCTACAAGTTGTAAATAGTACCTCGGCTATAACAATCACAATCCCCACACATGCTTCAGTAGCATACCCATTAGGAACAGCGATTGATGTAATGAGATACAACACAGGCGCGGCAAATATCGCTGTTTCTTCAGGGGTTACCGTAAATGGCGTAACTACAACATTAACTGTGGTTAATAGATATGGTGTTATTTCTTTTGTACAAATTGAGATAGACAAATGGATAGCTGTAGGTGATAAATAATGAGTAGTTTACTGAGACTAGGAGTTCTTGGCGTAGGTATTAATGTGACTTATAGTGGGAGCTATGCAGTATTTGGTACTAAAAATCAAGGTAGAATAGAACTATACTCATCAGGCACTTTAACCTTTTTAAAAAGCATGACTGTGGATATTTTTGCTGTAGGAACAGGTGCGGCAGGTCAATCTGCTTATGCACAAAACACTTATAATGATTTTGGTGGGCATGGAGGCCCCTCAGGGCAAACTGAAACAGTTAAAGGTGTTGTCGTTAATGGCAGTTATTCCGCAGTAATTCCTAATAGTGTTGGATATGGGGTAAGAAATAACCCAACAACTCTTGGCTCATTAATTTCAGCCAGTGCTGGATATGCTTCTAACTTTGATAATCAAGAGGGTGGTGATGCAGGAGCCTTAGGAGCCAACTATGATAGGTCTTCAGAAGTACTTGTTAGAAATGCAGCTTATGGTGATGGGGTTTATGGAGAGTTGCAAGGACATAATATGTATTCTTTTGGCGAAACAAATAACACAATATATGGTGGTGGTGGAAGCGGAGGTGGAGTTAGATGGAATTCTGGTAACTGGGCATCGGGTGTTTATGGATATATAGGCGGTGGGTATGGGGGACTGTACAGTAGTGGTTTTTATGCAGGGGGTAATGGACATATCAATACCGGTGGTGGTGGTGGTGGTGGTGCTTATGAGTATAACTATCCCGCCGACACAGGACATCCGGGAGGTTTAGGCGGTACAGGAATAATAATTGTAAGATGGGGGTATTAGAATGAAAAAAGCTGTTATTTTATATGGAAAAGTCGTTGGCATATACGAATATGGCGAGCAGGGAATACAACTTATCGGGTTACCCAATGAAGCCATATTATATGACTGCTCAAATCTTGATGTGAAAATAAACGATGATTTTGTAGATGGTAATTTTACACGCGAGGGTGTTCCCGTAGCTATTATTCAGCCGGCTGAATAAACCTGTGTAAACACCTTGAAAGGGGTTGACCAATGATTTACGCATTTACGCTCAGTAAATATAACATTACGCCAGAGTCCTTAACAATCGGCACGCGGGGTACATACGGCATGGATAAAATTGATTTTGTTTTATCCGATGATTGGTCTGGACTGAACATCACTGTATGCTTTTACCCCGCCGAACGTACCACAGGCGTATCAGTTGTTTATTCCGGGACACCGATAGATATTCCAGCCGAGTTTACATCTACACCCGGAAATGGCAAAATGACCATTGTCGGTACAAGCGATAATAAGCAATATATTTCACGATGCGCGACATTAGCTGTTCTAAATACGCCGAAGCCCGCAGATGCAGAACCTGATCTGGTCACACCTTCTCTTGCAGCGCAGATACGAGATATTGCGGAAAATGCCGAGAGCATGGCGCGATCAGTACAGAGTGATGCAGATGCAGGTAAGTTCAACGGCAAAAGCGCGTATCAATCGGCGTATGATGGCGGTTATAAAGGAACAGAAGCGGAATTTAATGATTTAATTGCTAGTATGTCACCATTTAATTATGAAAAAACGATTGAAATAGCAGAGCCGATACAAAGCATCGTTATAGACCAATTCGATGATGGTCAAACTTTAAAGTTAAAAGAGTTGTATGCGTATGTCGAGGTCAAGGCAAGTGCTACAAGTAATATAGGCATTGATTTATGGTATGATTCCACACCTTTGATAACTCCTAATCGAGGTTGGACGTCTATGGGATATGCCAATGGAAATCTTGCATTATATGTTCATGCTTATATTGGGAAATCGAAATTACTGGAAATGGATTATGTTTCAGGAACAGTGCCAGAGTATGTCAATTATACGTGCGCGCTTAGTGGTACTGTTTATCATGTTGTAACTCCGATTTCTTATAATAACCCAGCTATACCTTTCTATGCTGTAGTTAATCATATTAATAAAATAGTTATCAGTACGCCTAATACATCAATAAACATGAACTCCGGGAAAATTGTTATACGAGGTATTAAAGTATGAAAAAGTATTATAACAATCAATATGTCGAAATGACCGCCGAAGAAATTGCGGCATTAGAAGCAGAATGTGCGAATATGCCGCCGCCAGAACCCACACCTGAAGAACGCATAGCAGTACTTGAAGCAGAAATAGCCGAGTTGAAAGCACTTACCAATAAATAGCTGGAAAGGAGAGCACTTTTATATGACACCAGAAATAAGCGCGATCATAACGATCTGCGCTTTTGTTTTATCTGTATTTACATTTTTTATTGGTCGTCAATCCGCAAGCAAAGCTGAAGGCAAAGAATCCGGAAGCCTTGCGAAAGATATTGAATACATCAAAGACAGCGTAGAACGAATTGAAACGCGATTAAATGATGATGTCAGGCGACTGGAAGGTCGTTGTGATGAAATGAGTAAGCAGATGGTTTCGATATCAGGCACAGCTGCGCAAGCATATGAATCCGCAAAAATGGAACATAACCGGCTTAATGAGCATCTTGAACGCGATCACGGTCAGATCGTAGTAAAAAACCATAAAAATGATTAAGAAAACGGAGGTTGAAACCATGGTAAAAACAGCAAAAGGTCTCGTTGATTATTGTAAGGCGCAGCTCGGAAAACCGTATTGGTACGGTTCCTTTGGGCAGTTTGCAAACACAAGCGATCTTGATTGGTACGCGAAAACATACCCGGTGTACTGGTCTGATTCACGCGTAGCTCAGGCACGGGAAAAGCATATCGGACAGAAGGTACACGATTGTGTCGGGCTTATAAAAGGCTATCTGTGGAGCGCAGACGCAAACAGCCCGGCGAAATACCGCGAAGATCAGGACGTTTCCGCAAACGGTATGCGAACAAAATGCACAGAAAAAGGCGACATCAGCACAATTCCGGAAATACCTGGTACGCTTGTATTCATGTCTGGTCATGTCGGTGTGTACATAGGGAATGGCGAGGTAATCGAAGCTCGCGGCTTCCAGTACGGTGTTGTTAAAACTCAGCTTGCAGATCGTCCGTGGAAGTGGTGGGGTAAATGCCCGTGGATTGATTACAGCGTTTCATCGGCAGCGAATAGCTCTCAGTTCAAAGCTGGTGACCATGTGACGATTCTCCCCAGTGCAAAGTACATCAACGGCAAAAGCGTTCCGGAGAGACTCATCGGAAAAACAATGAACGTAATGAGCCTGTCAAAGGACGGAGCAAACGCGCTTATCCTGCAGCTCTTCAGCCGGATCGCGCTCCAGTATCTGAAAAAGATATGAATGTCGATAAAGTTGTATACAGCATATTCTCGTTTTTAGCCGTGTTTACGATAGTATGCCTGATTATATTCATAATTGTCGGAAGCGAACCGTCAACGCTTATTTCGTGCGTATTTGGAGCTTGCGTCGGAGAGCTTAGCATACTCGGATACCTTCACGGCAACAAGCGAAAATACAATAACAAAGAACCATATCTGAAAGGATATGCTGACTATATCAAAAATACCAAAAAGGAAAAGGGAGAAGAACAAAACAATGACTTACACGATTGATTTTACACAAATAATCCTTGCGATTATGGGTATTATCGTAACTCTGGTATCGACCTGGGTCGCAAAGGTTGCGGTACCGTGGCTTAAAGATCGGCGACTTTTCGATACAGCTAAATCTCTTTGCGCAGTCGCGCTTACAACTTTTGAGACAAATCAAGGCAAACAAAAATTTAATTATGTATACAGCATCCTTGTTGACCGTTATGGCAAATATTTCGACGAAGCAAAAATTAAAGAATCAATTCAAGCGGGTTATGTTGAGCTATGCAAGGATTTGGGAAAAGCACCTTCTCCGGCAGCTGTGGAAATTAAATAGAATAAATTTATGAATAACAAAATCGGGTAGGCGTTTCGCTTACCCGATTTTTTATATTATAATTGCCTATTTTACATAATGGGAAGTAATTACATCATTCATTTTTATCAGTTAATTTTTCAATCACTTCAAGTCCACCATCACGCCATCCCTTAAATGTATATACTTTCTTCGACACACGTCTTCCTGATCCGGAAAGTCCAGCAGATAAACTCTCACCCTCAAGTTTAACGCCTAGGTCTCCTGCTCCTGTGGTATCAAAATATTCCTCAATAATAACTTCTTCAGCTGTATCAATTCGACGAGCGATTGCAACTTCCTGAGCAACTTTGGCTTGGCATTCTGCCATTTTTAACAATATTTCTTGTTTAAGAGCCTCTTGTTTAATATCATCTAAGTTTCCTCTATCTGATAATGTACTAGACTTTTGGATTACCATTTCTGCAGAATCAACTACTAACCACGTAAGCGGACTCGTAAACCTTAATATATTTTTAGAAAATTGTAAAGCTTTATAAAAATCATTATCAATCATAATTTTACTCCTTAATTAATACGTACTATTTGTATAACATGATTAAATTTAAGTAAAATCAAATCACGTTTAGCTTTTCTCATTCTCACTTTTCCATGTTGCAAGTAACTTATCTACATCAGCTTGAGAAAGATTACATTTATAATCCTGCTTTCCTAAAGCATTCAAATAAAATGCGCCACATATGTTCTGTGTTTTTTCTGACATTAAAAATAATTCACCTGATTCTTTCTGTGATTTGATTGCTTGCAGAATACGCTCTTCTGTTAGATGTTTTTTATATTCCTGATTAAATTCATATCTTGTGTCTCCACCAGACCAAACGTTTACAGAGTTATCCAAATATCTGAGGATATTACCATCATTATTTAAGGCATCAGCAAGATAGCCATGGGCATAGTCTAAATCGAAACTCTCAAGCAAATAATAAATCATTCTCCAATTGCTGATATTAAATAGATTGTGCAGCCGTAGCATTTCCTTAACCTTATTTATAAAAAGAATTTCTAGCTGAAGTAACTCCTCTAAAGAGATAATTTTCTTATATTCATATTCTTTGCCATTGGCCGCTAGTCTTCCATATCCTAATTCAATCCTATTGATGATATTAGCAATCGATTGTAATGTAGCAAGATCTGCATTATTAATAATATCAGAAATAAATGCAATTCTTTCCGTAGAATTAATTCTATCTATCAAATCTATTACTAGAAATTCTGCATAGTTATTTATTCTAAATAAAAGGCGTTTCTGTGAATTTGTATTCAACTGGGCTGTGGTCACTATCAATGCTCTCGAAATTGTTCTGGCTCTATCTGCTGATATTTTCGGGAGCATTGCATTGACTTCTTCAAGAAAGTCATAGCTAATTTCTTTTTTATCAAGTTCTAAAAGGAAAGTCATAAATTCTTCTTGATTAAATGTGTTTACTGCATTAAGTACTTCTGCTTTTTTTAGAAAAATGTTATCCAACTCAAGATCAAAATATCTATCAAATTTATCAGGATGCGCAATTTGATTATTCATTCTTAATACATTCAAATCGTAAGTCTCATGAAGCTTACCAATTTTCTGTCCAAAATATGGAAACATCTGGGATAGAAATGTAATAATAACTACGACATGATTTGTATCTTCATATTTCGTTGTACTGTCCTCTAGTAACGACTTTATTTGAGATTGATAAAATTCATAACAGTCTTTTTGAGTTTTAAGATTTGCTTTAAAGGCTGACCAATCTTGTTCACCCGTTAAAATAGGTTTATTTCCTTTAACCCATTCATACACTGCTGGAAAATGTATCTCTAGAGCTGATATAGCAACCATATCTGTAAAATCAACTTCGGAGAATAAAGTCGTAAGTTTAAACTTTACAGAATTACAAAGGCGGTTTATATCTCTAATACTCTTTACGAACGGTTCGACACATGAATAAAATAACCGCTGCCAATGCTCTTCTTGAAAGCATATATCTTTATGTTCAGAGATAAGCATATCCATCCGACTAAATAATACACCCCTGAGCTTGGGTTGTTGGATGTCAGGTATTTGGATAGGCATTTGGATAATTTTCTCCAGGTAGTCTTCGCCACTTCCTTCTTGTACTTTTTCCAAAGCTTTAACTACAATTTCTTTATCGAAAACTAAAAGATAAATTGTATTTGGAAATTTGGCGACAGACGTTATTAGTTGAAAAACTTGACGGATTTGTTCGTTATTCAATCGGTCAATGTCGTCAATAACAATCAAAATTTTGTTTGACTGTTTTTCTAAAAGGCTTATAACGTATTCCTTCTGCTTTAATATGTCTTTTTCATCAGCGCCTTTTTTTAGTTTTTTCCCTAACTTTGAGACACACTTTTTTCCAAATAAAGCTAGAGATTTTCCGAAAGTAGGTATTACTTCAAACACTTCAAATGCATCTGAGTACTTCTCGAGGGCATTTCCAATTTTCGCAAGTTTTTTATCACCATTACTCCTAAACTTGTTAGATAAATGGATGAAAAATTGCGATAATAACTGATCGGTATTAGAAAAATTCCAAGGCTCGAAATGAACTACAATGAGTTTATTTTTCTCTCTAGAGTTTTTCTGTAGCTCATCAACTTCATTTAGCGTCATGTTTACAAGAGAGGTTTTTCCGCAACCCCATTTCCCAAAAAGCCCAATTGAAAAAGTGTCGCCGTTATTCATATCTAAGAGGGATTGCGCAAGCAATTTTGCAAAACCACCCCTGCCTAGATAATCATCTTTATTTGTACTAATTGGTTTATCTGAATAAATCACAGCCACCTCCGTTGATACTTCACATCGTTTCTATGCTAACCTACTTCTTAAAACTTCGTCTAATTGCTATAATAAGATTATTTTAACCCAACATCATTTATATTGTAAGTACCATTATATCCCATTATTAGAAAAAATCAACATTATTTCGACATTATTTTTTGATTTTATAAAAACAATAAAGCAAACATAGTAACAACCATATGAAATAGTATCACAGATTTTTCATTTACACCCTTATAAATCAATAAACTCCAGAGTGTCACTCTGGAGAAATACGAAAAATACTGTCACTATCCTGTTACTAACCGGTAAGGTTATGTCGTTTTTAAGAAGTTTAAAAAGTTCAAAAGAATGTAAATAGAATAACGTGAGATATGACACTTATATAACACAAAAAGTTGTAATATCATTGACATTGTGAGTTATCAACCTATCATTCCTTTAAAATTTCAACAGAAAGTTGAACGATATACAAGTGATACACAAATAAGCAAAAAATGCTTGGAAACAAACACTTTTAAATTCTCAAAGAGATAAGTACAACATATTATGTGCTTTTCGCCCTTGCAAAACATTTGTTTTGCAAGGGCGGTTTGTTTTGGGGAGGGGATTACATAAATCGATTATTTTCATGTAATTATGTAAAAGAACATCCCGCCTATTGGCGGGATGTTCTTTTAACAAAATATAAACAACCAAGGTCAAGCAATCATGATATAAATATTAAAACAAAACAAAATCCTATTATACACACGGCCTTTGACATATCTGAACAAGCTCAACGTCAATATTTGCCGATACTGGAATATTGGAGACACCGAGGAATACCTGAGCTTCTGGGATTACCGGTTCTACTTTGACAATCGTATTGGTAATTGTTGTTATTCCCACCACAGAACTCGATACCAGAATATAGCTACCATATTTCAAAAAAACACCGCCTGCCGGAACTATAATATTTTTACATATGAAATCCAAGCCTACAGGTCCGGGAACATCGACATTTGTTAGTATCGGATTTCCGCTGCCGGAGAAATATCCTTCACATCCGCTTAAATCAAGGAATCTTACCGTTATTCCCGACGGAACATCCATATGGTCATAAAGGTTTATCAATACATCCGGAGATTGATCTATGCTTGATACAGATAATGCATATATCGCCTGATTTCCGTCTATTGAACAACATTTATCGGCTTTTAATTTTACAACATTAATTATAGTATGGCAATTTGCGGAAGCCTGAGTGCCTTCAGCCGCCACATTAACTGTATTGTTTATCATATAGCTTCCTGGTATTTGAACATTCGCTATTTTTATATTATAGGTTATCGGAATATTCCCGCCGGGTTCAATGGTTCCCAAATTACCGGATATCGATATTTCACCGGAGATACTGGTATCCACATTTAATGTTGCCGGATTTACGGTGATCTGGCCGATAACAAGCTGCGTCGGTATAAAAATAACATCTTCAAACTGAACATTATTCAATGCTGCGTTGCCGATATTGCTTACTGAGAGATTATAGTCCAGACTTGCCTGATTATTTATTATTGAGTGACTGCAATTTTTTGTAACTGACAATTTTCCTAAAGGGTTGCATTTCGGAACTAAAAAACAGCCTTCGCAAGAAAAGGTGAGTACATTGTTTCCGGCTTTTACTTTGATTGGTTGTTCCGCCGTAGGAAAATCACCTGTGATTTCAATTCTGTATTCGACGCAGAGCCCTTTTTCGTAGCGGTTATTGGTTTCTATTTTTACAAATTGAAAACCTGCCGGGGCCGGGCCCAAATTCGGATCGCTTTTTGTCAGGGTAAATGGAATGGATACAAATATTCCGCATCCGTCGATTTTCTCGCTGACCTGGATTGTTTCTGCGGTGATAATTTCGCAGATTGGAATACCGAAATTGCTGATTGCTCTTGTTGTACTTGCGCAATCTGTTAAGAATTTATACGTCCAAAACGATTTGTTCAGCTTGGGGACGAACGCGGGATTATTTACAACGCTGCCATCGGGGAGATTTTGGCATTTCGGCTGAACAACAGAAATGCCGAATTGAGGTCCGCAGCAGCAAATATTAGAATAAGGTGAACACTCACATGCCTGAGCTGGATTTGCCATAGATATACTCCTTTATTATAATATGCTCTATAATTTAGTTTTACTGCTTCTATTATATGATTTCAAGCATAAAAAGGTTTTTTATCAATGACAATGAATATATGAATCCGGATAAATACAGAAAATGAAATTCAAGAGTAACGGCAAAATATATAAATTATATAATCATTATATTATTTCAGGTTGAGGATTTTACATTTATGTGCTATACTGCAGTCATAAAATTAAAAAACCGTTTAATGTCTATAAAAACGATAAAAAAAATATATTTGATTGGCAGAAAAAAAATGAAAAAGACCTTCATAACAAGGCTGCCCGATAAAGCCGGTGCCTTTTTAAAGGCAAGCGAGATCATAGCCGAAAACAAAGGTAATATCGTGCGGGTAAGCTATAACAAAGCGATCGATGTTCATACGCTTTTCATTGATGTTTCCGCGACCGAAGAACAGCTTGACAGCATATCCGAGCAGCTTAACAAAATAGGATACCTTCAGGAGCAGAAGAACAATTCCGTGATTCTGATTTCTCTGAAGCTGCATGATGTTCCCGGTGCGGTGAAACCCATTCTGGAGGTAATAAGCAAATATTCTATAAATATTTCATATATTAATTCTCAGGAAAACGGCACTGAGTATCAATATTTCAGAATGGGCTTATTCATTGAGAATCCCGATATAATCAAAAGTCTGCTCGATGAGCTTTCATTGCTCTGCGATGTAAATATCATCGATTATACGGTAACCGAGAAGACGCTGGATTCCACGGTATTTTATTTAAGCTTCGCGAATGAAATGCGCAATATTCTTTCGCTTTCACAGGAGCAGACAAACGAGATCATCATAAATTCCAATAAAATCATGCAACTGCTTGATGATAAGGAAGAAAGCGCTCAGAAAACATTTGAATACATCAGAAAATTCGCCGTGTTCATCGTCGGGCATAAAGGCGCGCGTTTTAACGCACATATACATAAAAAGGATATCACCGATAAAACGCGGCTTATAATGGTCGAGCCGCCGTGCGGAAGCAACACATATATTCTTGAAAATAACAATGAGCTTTTATTTATAGACAGCGGCTTTGCGTGCTTCGCTGAGGAAATGAGTGTCATATTCGACAGCCTTTTCGCAAGCTTTGACGAAATGCATAAGGATATAGTATTGACTCACGGCGATATTGACCACACAGGCTTGTTATCAATGTTTTCATCGATTTATACAAGCGGAGATACTTATGAAAATTTCCGTCTAGAAAATGAAAAATCAGATAATTTCAGAGAACAGAATGTCATGCATGCTCCGTATTGCAGGTTAAGCCGCATTATTTCACGTTATCAGCCGCCGGATATAAAAAAGATCAAAATAATAGGGCAAAAGAAGGATAATAATATCCTGTCAAAGATAGGAGAGCTTTCCTTCGGTGATTTGAATTTCAATGTATATCAAGGCGACGGTGGTCATGTGAAAGGCGAAACGATTCTGGTCTGCGAGGAACATAAGCTGATTTTTACGGGAGATGATTACGTAAATATAAAGGGCTTTTCGGTTGAACAGCAGGAATTTAATTTGCTTGCTCCGTATCTTATGACAAGTGTGAACATCGATTCCCAAAAGGCAACATTATGCAGAAACGAAATAATTAATAGATACGGCGATTATATGATCTGTCCCGGACACGGCATGTGGATTGAGTAAGCTGTATGCTGGAATCGACTTCATTAATTCAGTAGCTGTGGCGCCGGAAGGAAGAACAATTGCATAAATCATGCTATAGAGAGAAAAGCCCGTATACCGGAGCCTTTTCTCTTATATTTTATTCAAGGTTAATAGTTGATAATATTATAAATGTAAATTAAAAAGTTTTATATCATGGTAGATGCGTTTAAACGCGCATATGCAGATTCATAATCGTTCACACTGAAGCGGAATTGTAAAATTTCACCAAACACAATGTTCGGCATAGACTGTGATAGATAATTCTATAAAGGTGAGGGCGTGAGGTATGAGACATAATAATAATGATGATTATGATAAAATGAATATCATCAAATATTCGGATTTCAAACAAAGAGGCTTTCCGATGTTTCCTTCCGTACGGCAAAGCTCTAATAATTCTAATTCCATTAACCCACAGGGTATGAAGGATTCTCTTTACACAAAAGGAGTTATTCCGACGCCTTATGTCCAACACGGTGATCAAGGGTCATCTGGCCCGCAGGGCGAACAAGGATTCCCTGGTCCGCAGGGTGAACAGGGGCCGCCCGGTCCGCAGGGCGAGCAAGGACCGCCCGGTCCGCAGGGTGAACAAGGGGCCCCTGGTCCACAGGGTATTCAAGGACCGCCCGGCCCACGTGGAGAGCAAGGACCGCCCGGCGCACAGGGCAATCAAAGATTAAGAAGTTACCCTGGACCTTTCATGTATTCTAAGGTCGGAAGCGCACTTCGTTCCAAAGGTTATGATCGAAGCGAAAACTTGCAATGCACTCAGGATTCATCTGATTCTTACATGCTTGGAGAAATAGGTTATTTATCACCCTTTGCGTATATTTATTCAACTGCCGAACAAATAGTTTTAAATAATGCAGCGGTTATTTTTAATTCTCCCTCAAGTGAAGATCCAATAGCGTATACTGCGGGAACTTCGGTTATCAAGCTTACAGAAATAGGAAGCTATTCAATCCGTTTTCTGATATCTTCGGCTTCTTGTTGTGAGGAAATATGGTCTATAGCAGTAAATCATTCAATTAAACAACAGCTTTCATTTAATTGCAGAAGCGGACAATATCAAATTCAAGGCGAAGCGATTATAAATGTAGCATCCGTACCTGCGGAAATAACGATTGTTAATTTAAGCGGCACAGATATAAAGCTTTCAAATGGCGTATCAAACCCGGAGAAAATAAATACCACAGTCAGTGCTTCAATTAATATTATAAAAGTGAACTGATATATACTGGATTCATAAACATTCTTAGCTTGGAGGGAATATAATTGGAGAATGAAGAAAATACCGCATATATCAGCAAGCTATCAGCTGAAAATGAAGTTAAAATTATATTAGAAGACAATATACCGAACAGCCCGGAAAATGATAAAAATCATGATATATTTAAAAAAACGACATATTGGCATCAGCAATCCTCGGATATCCGAAAATTAAATATTGAATCTTTACTAAAAGAAATGTCTGATTGTCTCCTGAGAATAGAAGCTAAGCTTAATGAAATTGAAACTATGAAAGAAAATAAAACCGTTTAATCGAATGGCTACATAAACAGAAGTATTGCCGCTCAGGAATAACCAAGAGGCAATACTTCTGAATTATGTTATTAACGCGGCGATTAACTAGTTACCGCCAAAGAGAAAAATGGTTCCGGTATATGGGGCTTTCTCTCTTATGAAGCGAGGAATATTTAATTGCCGTTTAATAATGTGGCTTTAATAATATATTAAAGGGAGCTTGCGCATCCCTTAATAATTATTAAATACTGACTCTGCAGGGACCGATACGATGACCTTGTTCGAACTCTTGTGAAACAGTGATGTTTCCTATTTCGCCGACACCCGGATATGGTTTGATAGCCGTTACAAGAAGATTTTCGTGTTTCCATAACTTATCAATGATCTTATAATCAATCACTAAAACACAGTCGTTAAGTTCTGTAACAATTCTTACGTTTTCAATGATTATTACTTTACAGGATCCATCGATGGCCGCCAGTTCATTTCTGAACTGATTTAATCCTGCTGTACTGTTTGGATAAAACACACCGCTGGGGAACTCGGCAAATTCATACCACATACAAGTGATAGTATCTGAAGGGGTTAAAACTGCCAGAGTTCCGGAGGCATACCGAATGACAACTTCAAATTCAACATCATTAAAAATACGGTCACAGCCGGTTTCGGGGCTAAGCCGTTCTTCCGCGCACAAGACCCTCCAGCTTTGGACTTGCGGCGCTCCGTCCGGTAAAAATCCTCCGCGGCAGCCCGCGCGTCCGTCGGGATTGCATGGGATAACCTGCGTCAGAGTTCTTGTCTTTACGCATATATCGCGGACATCTTCGACACAGATATCGTGGCATTCGCAGACCGCTGTTTCCGCCTGATATCCAAATGCTGCTCTTTTTGCAGGATCTGTGAAAATAGCATTACACAATTCACAGGACATTAACAAATTCCACCTTTCATAGTAATTCCAATGGGATAATCAGCTTATATATTTGTATTATCACATTATCTTTAATAGTAAACATACTCGGATAATGCTGGTACATAGCTTTTCTCATCCTTTATATATTATGCGGCAAGCACCTTGCCGGTTCTTCATATATCATAAATTGTGATAAAATTATACAGCTGATTGGCGGTAAGGATGAAAGCGCTTTAAACATTCGAATATAACAGGAATTTTCTTGTTCATAACCGGGAAAAGAGAGTTCATGTACAAGGGTTCAACTGAAAAGATAATACCGGATATAAAAGCTTTACTTCGACGCTTTGAATTTCAAGAGCCTTAAAAATAACAGAGTAATGTAGATTTTTAATATACCGGTACAAGCTTATGAGAAGCTCAGCAAAAATATAAAATCGTAACAAAAAAACGAACCTCTGTCCCATAAAAGGGAAGTGGTTCGTTTTATTAACTTGGCATTTAAATATTTACCGCTAAAGAGAGATAAGTCTCAGGCGAAAGCGGTTATTTCTTATGCTTAAAATCCGCGTTTACTTTGCGTTTTATTTTTCTGACGTCATTGAGCATTCTGATTGCGTCGCGTGCAAGATTTATCTTCGATTCGCGGTGATTGATGATTTTAACAGGAACCTCGGCCGTTTTAAAGCCGAGCTTTCCGGCGAGAAGCAGCGCTTCGTAATCGAAAGCGAAGCCATCCGTCGAAAGCACGGAGAAAACCGCGCGCGCGGCGTCATGCCTGAAAGCCTTGCAGCCGCATTGAAAATCCGATTGCTTTATACCTCCCGCGACGCGCAGGATATTTACGTATACCTTTGACGCCAGAGAGCGTATTACTGTATATTTTCCGTATCCTCCGCGCTCGAGCCTGCGTGAGCCTATTGCCAGCGCATAACCCGGCGATGAAACGAGCATGTCGCACAGCTTTTTTATGACTTCGGTGCCGTAAGCAAGATCGCAGTCGGTGAATATGACAATATCGCCCGCGGCTTCGAGCATTCCGGTTTTTACCGCATATCCTTTTCCTCTGTTATTTTTATAGCCCGTCACCCGGACGTGCTCCAGCCTCAGATCGCGAACTGCCCCGGCACAGCCGTCGGTGCTTCCGTCGTCGCAGAAAATGATCTCGAAATCGTCATAAACGCCGCGCATATAGCTGTTTAACGTTTTCGCGGTATCAGCGGCGATTGAAATTTCGTTATACATCGGTATAATCAGAGAAATTTTCATTAGGTATTCCTATATATTGATAAATTGGTTTTTATTTCATACATTATAACCATTTACGTCTGCCATTACATGGACAATATGTGAATTTTAATTATGCTCTGAAATACGGGGAAATTTCCGCTCATTCCGATACTGTAAGAGAGTTATTTTTTCGATTATCCTGCTAAAAAATCCGATATGCAGAATACCATAAGCCATACAGGAACCTCCGACATTCAGAATTACATCATCAATATCACAGGAACCTGCCAATAAAACAAATTGCAAAAGCTCTACCGTGGAAACAATGCAGATCATCGCTAAAAGGAACCGCGAAAAGGATCTCAACTTTTTAAAGAAAAGCGGCAGAAAAAAAGCGAACGGAGTAAAAGCGATAATGTTTCCGACGATATTGATCACGACGCTATTCATATTTATTCTGTTTTCAAAAAGCTTTTCAATATATGAGAGTATAGTGGCAAACGGTATAATATTAAAGGAATATTTGAGATAATCCGACAGCGCTTCCGAATTCCACTGCGACAGCCATGAATGTATGGATCGTCCAAAATAGGAATCAAACAATACAAGCGTTGTTATAAGGCATATGTATAAAGCAAAGCATATCGCGAAGGTGATTTTCATTACGGCAACGATTTTTTGTTTTTGTATTGTCCTTATGAGGAGTATGCTTCCAAAGTAAACGGTCAGGCATGCCGAGCATAAGAGGGCAAGACGCGAAGAAGGCGTAATCATCACCGCCGGAGTGAAGCTGTAAAATATATAAATAAAAATACAGCAGAAGGCGGTCAGATAAAGAATACAGGCAGGTATTCTAAGATATTTTTTCATATTTCACACTTTTTATTATATTTCATGTAAACAATCCTCAGTCCATTTTGTCGGGTTTTCGTCGATATATTGCCATATTCGTATATAATCATGTTCATCTCTGATGATATGATCATGAAACGACCTCTGCCATATTACGCCCATCGGCAAGTTATTTTGTTTGCATATTTTAAGCCATTCATTCGCCACAACGGATTTATATGCGCCAACGATTTGCGATATCCCGTCGTCGCCCCCGTAGGGACAACCCTTGCGGTTGTCCGTAATGCCGCGGTTGTCCGTTGTATCATGGTTGTCCGTAATGCCGCGGTCAATAAATATTATCGCATGTATATGGTTTGGCATAACAACATATTTATCGAATGAAATTTTATATAATTTTTCTATGCAATTGATTTGTTGTAATGCAATTTCGCCTAAACGCGTATACTGAATGGTTTGCAGACCGCAAGGGTCATGATTAATATGCGGGAGACCGCAAGGGTCTCCCCTACAGGTTATTTCACAAAATATCGTTTCTTTTTTATGGGCGCATATTGTTATAAAATACGCACCGTTTCGTGAATAATCGTATCCTTTTAATCGTATCTGCTTTCGTTTTGGCAATTCCATAAAATGAATCCAATATAAATTGTAATATTCAATAAAATCAATGTTATTATAAAACAAAATATCGTCTTTGTCAATTACCGCTGCGATATCCGTTGATACCCGTACGGACAACCTTTGCGGTTATCCGTTGTATCATGGTTGTCCGTGATACCGCGGTTGTCTGTTATGTGTTAAAAAAGCAGCCACGCAAAGCGTGACTGCTTTTTTCTGGAGGCGCCACCCGGAATCGGACCGGGGGTAAAGGTTTTGCAGACCTCTGCCTTACCGCTTGGCTATGGCGCCGGATTTATTGGAGCGGATTACGGGGCTCGAACCCGCCACCTCGACCTTGGCAAGGTCGCGCTCTACCAAATGAGCTAAATCCGCATAAAAAGGGAGAACATGAATCGTAAAGAAACACGACTCTCCCAAATGGTGCCTCCGGTCGGAATTGAACCAACGACACGAGGATTTTCAGTCCTCTGCTCTACCAACTGAGCTACAGAGGCAAACTTTTTGCCATGCATTTTGTATATCAGGCGGTTTTCCCGCAACAGATTGTATTATAGCATACACCATATACCTTGTCAAGCATTTTTATGAAAATTATTCATCATTTTTCGTTTTTCTCGTTTGCTATTTGATCTTATATAAATTACAATATTGATTTTTTACTGATAATGAAATATAATAATGATATTTGATAGATTGAGGATTATGATGAAAAGAGTATTCGCTTATCTGTCGCCATATAAATGGCGTATTACTATGGGATTACTGATCAAATTTGCCGGAACAATAATGGATTTATGTCTGCCATGGATTCTCGCACATATTATCGACGATATAATCCCTCTTGGAAATACCAGGTTTGTTTTGATTTGGGGCGTTATAATGCTTTTTTGTTCGTTCATCGCATGGGGCGGAAATATAATTGCCAATCAAAAGGCCGCCGCGGTCGCAAGGGACACGACGGAGGGAATAAGACATGACTTATTTAGTAAAATATCATATCTATCTGACAGTCAGATAGATAAATTCTCCATACCTTCGCTTATCAGCCGAATGACAGCAGATACATATTATGTTCACCGAGTTGTCGGTATGATGCAGAGAATAGGCATACGCGCTCCTATATTGATACTTGGCGGAGTAGTTATCACAATGACTCTTGACCCTGTGCTGTCTCTTCTTTTGGTTGCCATGATGCCTTTTATCGTTTTAATTACATATGTGGTATCTAAAAGAGGCGTTCCGCTTTATACAAAACAACAGGAAACACAGGACGAGCTTGTGCGTGTCGTACGCGAAAATGCCGTAGGCATACGCGTTATAAAAGCACTTTCAAAAACAGATTATGAAATAGATCGTTTTAAAAAATATAACACAGATATGCTTAAAAAAGAGATGAAAGCCGGCTCGACCATGGCTTTGATAGATCCGGTCATGCGTCTCATACTTAACACTGGACTTGTGCTTGTTGTCATCGTCGGCGCGTACAGAGTCAATTCAGATCTCACCGAAGTTGGAAAGATAATTGCATTTCTTACATATTTTACGATTATATTAAATGCAATGCTGTCTGTCACGAGGATATTCACAATGTATTCTCAGGCGGACGCGTCAGCAAAGCGCATATTTGAAGTGCTTGATTCTCCGGAGGAGCTGTCACGTGAGGAATGTGATGTGCCTGTTGCGGAATCAGACGATGATATACCGGTTATAGAGTTCAAAAACGTGTCTTTTTCATATTTGAAGCATGGTAACGATGTCGAAAACATATCCTTTTACCTCAGAAAGGGAGAAACACTTGGCATAATTGGACCGACCGGTTCAGGAAAATCTACTATTATTTCGCTTTTGCTCAGGCTTTACGATATCGACGAAGGTGAAATATTGATTGACGGTAAAAAAATAAAATCATATGATCCGCACGAGCTTCATTCGAAATTCGGCGTCGTATTTCAAAATGATATATTATTTGAAGACACAATAGCGGAGAACATCAGATTTGGCAGAGACATATCGGACGGCGATATAATGTCGGCTTCATTCCGCGCACAGGCATCGGAATTTATTGATAATGGCAAAGGCTATGATGGATATGTTGCTATCAAGGGATCAAATCTTTCTGGGGGACAGAAGCAGAGACTCCTCGTTGCTCGCGCGATAGCGGGAAATCCTGAAATCCTTATTCTTGATGATTCTTCAAGCGCGTTGGATTACAAAACAGACGCATCTATGCGTCGTGAAATAAGAACCAATTATGCGTCAACGACTACAATTCTGATCGCGCAACGCATTTCGTCGGTTATGCAGGCGGACAAGATAATCGTATTGGATGACGGGAAAATAATCGGCGCCGGCACACATTCGGAGCTGATGAAAAGCTGTGAGGAATACCGCAAGATAAGTCTGCTTCAACTGGGAAAGGAGCGGACGCGTTAAGCGTTATATCAAAATGGACAAAAAGAAAACCTTTGAAAAACCAAAAGATAAAAAATATACGCTTTTACGGCTCGGCCGGTATATGCTTCCGCATACATTATTGCTAATATTTGCAACAGGACTTGCGATTTTATCGAATGTTCTCGCTCTTTGGGGTCCGAAGCTTTCCGGATATGCGATCGACCTGATTGAACCCGGAAAGGGCAAGGTTGATATAAACGGAGTTATGCACTACGCGTTTATTATGATCCTCCTATATGCCGCCTCAAGTCTGCTGGCTTATTTTCTTTCTTTGATAATGCTTGTCGTTGCCCGAAAAATAACCTTTAACATCAGAGAAGACATTTTTAATAAAATATCGTCTCTCCCGGTCGGCTTTTTCGACACGCATCAGATCGGTGATATAATCAGCAGGATATCCTACGATTCTGACACAATAAACGCATCGCTTTCAAACGATGTCGTTCAGATACTCGCAAGCATAATAACAGTGGTCGGTTCTTTTATAATGATGCTGTCAATTTCTCCGGCTCTCGTATCAATTTTTGTCTTTACCGTGCCTCTTTCTGTTTACCTGACCTATAGAATAACAAAAAAGACGCGTCCGATGTTTCGCAAGCGTTCGGAAAAGCTCGGTGAATTCAACGGATTTACCGAGGAGATTATTTCTGGTCAGCGTACTCTGCGTGTTTACTGCCGTGAAGAAAATACTATAGAAAAGCATGATATAAAAAACAAAGAAACTGTAGACGCGTATTACGATTCCGAATATCACTCAAGCAAGGTCGGACCTTCCGTAAACTTTGTGAACAATCTGTCATTTACGCTGATAGGTGTTTTCGGAGCACTCCTTTACATGAGAAAAGCAATTTCGTGCGGCGATATTTCGTCATTTGTGCTTTACTCACGAAAATTTTCCGGACCGATAAACGAAATCGCCAACATTTATGGCGAGCTTCAATCCGCGCTTTCCGCCGCTGAAAGAGTGTTCCGTTTGCTTGATGAAATTCCGGAACCACCTGACAGACCCGGCGCGTCGGAAATCGTTTCCACTGAAGGGAACATAGAGCTGAAAAAGGTATGCTTCGGATACTCAAAAGATAAAATTATACTTAAAAATTTATCTTTATACGCGCCAGGCGGTAGTCTGATTGCTATAGTAGGTCCTACCGGAGCAGGGAAAACCACGCTTATAAACCTTTTAATGAGATTTTACGACATAGATTCGGGAGAGATTACGCTCGATGGAAAATCGATTTACGATCTGACTCGACGCAGCCTCAGACTATCGTACGCGATGGTTTTACAAGATACATGGCTTTTTAACGGAACTGTTTATGATAACATAGCATACGGAAAAGAAAACGTCACCAGAGAGCAGGTGCTCGCCGCCGGGAAAGCCGCAAAAATCGACAGCTTTGTAAAAAGACTGCCAAAAGGCTACGATACGGTTATAAATGACGATGCAACCAATATATCCAAGGGACAAAAACAGCTTATCACAATCGCACGCGCCATGCTGATGGATTCAAAAATGCTGATTCTTGACGAGGCGACATCAAACGTGGATACACGTACAGAAATAAGAATTCAGGATGCCATGCGCGAGCTTATGAGAAATAAAACCTGCTTCATCGTCGCGCATCGTTTATCGACGATACAAAATGCAGATTGTATTCTTGTTATGCGAGACGGAAATGTTGTTGAGAGCGGTACACATGATGCTCTGCTTGCTCAAAAAGGCTTTTACAGCGAATTGTTTTATTCACAATTCGAATAACACCGAATTTGCGAGTACCGAAAATATTGTATTTATTTCCTGCGATATGTTCTGACAGATATTACTGTTGAGAAAAGATACAATGCGCATAATAATGCGATGTATAATATAAATTTTATGAAACACGTTAAGGAGAACTAATGAAAAAAATCGGTCTTATTGATTATTATCTTGACAACTGGCATGCCAATAATTTGCCGGGATGGTTGGAAACCGAAACGAAGGGCGAGTATAAGATATGTTACGCCTGGGGCGCTCTTGATCCGGATGGCTCGAAAAATGAAGGAGAAGCCTCAAAGCCCAGCAAAGTATGGTGCGCTGAACACGATGCCGAGCTTTGTGCATCGGCAAAAGAAGTCGTTGAAAAAAGCGATGTTCTTATGATTCTATCTCCCAACAATCCGGAAATGCATCTATCGCTCTGTGATTATGCGTTGAAAAGCGGAAAACGCACATATGTAGATAAAACCTTCGCGCCCGATGTAAAAACGGCCAAGCAGCTTATTAAAATGGCTGAAGACGGTAAAACACCTATGTTTTCTTCATCTGCGCTGAGATTTTCTACTGAGCTTAAGGACAAAAAGCAGGGAAGCATAAAAACTCTATCTGTAAGAGGACCGGGCGAATATCCTGTGTACTCAATTCATCAAATTGAAATGATTGTAAAGCTTATGGGATCGGATCCTGTTCGCGTTATGGCGATAGGCACGGAAGCTGCTCCCGCGCTCGTGATCGAATATCCTGAAAATAAATTTGCGACAATGGGACACTTCGGCTGGGAATGCCCTTTCACGCTTGCCATGACTGCGGTAAACGGAGATCATTATTTGATTCCTGAATGCAGCGACTTTTTCCCTAATTTCGTTCATGAGCTTGTTAATTTTTTTGAAACCGGAGATATCAAGGCTCCGGCATCTGAAACTGTGGCAGTTATCGGAATACGGGAAACAGGTTTTAAAGCAATCAATAAGCCGGGTTATTGGATCGATTGTAAATTCTGATGAAATCATCCTTTTATCTCGGAAGAAAATATCAATTCAACAATACATTTATGAATAATCCGCTTGATCTGGGCGGTATAAAGCTGTTTCAGATAGGTGAGTTATGCTGTAAACCGGGATACGAAAACAAGAAATTATGTTCAGAGATATGACGAAATAACTCTGGTCATCAACACAATCGTTTATCAGGGCATGTAAAAGAATATATGGCATTTCAAAGTATGAACGTCAGGTATTAAAATTGAATAAATGAAGGAGAAAGATCTTTATAAAAAAAAAACGTATTGCATTCTTAAGGAAAATGGCTTTCCCTGCCGCAGCAATGATTCTTGCCGCAAATATTACCGCATGCGAACCTAAAGCTGCAGACACCATTTCAACCCAAACAGCTCCTGTTTCGGAGGTTATTACCACTGAAGCTGCCACAGAAGAACAATACTCTCTTGATCTGCGTTCCGAAATTGATTTTAAGAACGAAGAATTTGTAATTCTGACGCCAAAATCAGAGGGGTGGTCTATTCAAAAGGATTTTGCCGCAACGGAAGGCGAAACCGGAGAAGTGATCAATGATGCCGCGTATGAAAGAAAAGAAAAATTACTTGAAATTTATAATGTGAAAATAACCAGCAAAGAGACATCCTCATATACGGATGTAGAAGCAAAAGCGGATATTACAACTCAGTTGAATACTTTTGACGCCGTACTGTGCGAAATGACTACGGTTGGCAATCTTGCGCAAAACGGCCTGCTCTGCGACCTGAAATCGATCGAAACAATGCATCTTGATATGCCCTGGTATGCTCAAAACTCTGTAAAAGAACTGTCTATTGCCAATAAGCTGTTTTTCGTTCTCGGAGATATCAGCCTTGTTGACAATGAAGACACATGCGCCATCGCTTTTAATAAGTAAATTTTCCAAGGACGCAGACGACATTCCATATCTTGATCTATACAATGATAAAACAGCCGAAATTGTAAGAAAAGTATTTGAATTCTATACTGATAAATCAGCGGTGTTCCATAATGAAAACATTACGCCGCCTTCTGGCTACAGTACATATGAATATGGCAACGAAATGTTCAAAGCAAACCGCGTATTGTTCCGTACGACAAACTTTTTCCGTATTACTCAGTGCAGATCCATGGAAAATGATTTCGGTATACTTCCCATGCCGAAATTTGATGAATCACAGGCGGAATATTACCATCCTATGAGTTATTCAAGCCCGGCTATATGCATTCCATACACAGCTGAGAACCCTGAAATAAACGGGGCAGTTATTGAAGCTTTGTCATATTATGGACGCACGATCATGCTTCCGGCTTATTATGACAGGCTGTTGATGGGCATAGTTTCCCGCGATGAAGAAAGTAAATTCTGCCTTGATATTATATTTGACAGCGTAAATTTCGATCTTGGTACGATATATAATTTCGGAGGACTCAGAGAGTGCTTTACGCAGATTATTTCGTCAGGAGCGAACATGTTCGCTTCATATTATGAAAAGAACGAAGCGAAAGCGAAAAAAGAACTCGATAATTATATAAACAGCTATAAGGATTATATAAACTGAGGATAAAAATTATCGTTCCGTATACTCGGATGTTATCTCTTTAATTTTGATCGTCAGAAGTTCACGAGTTTTCTACTTACTTTGGCTTTCACCAACGATAATAACCGGACTCACTTGCTTTCAGAATCCTGCACATCAACTTTACCGCGTACCTGTTCTTGTATTTAGGAATAAACAGATGCCGCTCTGATGTTTTTTACTTCGTCCGATCTATAATCCGCAACACGCGGGGAACGCGAAAAAGCCGAGTGCACCTTTAATATATCCTTTGCACGCTTCAGCTCGGCATTCTCTCGTTCGAGTTCATTGTTTCGCTTCTTGAATTCTATACTGTAAATCATTGTTCTGCACCTTTTCTGATACTTCTATTCTATCAGATTATGGGTGTTTGTCGACTCTACTTATATGATGCAGTCCATATTTCACCTGTTATGGACTGCTTTAACGGTGAGATTGTGGCGCTTGAAATGCGTGATAACATGAAGAATGAGTTTTGCGTTGACACGGTAAGCCAGCTTGGAAAGTTAAAGAACGCTATACACAATGACAGAGGAAGCCAATATACAATCGAAGCTTTTCGTGATAAGCTTAAGAAAAACGGCATTATTCAAAGCCTCAACGGTACAGGACGCTGCTATGTGACTGCTACATAGCCCGCACACTTTACAGAATGCCGTTAAAATGCTTTGCGGTTTTTGTCGGCGGCGAAGGAAACTCAAAAATATGTTGTTATCCTTTCCATCGAAAATGAAGATTGCAGGATTTTTGATGGCAACTTGTAAAGCACATGCCGCCTTCGGCGGTGCTGCTTTTGCCGCAGGCTCAGAAAATTTAAAAATATATTGTTTCGGTTTTTTGGTCTTTTTCGACTGCACATTTATTGACATATCCATATCCATATAATGTTAGAGGGAGCAGTATCCATGACCAATTTTGATAGAGAAACCAAGAATGCACTTGATAAATTATTGTTATCCTATAAAGTACAACCAGTCGGATGGGGATATATTGACTGTATCGTTATGATAGAAAATGTTACTGAATTTATCAGTTCATTAACAAAAATAAGCATTAAAGTTACCGAAATAACCTGGTGGTGCCATAATGCAATAGGTGGCAACATAAAAACAGGATGTCCGCATGGCGGTGGAGGACCTAGGAGTATATACTATGATGGTTGGTTTAGTGAAATGTATCAAATTCCAAATACGATAATTCAGGATAACAATGAAATAGTATCGTATGTTTTTCATGAATGGCCTAACAATAAAGTATACTTACCTTGTTTGATACCTGCTTTTTGGTTAAATGTACCGGATGATTGGAGAAACACCATAGATTCTAAAGATTCAGTTTAGAAATAATCTCAACCGTATAATTGAGATTTGAGTTGTTCATATAATGTGGGTTCGATTGGAGAGTTGAATAATGAACTCAAATTGTAGATTGATTAATCACTATTATAAATATAAATTTATGAATATAAGGATTAAGACTTTATGGAGAAAAGATATGGATGAAAAGTTTACACTATTTTTGAACGAGGTTCCGGCGAACCTTCAGGGATTTGTGCTTGAACTAGACAATTATCTTCTGGGGAAAGAGTGCAAGAGAAAGATTGAGCCTGCAAAGAACGGATTTGTTACTACATATATGCTTCCGGATTCAGGGAAATCATTATTGAATTATGTTTTTAGGAAAAAAGGCGTAAAGATGAGGATTTATGCCGCAGGTGTAAGTGCCTATGATGCTATCTTGAATGATTTTCCGGATAAAATGAAGAAGGAAATCATCAAAGCAGGTGATTGTAAAAAGCTGGTCGGCGGCACCTGTTCGCCAATATGCCCGGCTGGATATACCTTCACAATGGACGGAGTGGAATACAAGAAATGCAGAAGTATGGCTTTTCTGCATAAGCTGGATGAAGAAAGCGCTGAGTATATTCTTAAACTAATAAAATCGGAATTGGAAAAGGTGTGATTGGCAAAGAAAGCGGTAACCCCAATTTTTCTAGTAGTCGTAATTACGGAGGCATTGCCGTGGCTGATAATAAAAGAATTCATTATATCCCTCGTTGCCTTCTAAGAGAGAAGCGAGTAGATATTTATTGCCGAGTGAGTACAAACAATGACCAGGGATTTATATCGAAGAAATTTACTGATTCCTGCGAAACTCACAGCGTAAAACAAAAATTTATAATAGCGGTTCTTTGATTGAAAACAAGGTGTCTAAATATAGTAAATAATTATAAAAGGGAAGTGTGAAAATGCAAATTGGACTGACGAAGAAACTGGCGGAAGCCATGGGGGTAAATCCTCCGGCTGTACTCGGAGACGAAAACCCGCTTTTTTCTTGGACGGCAAATTGGACAAAGGTATGGGAAAATCGCCGTGCCGAGGATATGCTTGTCTTAGTGAACAACGCCACACGTTTTACCGTTGCGATTTATGAAGTCAAACGCAAAGATCTGAAAAACGCAGCTCAGATGATGAAAAGAGCTATTTCAAACACACTACTATTCTTAAATATTAATCCTGAAATTGTTGATGAATATATGCGAATGTGTGGTGAAGTGACGTTTTCTAAAAATAATAACCGGCAGATAACTGCGTGGGTAATAAAAGCGGGGCTTGAATGCTCAATTTATGTTGGAAATGAATATAACGGCATTGCAAAAATGTTCCTTGATACGGTCGGAGCTTCGATAAACTACCGTCCAGTCAACTATTCAAGTAATTTCAGCAATGTATTTATCCCTTATCAGAAAATGATTAAAGCACTGTCCGAGCTTACAGGAAAGCCGGCTTACAAATATCGCGCATTTGAATTATTGGTAACGCTTGATTTACAAGTATATACAGCGGTACGAAGGATTATTGTGCCTGCCGATTTGGCATTTGAGCAGCTGCACAAGGTATTACAGTCTGTATTTAACTGGG
Organism: Oscillospiraceae bacterium; assembly: GCA_034925865.1. Classification (NCBI taxonomy): domain Bacteria; kingdom Bacillati; phylum Bacillota; class Clostridia; order Eubacteriales; family Oscillospiraceae; species Oscillospiraceae bacterium. The sequence continues at coordinate 112,243 of JAYFRN010000006.1, read as the reverse complement.
AAAATTATCATCTATACGATTTTACGATCTTTGATGACAGTGAAAATAAATCGTCTGTCAGACTTGTTCCGTCGGAGGATGACTTGGAGTATGATGAAAATACTCTTTTAATGAAAGGGCATCTCTTGTCAGAGTTTTTACCCAGATGTAAGTCTATGCGCTACACATATGATATGGGGGATAACTGGGAGCATGAGATTGAGCTTGTACGTGTAATTGATGAATATGACAAAGAATCACCATATTTGTTGGAAGCAAACGGTCAAACTCCGCCTGAGGATGTTGGCGGCGTAGAAGGATTTGTTAACTTCCGCGAAATCATGTTGAATCCTGACCATCCGGAATATAAGGAAATGAAGGAATGGGCAAAGTACTGGACGCCCGAGCTTCAAAAGTGGGAAAACAATCCCGGCGTTATATAACACTACAACGAACGATAGAAATTATACGGAACATTACGAACAAATCAACTTCGTAACCAAGCCACTCTATTATTGAAAAACGATGCTTTTAATGTTAAAGCTTAAATTATTATATAGCCTTTTATTCGTAACGCGTTTCGTTCGTTGTAGTGTTAAATAATTACCGCTTAAAGAGAAAAAAGACTTTGGTATATAGGCTTTTCTCTCTTATAAAACAAAGCTTATTTAAATGCCGTTTAATAATATTAATACTGCTTTTCTGAATACACTAAAAGTTGTAATTCTTTGGTTGATGCGTCTTTAATTTAATAATATTTTCTCTTATAATCCAACGGGTATGCAGCGACAGTTTATACATCGAACTCGCGTTCCAGAATACCCATATAAATCTTATCGACATACATTCCATCTTTGAATATCCATTCACGCAGCCGACCTGTTTCACGAAACCCCACTTTTTTATAGCAAGTGATACCCGCTAAATTGTCCGCATGTACGGTGAGCATGATGTTGTGAAGATTCATTGTCTTGAATCCATAATTGAGAATTAGCCGAATAGCTTCAGCGCCATACCCCTTGTTTCGGTGCTCGTTCTCACCGATAAAAATGCCTATGAAAGCATTACGATTAAGGTGGTCGATATTATGAAGGCTTATGCTGCCAATTAACACGTCTTCGTCGAGAAGCACAATTGCATAGCGGTGCATATCGCTAGCCGGTTCATATAGCCATTTCATATCATTTTTCGATGCAACTAAACGGGGATATTGACCAAAATTAACGGCAACAGCTTCGTCATTCATCCATTTAATGTAACTATCTGCTTCATCTGTGTTTATAGGTGAAAGATATAATCGCTCACCGATAATTTTCTTATAGTATTTCATTTTTAATCCTTATAATATAAATCTCTTACATTTCAATATATAAAACAAGAACGCTAATGTTGATACTTACCGTATCAAAATCTGCGTTCTTAGCTGATAATTTTAATACAGAGTGCATTTTTACGGAAGAAAAATTTTGTGCGGAGATACTCATAACCTCCATTTATGACCTTGGGGGTACATAGTATCAAGAGCATTGATTAGCCATTGCTTTTGATGCTCATTCATTTTTGTCATTGCCGTATAATAATCATGTTGATAACCGTCTCGTTCTGTATCGTTAGATTTGTATAATATACAAAATTCGGGCGATAAATACGGTATGTTATCACTGTATAATATTGCTTCGGTCAAAGGTTGTTTAATCTCATGATTTCTCGCGTATATAAGCGTATTTTCGCTTTTATCATTGAAAAGAAACTCGAGAAAATTCAATTTCGTTTGACCGATATGTTGAAAATTAATGCCGCATATTCCGTCCTTATCTTCGGGTGACAGGCAGACCAACTCACAGTCGGGCTTGCAGCAGAAGATATTTCTTTTGCTTTTTATTTGATTATAGATATCCGTAATATGATGAGCCATCCCGCCGCCAAGCATTTCATACACCTCGAAGCCGAGCGACTGCATATACAGAATAATCGTATTGCGTTCTTGCCAATAGGCATGGATATCGATGTCGCTGTGCTTTCGCGTTTCCGCTTCTATAAATAAATCTATTGCCCATCCGCCACAGAAAGCATATTCAAAACCGTGATTCTTCAGTAGCTCATCTGCTTGTTTTATAAGATAATTCAAAAATATCACCTTCCAAAATATAAAAAACCTTTCCCATGAGGTTCAGTCCAAATTTAATAAAAAGAACGACGAATGCGATATATAATGTATTAAAATTATCGCTCTTATCTGGTTAAGTCTGATAATTATAATACAGCCTGTGCGGGTAGATATCTTTCGTAAAGGTATACATTGTTTTGCAGCGGTATGAGCAAATGTGAAATATTTAACTGTTGTGTCGTTCTTACTATGTTATATTTATACGGAGATTTTAAGATTTCTAACATATTGAATATAGGATATCGGCTTCAATATCTTCTATCCACTCTGCCGGAACACCGTCATGGTTTAACAGACAGAGCATTGCGTTTATATCGCACAGACGGGCAAGTCTGAACCAATCTGACGGCAGTTGTGTATCAGAAACGGAATTGTAACCGTCGGCAAAAGAGTTATATATACGATCATCAATAAGCGCCTGCACATCTATGCCCTTTCGTCTGAAAAAGTGTCCTATATCATTATATATACTACCGGCATAAGCAAACTCAAAATCAATCAGATATATCTTTTCGTCGGAAATCATTATATTCCCGTAACCGAAATCGCCGTGGCACAACACGCTTTCGGCTTCAATCCTATCGAATAGGGTGGAATTGTCTCCGATAAACGCTTTCAGCTTTTCGACCGTTACGACATTAAGATGATTTCCCGGCTTGCCGTTAATCAGACGCAAGATTTTATCGCGTGTGTACGGAAGCTCCCTTGAAGAGTTTAACTTGTCATCAAGAAGTGCGTCGTGTGTGTATTTCTTTTTATGTATCGCCGCGCACATACGGCCGATTTCAAAAGACTTTTCCGGCGGATATTTCAAGTTGTTACGCACATGGCTTATTAATGAAACGCCGTCGATAAACTCTGTTATAGTGTACGTAAACGGAAACTTCTCTTTAATGCCGTCATAATAAAACAACTTCGGAACATTGATTTTGTTCTTCAGGTATCTATAAACGGCGGTTTCGATTTTATCGGTTGTATTCGAGTACAGCTTTAGAAAAAACCTGCCTTTTGTCGTTGTAACTTCGTAACCTGTGTTGCTCATACTGTCCTTGAGTGAAAAGTTAATTATCCCGATCGACATGTCAAACGGAGCAAACAGTGCTGTAATATCATTCTTATCAAGCGTTATAAAATCGTTTATACGGTTGATGTTCATGTTGGCTCCTCCTTGGTTATCGAGATTATTATTATATGTTATTAAACCATCCAAGTTCTAAGAAAAAAAAGAATCACCATAACCTTGTATTTTGTATCAAAGTTACGGTGATTTTTTGGCGGAGAAGAAGGGGATCGAACCCTTGCGCCGGTAACCCGACCTAACAGTTTAGCAAACTGCCCCCTTGACCGCTTGGGTACTTCTCCATAAGTTGATTGGCGGAGAGAGTGAGATTCGAACTCACGGCTCCCAAAAGAGAGTCACCGGTTTTCAAGACCGGCTCCTTAAACCGCTCGGACATCTCTCCAAAAAATCAACTGCCTTAATATAATACTATATTAACTCTAAAAAGTCAATATAAAAATTAATATTAAATAAAAAATGTTGCCAGGGTGATAAGAGAAAATCTATAATTCATAATTTTAACGTATCATCGATATGTATTTAAAAGCAAAAACAACACATACGGAATATCACGGAATTTAATCAATTACGCAAAGGAATTAATTTCACAACGAAGAAGCGCGACTTGATTACTTGTCATTGCACTGCATTATCAGATATTTATTCGGCAGAGCTTTCTCCGTCTGAGTTTTCTGCTACAGTATTATCTACCGCGGAATTATCCGCGGTAGACGAGGGAATTAAAAGCTTGTGTATGAGATAATATCCCGTCAGATCGTCGTAAAGAGAAATAACTCCTCCGGAACATGAGGTTATCTGATCGAATACGGGAGGAACAGCGTAATTACCCGATGTGTCCATCATGCCCTTTTTCCCGTCCTTGTACCCGATAACGCCCAATCCCTCCATAAAGGGCTGTGCGTATGTGTAAACAGGTTTGCAGATCCATTTTCCTGTATGAGAGAGATATCCATAATAATCTCCCTTTTTCATCAGAAAGACGCCGTCGGAATACGATATTATTTCATAATCGGCGGGAAGGAAAAATTCGGCACCGCTTATTCCGATCACCGTTTCATAATCCTTTATCATTTCGCCTTTGTTGTTGAATTTTTTTATTCTGGCGCGCATTAAACCAAACTCATACATATAAAATCCGAGCTTTTCTATTCCGTCATGCTCCGGACGATACAAAGAAACATTTGAAATAGCAATGCCGCCGTATCTTTGAACAACTTCCATGCTGTTATTAGACATGAATATAACGCCTCGTTCATCACGAAATTCATAAGCGCCTATTTGCCCGTAATTATTATCTGTGCCCAGGCATGGTGTGCCGTCTAATTTTTTATAACCCCATTTGTTTGCTGAAGTGTGAAATCTTATGACGTCGCTGTCCGGCTTTCCGTAATAAGAGGGATAATCAAATTCAATGCCGCGATAATCAAGCTTCGGGTCATATGTACTCGAAACAAAAGACCCGGAAGTGAAATCGTAATAACAATACTTGTCGTCTATCTGAAAAACTGGATTATCACTGCTGTCGCGCGCGCCGACAAAACTCACGTTTTCCGGTATCTGATCGTAGATAACCGCCCCGTCAGGACGCAGCAGAGACATTGCGCCGTCGGCGTTTTCACGAAAAATAAAGCCCATTCTCGGTTTTAACGAAGGGCGCACCGAAGCAACTGTTTGCACGTTTTCTTTATTCTTGTCGCTGCGAAAGACGATTTCCCGGACATCGTCGCCGAAGGTAAATGCTTTAGGAAGAACAATGGCTGACGTGTCGATCAGCATCAGCTTGTATTCATCCTGATTGTATCTTCCGTCGGAAAGCAAATACCCTTTTTCGGCAAATTCCGACGAAAAAACTTCAAAGCCTGCGAGAACACTCTTTAATTGTTCTGCGGGATCTGGTTCTGTCGCGGTTTCTGTGCTGACATTTCCAGTGGACATGGAGCCGGTCTCATGAGTGCCTCCGGTAATATCCGGATCTGCGGTCGAGCCTGTATTATTTGATTCTTTTGTGTCAAAGGGAAGAGAAATGAACGGCAGTTTTATTATTCCTGAAAAAATCAGTATAGGCAGCGATGCGATAAACACGAGTAAAAGAGCTGCTCCTATACGCTTAATGATCAACTTTTCCGGATCAGGAGCTTCGTTTTGAAATTTAGCTGACAATTGATGCCTCCGTAGCATGTAACAACATGACTATTAAAACCGTAATTAAATAATATTTTATTATTAACTCGGCATTTAAATAATTACCGCTTAAAGAGAGAAAAGACTCTGTATATGGGCTTTTCTCTCTTATAAAACAAGACTTATTTAAATGCCGTTTTAATAAGTCATTCAATATCATCAATTATTGTTTCGGGCGGTATATCAAGCATAGCCGGGTTCTTACATAATTGCCTTAAAAGTTTGAGTGCGGACGCAAAGTAATAACCGTCACAGATTCTCTCATCGGTGACGAAGGTAAAATCGACAAGCTTTTTAATCTGAATTTGCCCGTCTTCATTGAGCTCTCTGACAAAACGCTTCGCTCCATATGCAAAAAACACGGGAACATTTCCGAAGTTATAAAGGTGATGATAAACCGGTGGTATGCCCAATGAACCCATCGAGGTAATGACCAATGATCCATGGAATGGGCTCAGATCGGTCCATGACTTAGGCAGCCAGCCGAAATAGTCCCATAAATTTAAATTCCATACGGCAAACTTCAAAACTATACCTGGGATGAAATTAAGCACTTTCGCAAAATTATCGAAATCGCTCGGACCGTCAGAGTCGTTTTTGTATTGTTCGGTCAGCTCAGTCATTTTGTTATATACATCGGTGACAGTTGCCGCTCTGTCGAAGACCATTTTTATCATCGTTTCTTCGGCATCAAGGGCAAAATCCTTTTTTACGGCCATGTTCACTTCGACGTAGTCTCTTGTATATATGCGCTGTCCGGATATGAATCTGTTTATGCCGGGACGCTGAGAACACAGACGGATATAGGCGGCTATGAAAAAGTGAATTATTCCAAAGCCCTTCAAACCTTCTCCGCGCTTTTTAAGGATAAATTTTTCAATTTCGGATATTTCGACGCTGTCGTTAATAAGGTTGCTGGCTCCGTTTCGAGTCGGCATTATGTAAGCGGCCACAGTGGATATAGGCTGCAATGAGCGCAGCTTTCTTCCGTCCTTGCGGTCGCCGAGGCGGTGTTTGTACTTTCCGGCATTCGGTAATTCAGAATTCTTTTTTTCGGTCTCGCGCGATTTTTTCATATTTAATCCTTTAAAGCAATGCTTCCATTATACCAAAAAAATGGAAATCAGAACAAATTAATACGGAACAAAAATATACATCTTATTATATGACTATACAAGGATTTTTTCAATACTTTTTTAAAAATTATGTGGGTACGGAAGATGGATCTGGTTTATTCCTCTTTGTAATGGATTTTAACTCATTAAGAGCGTCGACAAGCCCACCGACTTTATTTATCAATCCTATTTTAACGGCACGCTCTCCGTCAATAAGACTTCCGATATCGCCTGAAAGCTCTTTGTTTGAATATATCAAACGGTTAAGAGCGGTTTTTGACACGGATGAATGATCAAGAATAAAATTTGTGACTCTATCCTGCATACGCATTATATATTCAAAGCTCTGCTCTGCTCCTATTATAACGCCTCCAGTCCGCACGGGATGAAGTGTCATCGTTGCGGATTTTACGATGAACGAGGTTTGTGCGGCAACCGCAATCGGAATGCCTATGGAATGTCCGCCTCCGAGCACGAGTGAAACCGTCGGCTTATCAAGCGACGCGACCAACTCCGCAAGCGCAAGCCCGGCTTCAACATCACCTCCCACGGTATTCAAAATGATAAGCAGTCCGTCGAGATCAGGATTACGTTGAAAAGCGACAAGCTCCGGGATAATTCGTTCATATTTTGTCGCTTTCATAGGAGGCGAAACCGATGAATGCCCCTCTATATGACCGGCTATAAGAATAGTGCAGATTGAAAATCCATCGGCCTTCGATATGCTCGTTGCATCTCTTTCCGTCGGCGTATTATCCGGATGTTCTTCTTGACTTTCATTATCATCGCCGTCAATTGAGTTGTTTATTTTTGTGTTGTCTGAATATTTTGCTTTCATATACATCTCCCGTTATTTATGATTCAATAAGTATTATTTGCTGAAAAAGTACGTAATTATTCAAATATTAGAAATAAAACACTTGATTGCTTATATTAAAGTGATATAATTCATTTGGCGTGAAAATTGCGCTAGAAAGAGGAGTGCGACCAAAACATCCGCATACGATAATTTATACGCGGATGCAACAAGGTATAAAAACATTAATGGTTAATATTAAAAAATTCATAAAGGAAAATACGGTACTGACCGTCGCTGCCATGGCAGCGGCGGTTTCGTGTGTTTTTATCACACCTGACGCAAAATATACTTCATATTTCGATTTGAAAACCCTTACATGCCTTTTCTGCGTGCTTTCTGTAGTATGCGCTATGCGTAATATAGAGCTTTTTTCTATTTTAGCCCGAAAAGTGGTGGCTGTATTCAAATCGGCGCGGATGTCCGTTTTGGGGCTCGTTTTCATTACTTTTATTGGTTCTATGCTTATAGCCAACGATATGGCTTTAATCACCTTTCTTCCGCTCGGATATTACATTCTCGAAAAAACCGGAAAAAGAGAATTAATGGCATTCACTTTTATAATGCAGAACATAGCCGCAAATCTCGGAGGAATGCTCACTCCATTCGGAAATCCGCAGAATTTGTTTCTGTATTCAAAATTCAACATACCGGACAGCGAATTCGTCAGTATAATGGCATTTCCATTTGCAATTTCAATAGCGGCCATAACTGTATGCTGTCTGTTTATCGCTCCTGAAAAAATTGATATACCCGACGAAGGGAAGCGTTTGCCTCCGCTGCGGACGGTTGTATATATTTTGCTTTTTGTTTTGTCAATAGCTATAGTATTCCGCGCAATACCGTATTATATAGGGCCCGCAGTTATTTTCCCGGCTCTGTTTTTAATGGACAGGAAAGCCTTGAGTGACGTGGATTATACGCTGCTTTTGACATTTGTTTGCTTTTTCATATTTGCGGGAAATGTTTCACGCATAGAACCGATACGACTGTTCTTTATGGATATAATGAAAAAAAGCACACTTTTAACAAGCGTGCTTTCATGCCAGCTGATCAGCAATGTGCCGACGGCGATATTGCTTTCCGGCTTTACCGATAATTACAGGGAGCTGCTGAGAGGAGTTAATATAGGAGGAGTCGGGACGCTTATATCGTCTATGGCGAGCCTTATTACGTTCAGAGAATATATAAAACACAATCCCGATAAGGCAAAAGAATATATAATAAAATTTTCTGTATTTAATTTTGCTTTTTTGATTATTTTAACTGTGTCATGTTATTTTTTGGGATAACTGTCAATAATTTGCGAGGCTTTTACAGAATTGTCGGTTACGGCGTAAATTACATACAAACCGCTTCTTTTTATAATAGCGTCACGAAGCTTCGGCGCCTCGGCCGGAGCGTAATTTTCAAATTGTTTAAGCCTGGAATCGCGGTATGCCTCCAGATATGCGCAGAAGCTGACAGCATCTTCTTCAGTTTTTGCTTTAAACACTGATATTTCTTCCGCCTTAAGACCTGAAATACCGGAATAACATATACTCGTTTCGGCGGATTCTGCTATACTATATATGACCGCGACGGAATTGTCGCCGATCTTTTCAATATCCTCGGAAAAAACTTCGGAATTCTTGAGCTCGTCAATCATGCTTTCTATGTCTTTATCGGTCAGATCGGCGTTTTTAATAATATCGCACGCCAAAACTGTAAATACTATGGTAAGAACGATTATCATAAACAGTATTCTTTTTAACATTGTTTGCTTTAACCTTTCGGTAATAATAGATTAAATGAGATACTTTTAAAAATTGAGTTCAGTTTCCTGATGCTTCATTGATGACAGCGTGAGTTTTTAAATATTCGCGCCATATTTCAACATATTTTTTAACCGGATGCACACCGTCAAACGAAACACCATCCGACATATATCCGTCTTCCGCAATGAAAATAGATGGTATGTCAAGGTAGTATATATTTTGCCCCTTTAGTTCACCGCATAACTCAATTGTCTGTCTTCTGTAATCGGAGGCAATATTATTGTCATAAATTGCGTCGGTTCGTTTCTCGGCTTCTCTGGTAACAGGTAAGGTACCTTGAACATATATTATAGCATCCGGCAGACATTTTCGTATTTCCATAATGGCTTTTTTATAATAATCTTTGAATAGCGCGGGATAACTCCAGCCCTGTTCATTTGTACCGGCCATTATGTAAACCTTTCTAATATCCGGAGCTTTTTTAAACGCCTCGCCAAGAGCAATTTTATCATCGCCGTCTAAGACGAATTTTTTTTCAAAAAGGTTATTTACCATTATTCCACGCGAAAAAAAAGCATTGGTTTTTATGTTCGCATAAAGAATAAACATATCTGTAATCGAATCACCGACAAATGCGGCGTCTTTAAAATAGTCATCCGTCACGGTCATATATTTTGTCTCACCGGTTTCGGTTTCAGCTACGGTATCCGGAGCGCCGGTTGTACATTCTGTTTTATCAGTCGATGTTTTAACCGGTTCTGAAATATGAGTTTCCGGCGTGACCTGCCCTGTGAAAATCGGTTCATCAGTAATATTTACGGCATATGTCGAACTGTCGGAAACGCAGGTCGTTTCCGATTCATCGGTGTCTGATCCGGGTTTGGAGAAAAAATTATGTGAGTTCAGATAAATAAATAAGAATATTACTGCTACGGCCGATACAATAAAAATCATATCAAGCTTAGGTGAATTTCGGGTCTTCTTTGTTACTTTTTTCAATGGCATTTTAATATCCTTGATATTTTCATAATAATTCCCATTCATTATATCACATATCAGTCATTTTTCAATGCGAAAAGCAGCTTTCATATAAAATATTTTATTAACTGGCATTAAATAATTGTCGCATAAATAATGTCTTCCGAATAATTGCATTTTCGAACGCAATAATTACCATTTGATAATATTAATCCGCACTCAAATAAAAAAATCTTAAAAAACTATTGACTAAAACCCGTGTTCATTATAAAATATAGCCGTAAAGACATATCGGCTTCGCCGTCTTGCGGGAGAAGGCGGCGGATAAAAGATTAAATTATTATTGATGCTCCCGAGAAACGGATATCACCATGAGCGAAAACGAAAACTTTGATTATGAAAGCGTGACACTTACCGACGAGGATGGAGTGGAGCGTGATTTCCAGGTCATCGGAAATCTTGAAATGGATGGATTCACATATCTTGCGCTTGTCCCCGATAATAGCGATGATGACGAATATATAATCCTCAAGCTTGTCGATGAGAACGGTGAGGAAGTCCTTGTCACCATTGACGATGATGACGAATTTGATAAAGTTGCCGATGCTTTCGAAAATGAAGTGCTCGCAGAATATGACTACGACGAAGGTGACGAGGAAGAATACCAGGAAGCCTCCGAAGAAGAAGATAATAATTAATTTATTCCTGCGCTGTACGTGATGTATACGTTTTTAACCCTACGAAATTGAAATGGATTCCGGCTTCTCAAAACGGTTGCAGACCTCCCGCTTGTTCAGCGCGCAAGTCGCTGCTGGCGGACGCTGGGAGCATTGAGTCAGAGAGAGGAAACCGTACCTTGCGAAAGCGAGGGTTTCAATACGTATGCACACGGCAGATGCGGGTATATTATTAAAACGGCATTTAATAAACCTTGTTTATTAAAATGCCTCGCTTGCTCAAATATTGCAAAAGCTATCTATTAGGTCGAATCCGAAGAATCACCGGAACGTTACATTCGTTCCGGTGATTCTTATAAGTGTGACGTTATGACATGAATTCTGACGATGATAGACCGAGCATGTTGATAATAGTAAAGGTTTTCAATGCTTTTCGAGATAAGAGATCATATGTCAGAATATAGGGAAGGGACGACTGTCTATATCCGGCAGGCGTCCCGCGAAATATGCCGTATTATAATTATTAAGGCAATTAAATAATCCTTGTTTTACAAGAGAGAAAAGCTCATATACCAGAGCCTTTTCTCTCTTATAGCGGTAATTATTTAATTGCCGAGTTAATAAATCAGATCCGTTCGGGCTCGCTGTCTCTTTCTCTGAAAAGCAGAGAAATGCACCATAGCGCGCAAAGTCCGACGACAGTATATATTATTCGCGCGATCAGCGTGTTTACGCCGCCACTGATCCAAGCGACGATGTCGAAGCCGAACAGTCCGATGCTGCCCCAGTTGATTCCGCCGATAATAAGCAGAGTCAATGCTATCCTGTCAACCATTGCTGTTACCATTATCTTTCTTCAAATTTCTCAGTTGTATAAAACTATCTATAGGTAAGGACATGAAAATACCCGCGGTATATTTTCTTGTCCGCAGGTATTATTCTCACAAATTACATTTTCTATACATATTTAATTTTTAATAATCAATTTGCAATTTCTCCGGTAGGAGACGGTTCATTTGCAGTATTTGTTTCTGTTGCGGTAATTTCCGGTTCTTCTGAACTTGTTTGACCATTTGATATGACTGATTGTGATGAAACGGATATGTTTCCGGCTCCGGCCTTTATCCAAATCGAGCTTGCTGTAGCCCCTTGATGATTATATTCGTTTTTGTCCGTAACTTTTTTTCCCTGAATCTTTACATCTCCGTAGTTAGTGGACATTCTGACTGTATAATCACTAAGCTCCGATGATGTGACGACCGAGATTGTGCCGAGTGTCGTTTCAAAATTGCTTTTACTTTCACTTACAGAGGCGTGAATATTGCCTGATATTACTGAAATGTCACATATTGGATAGGAATTATCGGAAAATTCAATGCTTGCAATATCTCCGTTAATTCTGATTATGCTTTCGTTGGTGCCTGGAATGACGGTCGTGTTATGAACCTTTGCGGTTCCGTATGAAAGGTTAAGCTCTATTTTATAAGCCGAGATTCCGTCCATTTCAATATCGCCGATATTGGCTTTAACCGATACGCTTAAAAACGGCTTGGCTTCATTTATATATAAAGTGATTTTTCTGTTGGGATTGAATGTAGCTTTTCTGTTGAAAATTTGTCTGAGCCCGTCAAAGGCAATACCGTCTTTTTTTACTGAAACTCCCATGAACATAACAGGATTTATTTCTGAGACAGAAAGCTTGTCACCTTCGATTATACATTTAAGATTGTTTTTGTCGACATTTTCATATTCGATATAGCTTGCGCTGTTGGTCTTTTTAATAGCGATGTCTCCAACCTGTGAAAAGACTTCAATCGCTGAGAAAGGCGGATACGAATCACTCGGATTGGCGTTTTTTGCGGCGTCGGGAGATCGCGCGAGAATCTCGTCTATTGTTTCGCTATATGAATCATATATAGGACGAAGCGATGACGAGCCATACACGTCAATTCCGTTTGCGGCGGCATAAATATAACATGATGTTGTAATAATCAACCCAGTGCAGAACAGCACAAGAGCCGATTTGAGCATTGACTTAGTCGAGTGTCTCATCTTTATGGCCATGCCTTTCCATTAAAGTGTGATTTATTGCCGTTTCCTGCCGGGAAATGCGGTTATTCTGATCGTAAAAGTATAAAGCTGAAGTTTGCTTGAGCTTTAACTTTGATCTGCATTCATATATTCAACAGTGATCATAAAATTACGGTTTTATATGAAAGCCCATATGCCATAATCTTCTCTCACAATTGGTAATTAACTAATTAACTTTATTAGCTATAAACAGTGTGCAAGTGTGTTTTATTAACGCGGCTGTTATTTTATTGCTGCTTTGGTAATACTGCTTGTGCCAAAAAAATATGCTTTCAGAATTTGCAGACCGTATTTATACAAAGCGGACAGCTTGCCTATGATTGCCGGAATCAAACCTGCGACCAGCTGATATCCGATACCGACTATCGCAATGACAATACTGAAAACCATCGTCCCTATGCCTATTTCAATGAGAGCAATCGTTATATTTTGAAAAAGCATTATTATACCATAGCTTAAACCCGCTATAGCGATCGCCGTCGGTCCAAGCATAATGAGAATCAGGCAAAGCGCCACGGCGAGAATAAAACCTATTGAAGCGGCATATAAAGCGAACGCAAGAACAGTAATTATAATCAGAAGAGGAGCCAAAAGAATTAAAAGCAAGGCAAAAATAAGCGGACGAACCTGCTTTGAGGCGTTAAGCTTTCTGAGAATTATTACAAAAAGACCGTCGGTTTCGGGAAGCCAAAGCTTATTAACGGGAATAGACTGTTCAGAACTTTTGGGATATCTTACCGCCATCCGCTTTTTGGTTCCTGAGTGGGAAACTGAAGACGTAGTGAATGAGCGTGACGCAAAGCTTTCTTGTGAAAAGGTGTTTTTTACGGAACCGGGAGAGACCCGTGTTTCTGCTCCGACTCCGATGCCGGAGCCAACACGGGTCGCTTCAGTATTCATTTCAGCATATTTTTCATGTATTGACTTTGCTATTTCATCGGGCGGGCCAAAGCCTTCAACCAGCGCGGCCTCCTCATCGGGTGTTCCGGCGGCGGATAGCTTTTCGTGATAAAAGCCGAGTATCTTATCTCTGTCGCTTTTTGTGGCAAATCTGAGCTTTTGCTCAAGTAAAGCCAGAAAATTATCGCCTGTCACCTGAAACGCTCCTTTTTAATAAATTAATAGAATAGAATAGATTAAACTGAATGGATCTTCTTTTCGCCGTCGTAATTATCTGCGTCAAGCTTATATTTTGCTTTTTTTCTTTCTTCAAAGAATTTTGTAGCTACCTGTCCGAAAAGCGCATAGGAAAGAACATCCTCATCCTGCTCGATATATTCGGAAATTTCACTTCTGAGAGTATTAAGCTCTGGCTTAAGAAGATCGGCGGGACGGCATGTGATCGGCTTTTCATCTCCGATTATTGATTTACGGAAAGCTTCGTCAACCGGAACCGGAGTTTTTCCGTATTCGCCGCGGAGAAGGCCTTTGAATTCCTTTGTAACCATCTTGTATCTTTCGCCGCCGATTATATTTAAAACGGCTTGAGTTCCGACAATTTGCGAAGTCGGAGTTACGAGCGGCGGATATCCAGCATCCTTGCGTACGCGAGGAACCTCTTCAAGAACCTCTGTAAGCTTGTCGGACTTTCCTGCCTGCTTGAGCTGAGAAACAAGATTCGAAAGCATTCCGCCCGGAACCTGATATAGAAGAGCATTTACGTCGACCTTCAATACCTTGGGATCCAGAAGTCCGGAAGCTAAGTATTTCTCGCGGAGAGGAGTAAAATATTTATTGATTTCATCAAGCTTTATTAAATCAAGACCGGTATCGTATTTTGTGCCTGCTAATGTCGCGACAATAGATTCTGTGGGCGGCTGGGATGTGCCCATGGCCATTGGAGAAATCGCGGTGTCGACGATATCAACTCCAGCTTCGACAGCCTTTAATACTGTCATGGAAGCCAAACCGGAGGTGTAATGCGTATGGAGCTGAATGGGGATTTTAACGGCGGATTTCAGCGATTTAACAAGCTCATATGCGTCATAGGGCTTTAAAAGTCCGGCCATATCCTTTATACATATAGAGTCGGCGCCCATTTCTTCAAGCTCTTTTGCGAATTTTGAAAAATAATCGTTGTTATGAACCGGACTTGTTGTATAGCTGAAAGCGGCCTGAACATGTCCTTTTTCTTTTTTTGTCGCGTTTATTGCAACCTTGAGGTTGCGTTTATCGTTGAGCGCGTCAAAAATTCTTATGATATCGATACCGTTGGCGATTGATTTCTGAACAAAATATTCCACGACATCATCAGCGTAATGACGGTAGCCGAGTATGTTCTGACCTCTGAAAAGCATTTGCAGAGGTGTCTTTTTTACGTTATCCTTTAATATTCTGAGTCTTTGCCACGGATCTTCATTCAAAAATCTGAGACAGGCATCAAATGTGGCGCCTCCCCAGCATTCGAGTGAATAATACCCAATGCTATCGAGCTTGCCTAGAATCGGCAGCATTTGTTCGGTCGTCATTCTTGTCGCGATAAGGCTCTGATGAGAATCGCGGAGAACGGTTTCAGTTATCTTTACTCCCATATATTATTGATTACAGGGTTATTCCCTATACTCCTTATTAGAATTTTTGCGTTATTTAAACAACGCGAGGAAAACACCCGCAGCTACTGCGGAACCGATTACGCCGGCCACATTCGGGCCCATGGCATGCATGAGAAGGAAGTTGGTTGGATCGTATTCCTTGCCCACATCCTGAGAAACTCTTGCGGCCATCGGAACGGCGGAAACTCCAGCGGAACCGATGAGGGGATTTATCTTTCCACCGGAAAGAGCATACATAACTTTGCCGAAGAGAACTCCGCCGGCGGTTGAGAAGCAGAACGCCAAAAAGCCGAGACCGGTGATCATAAGCGTCCTTACGCTGAGGAAGTTTTCGGCGTTTGCCGTTGCTCCGACAGAAATACCGAGAAGAATTGTAATAATATTGATCAATTCGTTTTGAACGGTTTTAGAAAGTCTTTCAACAACTCCCGATACTCTGAGAAGGTTTCCGAGCATCAGCATACCGATAAGCGGAGTACAGTCGGGAATTATAAGGCAGACTACCGCGCTTACGACGATCGGGAAGAGAACCAACTCGAGCTTTGAAACAGGACGGAGCTGAGTCATTTTTACCTTGCGTTCCTTGTCGGTGGTCAGAGCGCGCATAATAGGCTTCTGAATGAAAGGCACAAGCGCCATGTAGGAATACGCGGCGATTGCGATAGCACCCAATAAATTCGGTGCAAGCGTTTTAGTGACATATATGGCAGTCGGACCGTCGGCACCGCCGATGATACCAATCGCAGCCGCTTCGCAAAGATTAAATCCTAATAAAAGAGCGAGAGCAAACGCGACAAAAACGCCAAGCTGTGCCGCTGCGCCGAGAAACAGCGATTTGGGATTGGAGATAAGCGGAGAAAAGTCCGTCATTGCGCCGATCCCGAGAAATATCAGCGGAGGATAGATGCCAAGCTTGACGCCGAGATAAAGGAAATCGAGCAGCTGACCGTTCTGCATGATATTCTGCGCGTCAATATGAAAATTCGGATCGTCGGAAATAAACATATCCATGTGTATTATTCCGGCGCCCGGAAGATTTGCAAGCAGCATTCCGAACGCAATGGGCAATAATAGCATCGGTTCGAATTTTTTTACTATAGCGAAGTAAAACAGAATGCCGATTATAGCATACATTATGAGAGTTTTTATGGCCATTCCGCTTTTTAAAAGCTGAGCTATGCCCGTCGTAGCCAAAAACCCGTTTATAGCTTCTATCATATCAATAAACCAAACCTGCCCTTACGCAATGACGAACAGAACGTCGCCAGTGTTGACAGATGAGCCTTTCGTGGCGGAAACCTGAACAATTTTGCCGTCGCAGAGCGCGACGATATCGTTTTCCATTTTCATTGCTTCAAGAACGCAGAGCGCCTCGCCTTTTTTTACTGTCTGTCCGACAGATGCCTTAACAGAAAGAATGGTCCCCGGCATAGGAGCGGCAACTTGTGTTCCCTGTGCGGCAGCGGGCTTGACAGAAGCAACTGGCGCGGCTTTTACCGCTGGAGCGGCTGGAGCAGAAACAGGAGCAACAGGAGCAGCGGGAGCGGTGTAAGAGGCTGATGAATCGGAAACTTCTTCAACGGTTGCTTCGTATGCTTTCCCGTTGATGGTAACAATATATTTTTTCATAAAAATTTATTAATCCTTTCAAGACGCGTTTTAATTAAGTATGCTATATGTCATCTTCTCTTTTTAAGCGATACAACACGGAACGAACCTGGTGCTTTGCCTGAGGACGCGGAAATGGCGGCGATAATCGCTGCCGCGAGCTCTTCATCGTCTTCGTCCTGTTCGGACAAAGAATCGGAAGCGGCCGAAAGTCCGGAAGCTATATTTACATCACTGTCATTACTGCCATCCGCAACGGCGGTTGTTTTATCAGATTGGACGGAGGGCTTTTTTTCAAAGACTACGCGGAACAGCACAAGCACAAAATAAAGTAAGGCGAGAATGGTAAAAACCGTGCCGAGTCCCAACAGCGTAACCTTTCCGCCCATCAGCATTTTTTCGCTTAATGTGGCGTTTTCAGCAAGTTCAAACATTTATTTCGCTCCTTATCTGGAAGAAAGTGTGTCAAACGCCGCGATAAGTCTCGCGCGGAGCTCATCCGGCATGATCACATCGTCTATCATTCCGCATTGCGCCGCTGCGATAGGAGAAGCCATATCGCTGCGCCATTTTTCAACAAGCGCGGCTCTTCCGGCGATAGGATCCTTTTCACCGCGGAGCTTGTCATTCCACATCAAAGCGGTAGCTGTTTCCGGGGCGAGAACGCTGATTTCTGCGAAAGGAAGGGCAAACGCAAGATCGGTACCGGTTTCTTTCCCGCCGAGGACAGCTGAAACGCTGCCGTATGCTTTGCCGAAATAAACGGTAACCTTGGGACATTCCGAAATGGCGTAAGCACTGAAAAGATCGGAGGCGGCTCCGGCGAGGTCATCAGATGCTTCTTCGGTGGCATCAAAGCCATCCGAGTCCACAAGGGTGAGGAGGCTGATGCCGAACATATCGCAGAAGCATACGAATCCCGCGGCTTTTTTCATTGCCGATGCCGTGAGCTTTCCTCCGTCGGAGGCTATAAAGCCGCAGACAATTCCGCCCATCACGGCAAATCCGCATTTAAGCTCCGCCGCATAACCGACATAAAGCTCGAAAATACTGTCTTCGTCGGCAAGTCCGGTAATAACTGAGCTGGCCGAATATTCGCCGTTAAAACACAGCGTAGGTCTGTTGGGATCATCGTTGACCGGGAACTGTATATTTCCATCCTCACAATTTGAAGGTATGAAGGAAAGAAGACGTTTTACCTTAGCGATTGTATCTGCTTCTCCGTCGCCGACAGCGGCGCATATTCCGCGCGCGCAGCAATCGGAAGCTTTCGAAAAACCGGCTCCGGCTTTTGAGTCTGAAGCTCTGACAATACTCGGAGCGGAAAGATATATACTTGAGTTATTTTTTTCTGCTACGATAAAATCACACGCTGACGCGTAAATTGCGGCGGCTCCCCCGCATATGCCGGTTACGACAGCAATTTGCGGAATCATTCCGCTTGCTTCGTTTGCACATTTGATTATTTTTCCGTATGACGATATGACGGAAATATTCTCGGATATGTTTGCTCCCGCCGAATCAAGGAATGCGACAATCGGCGCGCCGTTTTTAGTTGCGAGCTCATAAAGCTTGGCGATTTTTACGGCTTGTGTTTCTCCGAATCCGGCTTTGGATTCGGTATACTCCTGTGAAAATGCATAGATCAGTCTTCCGTCAAGAGCGCCATATGCGCAAATAACGGTATCCGATTCGCTTTCCGGAGAACCGCTTTTTTTAAAAAAAGCTCCTATTTCGGTGAACGAACCTTCGTCAAATAACGATTTCAATCTTGCGCGTGCCGTAAGACGGCCGGTTTCGGCGGCTTTCTTTGCTTTTGCTTCTTCCGCTTCGTTTATGGCACGGATCATATTTACTATCGTGTCAGCTGGAGTTTGGGTGTGCATATATGATATTCCTTTCATGGCAATAAATCCAAATTCAAATCCCATTATATCATTTTCGATATTAAAAAACAATAGCAATATTCGCAAATTATGATATTTCATCATAATTTACAAATATTGCTCTGCTTTTTTCAGATCTTTTGGATTATAAATTTGAAATTGTAAAATTAATGGATAATTATCACCGCTTATGTAAAAATTATTATTATGAACTCAGCGGTTAAATAATTGCATAAATAAAAGAGAAAGACTTCGGTATATGGGTCTTTCTCTTATTAAATAATTGCTGTTTATTACATATATGAATCATCTGTACACAAGCTTTTATTCCTGCTTGTAAAGGCCGAATAAACTTAAGAACTTTTGCCAGAAGTTCATAGCCTGGGGCTCCGGATCGGGTATGGGAGTGTTTTCAGTAGAGGAAACACTGTCTGTGATTATCACAAATTGTACGTTATCGGTAAAAGTATTTTTTTCAGATATGAACGAAACCGTTTCACCATTCCCTGAATAACCGGAAATAATTTCGTTTAAAGCTCCGTCAATTTTTTCTTTTACGGCTGCGCTCATCCCGTTAGTATTTTCATATAGTGTATTTGAGCCGTCGGATAGTTCCTTCGCTCCATCAGCTATTGTTTTGGTTCCATCAGAAAGCGCTGTCACACCGGAGTTAAAATCAGATATTACCATCGAGAGTGAGCTGATGCCATCTGACATAGAATAAACACCGTCGGTAAAATTCGAGAAGCCATCAGAAAACATTTTTATGCCTCCTGCGTATTCGGAAATTCCGTTTGCTGACTCAGACGCCCCTTTTGCTATTGTTTTTACTCCGTCGACATAAGCTTTAACACCCTCTGAAAGCTCCGAAGCTCCCGAATGAGTTTCCGAAAGCCCTGCGGAAAGCCCTGCAGAGCCATCGGAGATAGTTTTCGAGCCTGCGGCAACAGTACAAGCGCCTTCGGAAAGCAAAGCTATGCCTGCGTAAACCGCATCTGAACCTGATTTCAACCCGGGAGCGTTTTTTGCCAGAACGCCGACCGTATTTAAGTAAGATTCAAGTCCGTCGTAATACAAACATATGGAATCCAAAGAGCTTTTAAGTGTTTTGAATACTATTGTTCCCGATTCGGATGATCCGGCATCTGTATCGGAAATCAACGCGTCAAGCACAGAGGCATAATTTAATTCTTCGAGGACAGGCGCGTGTGAGCCGAGAGCTTCCGAGAGCTGTACGTTTGCCTGGTTGAATGCGTTTTGTTTGATTTCTTCGGCTCCTTTAAGAAGCTGATCGTTGCCTGATGTAAGTGCAGTAAGCGTATCTGAGACATTCCCGATTCCTCCCGAAAGAGACATCGCTCCTGGAAGCAGAGCATTCAGACCATCCGAAAGCTCCTTCTGCCCTTTGCAAAGCTCTGAAGTTGCCGACGCGAGCTTATCCGCTCCGGATTGGAGCGAATCGATTCCGTTTGAAAGCTTTTCGGCTCCGGAAATAAGGTCTTGTCCTTTATCGGCCGCTGAGCTTGCTCCGTCCGCAAGGTTTTTGATTCCGTCGGATAATATTTTGCCTCCCAAACTGAGAGAAGACAGTGATTTGGCGACATTGTAGGTCGAATCGGCGAGCTTTAACGCTCCTGCTGCCGCGGAAGCGGTGGCTTTATTTATTGTTTGACAGCCATCCGCCAAAGAACCTGCCGCGCGGCTCAATTCGGCTGCTCCGTCAGAGAGCGAGCCGGCTCCATTTTTAAATTTTCCTATGCCTTTGGAAAACTCTTCCAGCTCTTTCGTAAAATCCGGGAGTGAATCCGAAGAAAGCTCAATTGGCATTTCTGCCTTTGCGGCGGCTATTGTAAATCCTGAAAATTCGAATGAATTTGTATTTGCGTCTATTTTCAGATCAGCCGCACGGTTCGGAAACACCGTAAAGACAATCTGCGTTTCGCCGCCAATTTCAGTAAGTGTGGCGCCTCCGGCGGAAATATCGGAGAATATTGAGAGCTTCAGTGAACCGGATATTTGAAGAGTACAGCTTTTGGCGGCCGGATAGTCGCGCGGTGTTACGTGAAGAGATATCTCCGCTTTTCCGCTCTTTCCGGCTATGGATGCGGCATCTGTCAGCTGTCCGTCCAGGCGGTATTCTATTTTAAATTCCCACGGAAGCAATGCTTTATCTGCAAACAGATTGCCCTGATAGTAAAATTCTCCCGGCTTTGCGTTGAATGTGACGAGACCGTTTTCATACACAAGCGCGGAAGAGTCGGTCAGGTTGATCGTTTTATCGTAATAACCGTAATCGGTTATTATTCCTTCGGATATTACGGAAAAGGAATTTACACAATATATTCCTTTCGGCGATCCGTCGGTATTCAGCGAAGCATATACTGTTTCGCTCTTTTTATAAACGGCCTGTTGCTCCGCATTACCTGTCTCCGAAGCTGCGCTTGACGCAAAAGGTGTTGAAAAAGTCAGGATAATACTGAGTGAAATTAATATTACGGCAAGCTTTTGAATTTTATTCATGGTTATTGTCTCCTTTATTAAAATCAGAAATGATGTTATCATCGGCATTTTTTGACGCGGCTTTATGACAAAAGCCAGTTTTCAATATAAGTGTGTCGAAAATCATTAAAAGAGCGGGGAACACAAGCAGAACCGATAACGCAGAAAGCATCGCTCCGCGCGCAAGAATGCTGCCAAACTGCCCGACTATAAAATTTGAAGATACCATGCCTAAGGCAAATCCGGCGGAGCTCAATATAACGGCAGAGACAATTATTGATGGAGCAGCGACACGGACAGCCTGAATTGCCGAATCTTTTTTGTTCATGGTTTCCCTGAATTTATTATAATGCTCGGTAAACAGGATTGCATAATCGATTGTCGCGCCCAGCTGAACCGTGTTTACTATCAGAAATGAAATATAGTGAATAGTATCGCCGGTGAAAAACGGCACGGAAAGGTTTATCCATATTGCGGTCTCAATGCAAAATAATAAAAGCAGCGGCAGTAGAAAATTTCTGAAGTTTATCAGAAGCACGATTCCTATCGCGGCAATAACCGCGACAGACACTATCATGTTGTCGGAAATTACGGTTTCCTTCATATCATAGGTATTCACGTTTGTTCCGCACAGATAATAACGGTCAGGATAAAATAACTGCGCTATTGAGCGGACATTTTCAACTACCGAAAACGATTCTGCGCCTTCGTCGGGAACATTCGCTATAATAATGAATCGCGAATAATGCTCCGAAAGGAGTGAATTGGTTTTATCCTTAGGGATTATCTCGTTGGGCACAAGAGCTCCGACGGTATTTACATATGAGGTGACAGATGTAATTTTTTCAGCGGAAGAAAGCGCTTTTGAAAGCAATGCTTCTGTCCCGGTGCTGCCTCTCGGGACCAGCAGGACCATCTGGGCGGATTTGCCGAATTTGCTTTCGATAAGCTCCGCGTCTTCTCCGAGCTGTGAACCCTGACTGACTCCTGTCGCTCCGTAAGTAAAGCTGTTCTGACGCTGAGCGAGAAAGCATGGAATAACACAGATGAGCGCTACAAAAAGCGAAACATATTTTATTTTAACGGCTCTTTTCGCAAATTTGGTAAAATCCGGCATGAAGCTCCGGTGGCGCGCTTTTTCAATGGGTTTATACAGAGTAAGCACAAGCGCGGGAAGAAGAACAAGAGATGAAACAATGCTGACAAGGATTCCCTTCGCAAGAACAAGGCCGAGATCCGGTCCTATTTTAAAGCGCATGAGGACAAGCACAATAAAACCTATGAGTGTTGTGACTCCGCTTGATAGAACCGTAGAAAAGGTAGAACGGATGGCTTTCTTCATTGCCCCCGCGGGATCGGATTCTTTTCCCGCTTTTCTTTCACGTTCGAAGGATGCGAGAAGAAAAATAATGTAATCCATTGATACGGCAAGCTGCAGAACAGGTGCAACGCTTTGTGTTAAAAAGCTGATTTTACCGAATATAACATTGGTTCCGAGGTTTATTATTATTGATATTAATATCACGATCGCAAACAGCAACGGCTCGAGCCACGATGAGGTCGCGAATATAAGTATTAACAGAATAATTGGTGTAATTATTATGACAATACGGGTTATTTCCGTATAAATCGCTATTTGAGAGGCGGCATCATCCGCGATATCTCCGCTAAGCGCGATGCGTCTGTCAAATTTATCTCTCAGAGCGGAGACCACTTCCGACGCGGTTTTGTTTTCATCAACCGTAAGGTAAAAAAGAGCTCCACCGTCTTTGAAATAGTTTTCTGTGACGGATTTGTCGTAAATTTCAAGCGGCTTTTTTAGATTGCATACATCGTCAAGCCACATGACATCAATAACTCCGTATGAAGCTGCGAGTTCTTCTTTCGCTTCAAGAGCTTCGGAAACAGAAATGTCAGGAATATAAACTCTCAGATTGGGAGCGCCGGAAGGAAATTCATCGTTCATTACCTTCAATGCAGCCGTCGAAGCTGAATCCTCGGGCAGGTAATCCGAAAGCCTGTAATTTACAGAGACATCAGCCATAAGAAAGGCGCATATAACTGCGGCGACAGCAAAGACAATTATAACTGAGGTCTTGCGTTTTATTATAAAATCAGCGATCATATTCATAACTCCGAATTCCATTATTGACAAAACAAGTGTTGATTATTGTACGTTGGTATGATATTATAATGGTATTCTGAACATAATTAAAAATCAATAATCAAACTTAACGTAAAATGCACAGTAATCAACACGCGGGCGACAACTGTCTATTAACAAAGGAAAACATTTTATGAACGAAGAACAAAAAGACCGCAGAATCCGAAAAACAAAGCTTTCTATCCGAAAAGCACTGATTGAGCTGTTGATGAAAAAGCCGCTGAATACCATTACAGTAATAGAGATTTGCGAGCTTGCCGATATAAACAGAGGCACGTTTTATCTGCATTACCGTGACATTTTTGACTTGTTCGGTAAAATCCAGGATGAGATGTACACCGAAATCATTGAATCGATATGCAAACGCACAACCAAAGATAATTACGGCGCAACTGATACGCTGCTTGCGACTTTAGCCGACATATTCGACTTTCTTTCTAAGAATTACGAAGCCTGCATCGTACTGCTCGGTTCAGAACGAAGCCAGGACTTTATCGACAGAATGCTTTTAATCGGACACGATGAGTGCATTCGCAACTGGACGGAAGCATACAGAATTATAGATACAGAATTTCTCGAATCCTTTTATCATTACATGGTTTCGGGCTGTATCGGTATCTTCAAGCATTGGCTTGATTCCGGGAGGAGAGAATCGTCCGGAGAGCTTGCGGCCAGGACAGAAAAATGCGTGAGATTCAGTTTGGGGGTTTTGGAAAAATATGACGAAAAAAGCAGAAAATGTGATGTTATAAAAGCAAAATAAGTGCTGAATAATTGCGACGCCTTTAATGAATAAATAACGTACATTCTGTAAGATGTTTGTGTTTCTATAAAGAAAAGAAAGAATATTGTAATGAATAAGAATTTTTGTATCACGGTTATAGACGGTCAGGGAGGAAAAATCGGAAGGGAGCTTGTCGAACGGATAAAAATTCGTTTGCCGGAGGCCGAGATAACGGCTATCGGTACAAATACCGTTGCGACAGCCGCGATGATGAAAGCGGGCGCGGATTTTGCCGCCACAGGTGAAAATGCGGTAAAGGTTGCAGCGCGCAAAACCGATGTTATTATCGGTCCGATAGGCATTATAATTGCGGACGCGCTGCTCGGGGAAATAACTCCGGACGGAGCTGTTTCCGTCGCGCAGAGCAAAGCAAAAAAAATACTAATTCCCATTAATAAATGCGGAGTGACGGTCGCCGGAATCGGAGCGGCTCAGCTTTCCGATTTGATTAATTCAGCTGTCGACGAGGCCGCTTCTCTTTTTAGCGAGAATAAGCAGTAAGCTATATAAATATTAAATAGGCTGTTGCAAATTCTTTAATTGAATCTGTGGCAGCCTATTTTTAATCTGAAAAACTGTTTTAAGTAGCTGTGATAAAGCATTGATGTATCTCGGATTACGACGCTTTCTTTTCGCAGTTGGAATCTTGATGTGTGCTTTCTCTGTATATCCTGAATATTCCGTTTTCATTAAGGTTCTTTATTATGGCGAGAACAAGAGGGCCTGCGATCAATCCTGTTATGCCGAAAAGCGATGCTCCCGCAAACATACCGGCGAGAGCGGCTAGAGGATGCAGCCCTGTCTGCACGCCTATTATTTTCGGTTCAATAAGGCTTCTGACAACGCTGACCGTAACATATACGGCAATTAATCCTGTACCCGTAGCCGTATCATTTCTTATAAACATTAAAATCGCCCACGGCACCAATATTCCTCCTGATCCCACTACCGGCAGAATGTCGAACAACGCTATCAGAAACGCTGATATGAAAGGCGAATTTACTCTGATAATCGCAAGCCCGACAGAAAGCTCCGCGAAGGTGATCAGCATTATCAATGCGTAGGATCTGATGTATTTAAGCGCGGCTTTGCCGGTACAGGCAAGGCCGCGGGTTAAAATATCCCATGCTTTCGGCGATATCTGCGCTTTTAAAAAATTCCGTATGACGGCTGCGTCTGATGTCAGATAATATGTTGCCGTTACGGTTGTCATAACACTGAGGATGATACGCGGAACAGAAGATGACGCAACAGAAGATATTTTCTGCGCCGCGGCCGCGCATATTGAGCTTAATGCCGAATACAGCGCCTCAATTATTTTATCAAAAAGCTCGGCGGCAGGCTTTGAAACGGAAGGATTGAGCTTTTCGGCTATTGCACAAGCGTATTTCATAATTTCCGCCGCCGAAGGAGCGATTATTTGTTCATAAAATTCCGGAATGTGTGTGATCCACGAAAATAAAGCCGAAACAAGCCTTGCTCCGGCGCCAACGGCAATGACGGCAATAATGGTAAAGAATGCGATCACGGTTAAAGCGGATGCGGCTTTGTATTTTATGCCGATTTTATGCGAAAAAAATGACGAAGCCGGCTTCAGTATTACAGAAAAAATAAATGCTGTAATAAACGGGGATGCCACAGGCAGGCAGAATTTTATCGCTATATATGCGGTTACCGCCGCGCATAGCCAGAAAGCAATCCTGACAATATAATCATATTGTTTTTTTTTATCCATTTTATCTCCGCTATTCTTTTTATAGAAATATCAGATCGTGAGCCTTAACAGCATTATTAACACGACATTATTTTATAGCCATGCCGAGTTAATAAATACAAAAGAGCAGCTTTGTAAAAGCTGTCTCAATTCATCAAATTGGAAACAGTTTCTCGGTAAAAATATATGATCATGATTACGAAAGCAGAACCGAATATCATTCATGACAGAGCCGCATAAAAAGACAGATCCGGTATGTAATTAATGTTATTTACACATGAATTGTTAAAGCGGCATTTATATAAGACTTGTCTTATTAGAGAGAAAAGCCCATATACCAGAGGCTTTTCTCTTTTTTAAGCGGTAATTATTAAATACCGAGTTAATAAATAATAGCTGGTTTACATGACTCACGACGTAACTTTCGACATAATTCACAACGTGATAGAAAAGCTAAATTGTTGAATTGCGTGTTATTGATAAAAAGCGAGTATGCTTGGGTGGAAATAAAAATAAAATGCTGTTAAAAAATCATTAAATATTCATTGAATTAACTGCAAAGATATTGACAGCGATTAAAATGTATGGTAAGATTTAACTGCAAAAGCGTATGAAACGTTAGTTAATTATATAGAGTTGTAAATACATATTAACTTTTCGTAAAAACACTATTGCGCAATAATAATAAATTATATAAATTAAATCGAAAGGAAAGCGCAATGAAAAATCTCTTTTTCACTCATAACAGAGTCATGAGATGTGCCGCGGCGTTTATTTCGCTGCTGTTTGTCTTTATGACTCTGCCGCTGTCGGTATTTGCCACGCCGTCAGTGCCTGTGGGAGATCCGGCTCTGACTTATGTTTCAGATAGTCAGACAGCTCTTCCGGATTCTTTCACATCGACCTCTTCTTTGGAGGATGGTAAATATTATCTCATTTCAAACTCCAATTCAGGATCAGGTCATTTTCTTGCTGCCAATGGTTCGTTAGTCACGGATACCACAGGCACGATTTCCGGCGGAACAGTTACCGGAATTTCGCAGAGCGCAATCTGGAAATGCGAGAAAATTTTCGACAATTTCTATCTCACACCTTCGGCTGCAGAAGGAACAAAATATCTTAGACGCGATAGCAGCAGTCTTTCAATAGTAAACAGCTACAATAAAAGAAAAGTATCATATGTTAGCAACAAGCTCTATATCGACAGCTCAAGCAGAGCATTGACATACAATAACTATAATGGCTGGTCTGCTCCATCAAGCGGTACCGGGAATGTTTATCTCTATTCTGCGTCCGCATTGGTCACGGAAACAGAATCGACTGCTGATTTCGATCTTACATATAACACTTCTGACGTTACCGGGACGGTCGTCGATATTGAGGCTGTCAGAAATGATATCATCGGCTTTGCCGCCTCAGGCAGCGGATTCCCGGCGGGGGTCTCCTACACATGGACGGCAGTATCAGACGGGTCAATAAATTCGTCAAATGTTATATCAAATAACGGACTTGCTGACGGTCAGTTCAAAATAATCGGTGAAGGCGACGCACTTATCAAAGTGACGGCCTCCTTCCAAGATACTTATAGCAATACGAAAACCATAAATAAATACGTCGGGCTCACCGTTTCAATTATGGAGCCTGTGATTTCCATACAGGGAAATAAGAATATAAAAATAGTCAGAAACGGCGAAGCGTCTCTGTCCGGATTATTTATATACATTACTTACCCGAACGGGTCCTTCGAAACGGTGCCCATTACCTCCGATATGCTTGAGGATTATAATAACTTAACGCTCGGGACAAAAAGCGTAGGAGTGTATTACGACGGCGTGCTCGCGGGCACTTTGAATATAACCGTCGTCGAATCTCTTATAATGGATGATGATCCGGACTATCCGAATCCGGGTTCTGTCAGAATCAAAAAATCCGCTTCCGGCTCTGCTTTCCTTTCGACAGGTGTCGCAAATGTAGAGCTTGCCGTGACGGGTGTGCCTATTAAAAAGGGCTTTGACGTAATTCTTGTGTTTGACATATCAAGAAGTATGGCGGGATCGCGGATCGCTTCGGCAAAAGAGGCTGCGGCGAATTTCTCCGATAAGCTGCTTGCTGACAATGCCGACGGCACAAAAACGTTAAACTCAGTTTCGGTTGTTGTGTTTGCCGGAGAAGACTGTGATTACAATCAGGGTTCGCTTCCTTATGACGATGTTCGCACAATGTCCCTGAGAGTCAACGACAAGAGCGAATCCAATTCTGTAATTAACTCAATAACGATTGCTAGCGGCGCCGCCACCAACTATGACTACGCATTTCAGGAAGCGGGCGTTGTCGCGGATCAGATAAACACGGCAAACACCGCGGCGGGAGAAACCGACAGACCCGTATATGTGGTTTTCATGACCGACGGCGCTCCCACCAACTACAATGGCGTTTTTTATGAATCTCAGGCTGCTGATACTAATTATACTAAATCGCTTTATATCGATCCTTTAAATCCATCAGCCGGTTTACGACTGTATGTTCTTGACGGAACCGACGGAAACGGACACAGCGTCACCTCCACCGCTTATGACAGCAGCATATATACAAATAACCATAATTCGGTGAAATACAGAAAAGGCTGGGAGGATTTTTTCACCGGCAGCACAAACGGGTATGCCGATCTATTGAAAACCAAGGTAACAAAGATTATTTCCGTGGGATATGAGGTTACAAACGGAAGCGATCTTGTAGGCGCGAATTCCATACCTCCGTCATATAACGGAGGAAGCACATATGTGCGCGGGGCTTCGTGTCTGCAGGTGCTGCAAAACAACTCATCTTCCGCCGCCGACGCTTATCTTGCTGAAAACGCGTCCGAACTTTATACATTGTTCGGCGATATAGCCACGTCTATCAGAAAAGCGGGAACCGTAGCTGTCGTGACCGATACGATGGGCGACGACTTTTCTCTTCAGACAAAGCAAAACATGCCTCTTACCGGTCAGATAGGCGTTGTAAATCCCGAAACCACACAGCTTGATCCCGCGCCCGCGATAGAGATAGGAACATATGATCTCTACACGAGAGCCGACTGGATCAGCAGTCTTTCCGGCGCATCACCAATGCCATACGATCAGATAGGGACACGTAAATCCTCACTAAACGTTTTGGAAAGGGTGACATTCAGTGCTGACGGAACCCAGGCATACTCAAGCCTTATCGGCGGAGGTACACAGAATATTTTCGCCGGAGGGATAATAACCGCCGTACACTTTATCTATAACTCGTCGACAAAGACGTTTACATGGACAATCGGCGATATTACAGAAAAAGAAATCGCTCTTAAATATTATATTTATCTTGATAATTCTACTCAGGGAACAGGAAAAGAAGCTGGATTGTACGACACGAACGAACATGCGGAGTTGGTCTACAGCAATTACCTCGGGAATGAAGTCACCAAGCTTTTCCCCGTTCCGAAGCTCGCATGGGCTGAGCCACAGGTCGCGTTTCAGTTTTATCTGGTTGACAACGCCGGAAATCCGGTGCTTCCGGACGGCACGATAGTCGGCTTCAGCAACAGATATACTGTTACTGATGAAATATACAGAGAGATTTTATTCAACACTTCACAGAACCTCTTCAATGAGAATTTCGACGCGGCATCGCTTGTTCCGTCTCCGTACGAACGCTATGATTCCGCGGCAAATTACAGCATAACAACCTCAAGCGACGGACTTAACAACCACTTTACAATCACGACAGGCGCAGGTAAGCCGGTCACGACAAAGTTGTATTCGTCATTAACCGGGGGTCAACCGGATGACTATTTCAATACAAAGGTTGCTTTTGCGGTTACATTAAAAAAGCCTGCGGCTCCCGATGCTATAGTCATTGATTACGGACTTCCGGCGGATATAGATGTCGCCGCGAACGATGCGCCGGATCTCATTCCGACATATGTGCTTATTGACGCTCCTTTTGAAGCCGGCACGCTTGAAAACAGACTTTATTATAAGTCCTTTTCATCTGTGAACGCTGCTCATATGTTTTCCTACGATCAGAATTCCGAATTCAAAGTCGAAATAATAAACCCGGACGGAGGAGCTAAGCCGTTTATCAGATTCACACCTAAGAAAGCTCTGAACAACACGGTCGATTTTTATTACATCAGCACATACTTCTCAGAAGGCAGCATACGTTATATTTATTCGAAGGTTACCGTCGTTCCCGCTTCCACCATGTATTACGAAGATAATTTTGAAGGCTTTGTAATATATTCCGGAAACGTATCACAAAGTTATCTTGATGAAGATGGAAATGTTGTTGATACGGACATTCTGAAATATATAACATTGGACGGTTCGGTATACGGCAATCAGCTTTTAATTGACGCATGGACAAACTATGTCGCGCGTATACAGGAAACAAATAATTATTCCGGCATAGATACAGTTCATCCGTACGGATTTGAAGCCACATATCAAGGCGATAAAATATTCAGCTATTCATCTCAGACACTGCTTAATGATAACAAATCGGATACCGTCGGAAAAGCTACATTTAACTTTACCGGCAGCGGCTTTGATATCATAAGCAGAACAGATATTGATTCTGGTATGATAGTCGTCGAAGTATATGACCTCAATGATATAATAGGGACTGATATACATGGCAACAACAAATACAGAAGAATTGGTCTTATTATAAAGGATTGCTATTTCCATGCGGGATTAATATATCAGATACCGGTTATCAATTATGACTGCGGTAAATACGGAAATTATAAAGTCGTTATAAAATCCGCTTATGTTCCTCTCCCTGAAAACGAATCAAGAGGAACGGTATATATCGACGCGATCAGAATATACAATCCGCTTGATGAAGCAGGCAACAGTTATTATCTTGATCACGACGAAGCATATCCTCAGTCGTTCGAGTTGAGAGACCTTTTGCTTTCGCTCAATACCGAGGACAGAATTGGGCTCAGCGGAGAAGGCTCGACAGTTTATATCGATACAAATTCCGCCGTCACAAGTCTTGACCAATACAAAATGGTCGGCCCGAACAACGAGCTTTATCTCGCGCCCGGCCAATCCGTTTCATTTAAGATCAAGACTGACGCGCCTCCTGCAACAATTCAGATAGGCGCAAAATCAATCAATGGAAATAAATCCGTGCTCAATATAAACGGCACTGACGCATATGAAATTGATACTGCGACGGATATGAATTACTACCTGCGCAGCAGCAGCAACAGCGGTAATGTAGGATATGTGAATTATACCGTCGCCGGTGATGGAGTAATAACCCCCGGAGCGGATAAGTATTACACGACATGCGATATTACCATAACCAATACAAGCGCCACTGGGCTTCTTGCGCTTTCCAATATCAAGCTGACATATAGCGCGAGACCTTCGTATGTCGAGTCTCTCGGAGTTGTGATCGGAACAACTGCGACGCCCGCTCCTGACCTTACGTTTACAGGATGTGTTGTGAAAAACACAATCGGTTTCGCAGGATCAATAATGATTGTTTCGGCTCCGTCTTCATCTGAAGTTGAAAAGCTCAAGATCATGTCCGGAACAACCGAAATTACGCCGATATATACATATGTCGGTTCATCAGGAAGCGAGAAGCTGTTTATAATTTATCTTTCCGGCAATGCCGACCCGGCAACGGAATATACTGTGCAAGGGTTAAAGGCAGCAGGTGGAAATACATATTATATCGGAAGCAGTGTTTTAATCGGCGCAGCTGTGAACGGCGAAAATGTTATTACCGCGGGCGAATGGCTATCCGCTCAAACGGATCCGGTAAAATCAATATTCGAAACAGCCTCTGCTGAATTTGCCGGCAGATACGTTATCAGATATTGGAGGTGATTTCGATGAAGAAACAATATAGAAAACCGACAATTAATATCGAGAACTTCAAACTTACGGAAAGCATAGCGGTAACTTGTCAATCAATGACTGTTTTTGCTTTAAACAATACCTGTTATCCTCCCAGATCGATCGGTTCGGATGAAAACGGTGAGGCTATAACTGTGTTTTATGCCGAGGGCTGCAGTATAAGCGGAGACAACGATCCGACATGCTATCACGCCCCCAGCGGAAATGTCATAGGTTCCTGAATCTTTCAAAACCAAAATTCAATAGTTACGATATGTTTCGTAATCTCGCTAAAGGGGCTTTTAAAAGCCCCTTTAGCATATTTAAAAATAGGAAATATTGCAAAATAATTTATTAACTTGTTAATTGAACAATTACCGCTTAAAGAGAAAAAGCTCTGGTATATAAGCTTTTCTCTCTTGTAAAAACAAGACGAAAAAAATAACATATTATTAATATTTTGGAAGAGCAAATGCGATATACAATAAAAATATGTGACAAAAAAATAGCTTTGGAAATTCCTCCGGAAATAAAAATAACGGAATACGGAAAAGCCGCAAAGTTTTTATCCGAAGATAAAAGCGGTGCGGCCGATCATTTGTGCTTTTTTGAAATTGTAAATAAGATACCGGAGATATCGGGCGATATTTTATATATAAGCGAAAGCGTAGAAATCAGTTTTATTAACGGTAAATATTATAGATTCTATAAAGAATATAATAAAGAAACTCCTGTTGCATGTTTAATAAACGATGCATACGAAACCGGAACACATATTTCTAATGTCTTAATAAAACAGGATTTTGTTCGCTTTATCAATAGTCTCGACATATGTTTGAATTTTATAGGATTCGAAGAAATTATTACCGGCTTGGGAATGCTGATGATGCACGCATCTGCAATAATATATAAAAACGAAGCAATATTGTTTTCCGCTCCCTCAAACACCGGCAAATCAACTCAATCCGAGCTTTGGAGAAATATTAAAAAAGCAGAATATATAAACGGTGATAAAACAGCGATTTATATGTCCACACATTCACGAATTCTTGCGTGCGGTATTCCGTTTTCCGGAATGTCTGCTGTTTGCGAAAATATTTCCGCACCTTTGAAAGCAATCGTCTTTTTATCGCAGAGCACCGTAAACAGTATAAAAACACCTGACGAAAAAACCGCATTCAAGCTCATGCTTAAGAATGCGGTATACAACGAATGGGATATAAACAAGCTGTTGCCAGTTATGGACATAATAGAGAAAACAATAAAAACTGCGGATATCGTTGAATTCGGATGTGTTCCCGACGAATCGGCTGTAAATGCGCTTGATGGATATCTGTATCCAAATCAATAAAACGCTTTCAATTAATATGCTTTAAAAGCTCTATCGTTGCGTCGTCCGGATCGATACTGTTATACCTGGCAAGCTCGTAATTATCGAAGAGAAGGGAAACCTCCTCTTTTTTATTATTTGTATAATTCGGCGCCACAAGAGAAATTTCACGAGAAGTATCGGAAGCAAATAATTTATAACCTTTTTTACAGAGGTGTACCATAAATTTAATATACAAAAAACGCGTTCTTTCTGCGTTGGAATGCATATCGCGCCATTTAGGTCTGTTTCTGAGATTTAAGAGCTGTTCAATAAATCCGGGAGTATCATGGTCTATGACGATGTCTTTTTCATCTTTGCCTCGCATGAACGATGTCCGGGGTTTCAGCTTTAAAATTTCAACGGTCTTTGCCTTGATGATTTGATATGCCTTATGAATAAACTTGATTATACCGCCGAAAAGCTTTCCGAAATATGTTTTCGCGACTGTTTTATTGTATTTCGCAAAGCATTTTAAGGATATATAATAAAATAGAATTCCGACGATGACGGCGGCCTGTTTCAGATATCCGGTGAAATTTATCGAAAGAATACTGAGAATGACAGCGATTAGAAAAAATATCAGCGCATTGCGGTAATATTTGTTTTTTATTTTTTCCGTAAAACGGATTTTTACGTCTTGAATGTCGTTATCCGTGACTTTGTCCGGCTTTTTTATATTCATATCGGACTTTGCGCTCCTTCCAATGCCTCGTCATCATCTGTTCGGAGAAGAAAGATATTAACTGAGTTGCCGTTATGTTCAAGCTTTAAAATTTCGTCGTCTATGACCTCGTCGATATATGAAGTAAAGATCATTACCTCAGAATCCTTCAGACCGTCGGCGAGATCAAATTCCACAAGAGACAGGAAGCTTATACCCGCGCGTGGACGTATCATAGACATTTCCTTGAGCATTTCTTCAAAATAATACGCTCCGGCAGTAATGTTGTGTTTTAAATACATATCTCCGTTTATCATATAACAATTTGCAGAAAAACCCACGTGATGACCGGATTCCAACGCGGATTGAATGATTGTCGCGGAATCCGAAAGTGCTTTTTCCATAAGCGATTCATATTTTACTGTTTGTATATTTGAGTTTATATCCGTCTGAAAATTTATATATAGTTTGAATATCCGCGAAGATGAAAAATCGCGCTGATTTACCTTGAGTTTACCGAAGCCTGTTCGCGCCGAGGCCTTGAAATTAATCAGATTGAACGGATCGCCGCTTTGATAATCTCGTATACCGGTTATCGAAAAAGGATCGGTTAAGAGCCTGCGAAGGGATATGCAATCACCCTGAAGATTGTTCTGAGGACGCGGAACAGCGGAAAAATCGTTAAGCATCGGATATACGAAAAGCTCAGCCGGTGCTTCTCGCGGATTTTCTCGATTGAGATTAAAAATACAAACATTGGAAAGTAAATAATATCCTCGGGCAATACAGTTTACTGTATGCGTACGTTTGATTTTCATATAAGGCATAAGCTGAAACCGGCTGACGAGATACTGCATCTCGTCGTCTGGCGCTCCGGCGCTGATTGAATCGATTCTCAGCTTGCAATGTATAAAAGCTTCTACATCGACAAAAAGCATAGGGAGAAATGTTTTATTATATATTGTCTCCGTTAGGGTTATTGTCTGACCTTCGAAGACACCGGTATCGGAAAATTCACGTTTATATTCAAGTTTGTCTATCTGCCATTGGCGTATACGACGTAAAGCTATAAAAATCAGGTAAATGATAAGCACCAATGCAGCGTATTCGGATAATTCAATATAAGTTGGCATATCAGATATTTTTTATCGGCTGCTTCGGTGTTATGTTCCATCCGGAAAGATCCTCCGTCGGAACTGTCACACGAGAAATAATATCGGAGACAATCGCGGAGGCGGCGTTTCGGTTGACCTTTGCCGAGCTTTTCAATATCAGTCTGTGACCGACAACAAACGGAGTGGCACGCTTGATATCATCAGGTATCACATAATTTCTCCCTTGAATGGCTGCGTATCCTTTTGACACCTGAAGAAGCGCGAGCGCGCCGCGCGGGCTGAGACCGAGAGCCACTCCCTCCGCGTTTCTGGAGGCTTCCGTGATCGCGGAAATATATGAAAACAGATCGTTATGAACATAAATATTCTTAAGTGCTTCCCGCGCTTCAAGTATTTCAGACTTTGAGACAACAGCTTTGAGATTATTAAGCGGATTTTCGCTGGCAAAACGCTTTAAGATCTCATCTGATTCTTTCCGTGTCGGATAATTCATCGTGACTTTGACAAGAAATCGGTCAAGCTGAGCTTCGGGAAGAGGAAATACGCCCATGCTCTCGATAGGATTTTGAGTCGCAATAACGAGAAACGGCGAAGATAGCTTTCTTGTAACGGCGTCAATGGTTACCTGATGCTCTTCCATGCATTCGAGAAGACCTGATTGTGTTTTTGGAGTTGCTCTGTTTATTTCATCGGCAAGTATAATGTTTGAAAAAACCGGACCGGGTATAAATTCAAATTCCGATATTTTCATATTAAAAAAGTTAATGCCTGTTATATCAGTCGGAAGAAGATCAGGCGTGAATTGAATGCGTTTGAAGATACAGTCTACAGAGGCGGCAAGAGATTTGACGATTACGGTTTTACCGGTTCCCGGAACATCCTCTATAAGGACATGACCGTCACATAAAAGCGCTATTATCAAAAGATCTGTTATTTCACTCTTCCCGACGATGACTTTTTCGATGTTTGTTTTAATTTTTTCTCTGAGCTCAGATATCAGCTGCATGAAAATTACCATTTTACCTTTCCGAACAATTTATTTTTGACGCGGAGTTAAGTGATTACCGATATAAGAGAAAAAGACTTAGTGCTTTTATCTCATATAATACAATTATTACTTATTGCAAGTATTACAAATCTATTAACGATGTTAAAATCAAAGCTTCGTACGGCGAGGTTTAATTTTATTTCTGAGAATAAAAAACAACAGTAGGGAGGCGGTGAGCACACCTGAAAAGTCTATCAGCATATCGGATACCATGCAGGCGCGTCCGGGTACATATAATTGAATTATCTCATCCGAGATAGCTGATATCGCTCCTGCTGTGAGCGTTATAATGAAAGCTGGTCTTGCTGAAACAAACGAAGCGGCAGAAGCTGAAAGCAAAAAGCCCAAAATCAGAAATTCTGTGAAATGAGCCGTTTTTCTGATAATTAGAGATACAGTTTCTTCGCTGACTGGCCGCGATGGAGACACATGTTCGTTTATAAATAAAGTAATTTTATTGGAGTATCTGTCGCTTTGGTTTTGTGACACTTTAGAAGGTTTCAATGAATTTGAAAATATAAAAGCAAGCCAGACACACGCGGCTGCGAGGAAAATAATTCTTTTGAAATACTTCATATCAATAATCCGCCAGATGCCCGTTAATTTGAAAATCATCGAAATTCCATTGCCTAAGCACTTCATAGATCGCAATGGCAACTGAATTTGAAAGGTTAAGGCTTCGTATGCCGGTCATCATAGGTAGTCTGAGCGCTTTCGAAGCATTCTCTTTTAAAAGCGTGACAGGCAGTCCGGCGGTCTCTTTCCCGAAAAACAGATATGTTTTTCCGGCAAATATTGGCTTTGTATATATATTGTCGGCTTTCGTGGAAAAGAAGTAATAATCTCCATTATTTCTCGAAAAGAAATCATCAAGGCTTTTATAATATGTAATATCGAGATATTTCCAGTAATCAAGCCCGGCTCTTTTCAACTGGGAATCCGTGACTTTGAAACCGAGCGGTTCAATCAGATGCAATGCACAGCCGGTGGCGGCGCATGTTCTTGATATATTCCCAGTGTTTTGAGGAATTTCCGGTTCGTGAAGCACGATATTTAATGAATTTTCAGACATTTTTATTAGTATGCCTTTCCGCCGAACCCAGGCTTTATGACGGTTTCGGCTTGCCAAACTGCTATTGTTTATAAGAGAAAAGCCTATTTATAATAACTTTTTCTTTTTTGGCGGTAATATAATTATTAATTTATCGTCGTTTTATTAATTTCCGGGACATATCCGTTTTTTGCCGAGGATATATCCTGAAAATACCCGCTCATACCGCGGCTGATACACCTTTTCTTTGCTGTTTGGTATTCCAATGTGAGAATTTTCCGGTTCATACCGGCAGGAAGAGAGCTGTCTGAGTTAGGAGTGTATTGGCTCATCAAGGAAAAAAGCGCGGGCGGCTCTCCGTTTACGGAAAAAGAGTCGAAAATATCAGCGACGCGGTCAATAATATCAAGGCTGTCATGGTAATGACCCGGGAGCACGAGATGGCGCACTAAAACGCCGTTTTCTAAAATGGTTTGATCACCGTATTTATTAAATATAATATTTTTAATCAACATTTTCGCAAGGGAAGTAGACGCAAATTCATAATAATCCGGCGCTGAGCTGAGCTTTCCGGCGAGTTCAGCGGAGAAATATTTCATATCGGTCAGATAAACAGAGATATAATCGTTTAAAAGTGTTATTGTTTCCGGTTTTTCATATCCCGAGGTGTTGTATACAAGAGGAATATTCAGGTGGCCTTTACACAGTTCAACTGCTGATATTATGGAATATATGTGCGGTGTCGGGGTGACAAGATTTATATTATACGCTCCTTCATCCTGAAGCCGCAGAAAAAGCTCTGAAAGCATCTGCGGAGTAAATGCCGTCCCTGTCTCCTTGCGTGAGAAATCATTGTTTTGGCAGTATACGCATCTGAGCTGACATGATGAGAAAAAAACGGCACCGCTGCCGCGTATGCCGTCTGTTCCGCTTATACATGGTTCCTCCCAGTGATGAAGGTAACTGTTTACAATATACGGCTGTTCACCGCAGCGGCAAAAGCCGCGCGGCTTTGAGACCGTTCTGTCGGTGCCGCAATCCCTCGGACACAGCCGGCAGGAACGAAGCGGATTTGTCATGCTGTTTTTGATTCAATATAGTCTACAAGATCACTTACAGTGATAAGAGTGTGTATATCCTGTTCATCAATGTCAATTTCGAATTTGTCCTCGCATAAAACAACAAGATCGGCAAGCTCGAGAGAGTTAAGTTTTAAATCGTCGATAAATTCAGCGTCTGGTGTGATGATTTCTGGCGAGACATCAAGCTCGTCCGTGAGAATTGCTTTGAGTTCTTCAAACATAGATATAATCTCCTGAAAAGCATATGCATTATTATTTAGGATGAGTTATTGGTTTTCGGCCTTTACCGTGTGACGTTTAATTTTATGCGAAGTGGTTTTATCAAATTCGGTTTTTCTGATCTCAATTCCTCTTATTTGTTTAAAAGAGGGGAGTGATTTGTTCAGCTTGGCGATCTGATCCTTGATTGCTTCGCTGATATCTACTATATCAGTGAGACCGATTGAGGCGGCATAAGTAAAATCCGGGAATATAAGAGCGGTGATGCCGTAAGTCTCGCCGCTTTCATTGGCTTTTCCTATGATCACATTTTCCGCTATCAGCTGGACTTTTTCGAGATAACTTTCAATTTCCTCGGGAAATACATTTTTGCCATTGTTGAGAACGATGACATTTTTTTTACGGCCGGTGATGTATAAGTATCCGTCTTCGTCAAGATAGCCGTAATCTCCGGTTCGGAACCAGCCATCTTCAATGGCAGCGGCCGTCGCTTCCGCGTCGCCGTAATACCCAAGCATTATATTTCCGCCGCGCACAACGATTTCACCGTATGAAGCGTTAGGATCCTCTTTGTCGATCATGACTTCAATTCCCGGGACAGGAAGTCCGACAGATCCGAATTTCGTAAAATGGTATGGACATACGGAAATAAGAGGAGCACATTCGGTGATGCCATATCCCTGGGAAACTACAATTCCGAAAGCGGCAAATTGCTGGACAAGCTCCGGCGCGAGAGCGGCTCCGCCGCATATTATTTTTTCAAGTCTTCCGCCAAAAGCGGCGATTATATCTTTGAAAAGCGGCTTTCTTATATCGATCCCGACTTTGCGTGACAGTTCTGAAATAGTAAGCGCCGTCTTAAGCTTTTTGTCGCGGCCTGATTTAACTGCGTTGTCCCAGATTCTTTTATATATTGTGGAAACAAAAAGAGGGACGAGAACAAGGCCTGTCGGTTTGTAAAATTGAAAATTCTTAAGAATATATTTAAGGCTGTCATTGATACATACGGTAAGACCGTATACAATCGGCGTTAGAATACCACAGGTCATTTCGTATGTGTGGTGTATCGGAAGGACTGAAACGATTACATCTGATATGGTGAAATTTGTCATCTGGTATGAATCGTTTATGGCGCAGACAAGGTTTCCTTGAGAAAGCATGACGCCCTTGCTTGTTCCAGTGGTGCCCGAGGTAAAAATAATAGCGGACATTTTGCTGATATCCTGTGGGATATCGAAGAATTCGGTATGTCCTGTTGATCTCAGGTATCGGCCGCGGCGGAGAAGAGAAACGAAGGAAATGTGTTTTCCCTCAAGTCTTATTCTTCCATCCTGTGTCTGACCGTCTTGAGCGGGAATACCGTCGTTGACGGAAAGCTCTGATTCGATAAATTCCGGAGTGAACTTTACATAGCAATTGATATCACAGCCATTATCAGCTTCGTCGTTGCCGTCAAAAAGCTCGGAAAAGGACTCGGAATAAAATACGGCGGAGGCGCCGGATCTTGTAATAAAATTCTTTATTTCCTGATGAGATAGGTCCTTGTCGAGCGGAACAATAACTCCTCCTGCGATAATCACGGAAAGATACGTAATTATCCATTCGGGGGATGTTTCGCCTATTACAACAGCTGTTTTACCGGAAAGATTCATATCAAACAGCGATGTTCCCAAGTCTGATACGAAATCGGAAAAACGGCGGAATGAAACAGATTCCAAATTGTTATTATGCTTGAAACGCAAATAATCCTTGTCGCCGAACAAATCTGCGCTGTCGAATATAAGCGATCTTAAATCGGTTACGACGCGTGGTTTACGAGCGGGATATCCTTTATACATCAGTGAAGCTCTCTTTCATGAAACTTAAGCCAACGTTTTTAATAAATTAAGATACATTCCTTATTATATTTCTGCTCAGACAATTTGTCAATAGAAGTTGACGAATAAAACCGTGGAAAATATAATAACAGTATTGACATATATTATTCATATATGATATTATTATTAACAGAAGATAAAACAGGACATGATGACTGATATAAAAAATTTCGCTTATATATTGAAAACAAGGAGAAGCCAAAATGGGAAAAAGTGTATTTAAACCGATCATCACCGCATTGCTGATTTTTTCTGTTTGCACCTCGGTTTCATGTAACGATAATAATGCGTTATCAGGCACAGCTCAGGCAGGCACGGACGCAAGCGGAGCAGAAACGACAGAAAACAGCGGAGAGTTTTACGTATTTGATCCTCTTCCCGCAATAAGTGATATCGAGGGCTTCAATCTTATAGGTTATACGCGCGGATCTGACGGCGGCATCGGTGCTTGGAGCACTATAGATTTTTATTCCGACGGGACAATAGATGAAGTTATCAATGATTCCGTTTATAACAGAAACGAACAGCTGAAAACAAAATACGGTTTCAATGTCTCTCAGATAGTGTCACAGACAGATCAGTATCAACAGGCGATCGCTTCTATCAAGACAGGTGATGATGCGTTCAATGTAATAGTCGCCAACGGTCAGGTCTCTGCTGCGCTCGGTCAGGGAGGATATCTTGTGAACCTCAAAGAAGTGCCATATCTCACGCTTGAAGGTCCATGGTGGGATCAGCACGCAAACGAGCAGCTTTCCATTGCCGGTAAGCTATATTTTACAACAGGCGATCTTTCGATATCCGCAAATGACGCAACATGGATCTGCGCATACAACAAGGTGGTTCATAAAGAACAAAACATCGAGAATCTTTATCAGATCGTACGTGACAACAAGTGGACGATTGATAAGGTGCAGGAAATAAACAAAAGCATAAGCTCTGACTTGAATGACGATGGCAAACGCGATCAAAATGATAAATATGGTTATGTTTACGAGCCGTTCAATAATTATGCGTTGTTTTATTCTTTAGGACAATCAATAACAAAGAAAAATAAAGATGACATACCCGAGCTGTCAATATATTCCCCCGCTTCGGTCGATGTATTCGAAATAATACGCGGAATATCCGACGATAAAGTAAATTATTACATAAACTGGTCGACAG
The DNA here is from genome assembly GCA_034925865.1 of Oscillospiraceae bacterium. Lineage (NCBI taxonomy): Bacteria > Bacillati > Bacillota > Clostridia > Eubacteriales > Oscillospiraceae > Oscillospiraceae bacterium. Next base: position 70,680 of record JAYFRN010000006.1, on the reverse strand, counting down.
GCTGCACATCCATCATTAAAGATAACCGAGCGCTGATGACCTCCACGACGTTGTATACCATTCGCGCAAATTATAAAACATGGGAACAGGATTTTGGCATACTTCCGATGCCAAAGCTTACAGAAGATCAGCCATATGTCGATGTAGTCAGCACTGCAACCTCCGGATCGCTATATTCAATTCCTGTATCAAATAACAATCTTGAGCTGACCGGTTATGCGCTTGAGTCGTTTTGCCGCCAATCAAAAAATACACTCAGAGTCGCATATTATGACCTTGCCATCACTCACAGAACCATGCGTGATGTCGAATCTGCTGAAATGATGGATATAATTCTTGCAAACAGGTATACAACAATTAATGATTTTTTGAATAATAACTGATAAATCGCCAATTGAATAATTCTTTTTAAAGGAAAAGCCCATATACCAGAGCTTTTCTCTTTTCAAGTGGTGATTATTTAATTACCGGGTTAATAATTACCGATCTAATCACTCTGCAGTCAAAAGCTCAGACACATGAGCTTTTTCGGATAATATGGGTCACATCGTGCATGAAAGTTGTTCTAAATTATATCAATCCGCATATTTATTTCTTGACATGTTTCAGAAAATCAGTTTTTAAAATCCAATAAATCTGATAAAAATGCAATAACAATATTGACATATATTATTCATATATGATATAATATTAAATATAAGCGATAAAGAATTTACTATGGTTATGCTCCATATACTAAATCCATGAGTCATTTTACATTTTGAAAGGGAAAAAAGATGGGAAAAAGAGTTATTTCGTTGATTATAGTCGCGTTATTGCTTTGCTCAGTTTGCACGGCTGTTTCGTGTGCCGATAACAAGAATCCTGTAAAAACAGGCACGCTTAATACGGGTAAAACCGGAGCCGTAACAGAAACTGATGATAAGTTTTACGGTTTTGATCCGCTTCCCAAACTAAGCGGCGCGGAAGGCTTCAATTTGATTGGTTATACCCGCGGTCCGGAAAGCGGATATACCGCGTGGAATACCGTTGATTTTTATGCCGAAGAGACCACCGAAGAAGCGATCAACGATTCTGTCTATGACAGAAACGAGCAATTGAAAACAAAATACGGTTTTACCGTTTCACAGGTCATTTCTCCGAAGGAGCAGTTTGATCAGGCGGTTGCCTCAATTAATTCCGAAGATGATGCATTTAACGTTATCGTTGCCGACGGACAGGTTTCCGCCGCTCTTGGGCAGGGAGGATATCTTGTCGATTTAAAAACGGTTCCTTATCTCACGCTTGAAGGTCCATGGTGGGATCAGCACGCAAACGAACAGCTTTCTATTGCCAACAAGCTGTATTTTACCACAGGTGATCTTTCGATATCCGCAAATGACGCAACATGGATATGCACATATAATAAGGTTGTACAGGAAGAGCAGAATGTCGAGGACCTTTATCAGCTCGTCCGCGATAACAAATGGACTATTGATAAGGTTCAGGAAATAAACAAGAGCATCAGCACTGATTTGAACGATGACGGCAAACGTGACGTGAACGATAAATACGGTTATATTTATGAGCCGTTTAACAACTATGCTCTGTTTTATTCCCTCGGCCAGTCCATTACCAAGAAAAACAAAGATGATATTCCTGAGCTTTCAGTGTATTCCGCCGCTTCCGCGGAGGTATTTGAAATTATCCGGGGCATTTCCGATGATAAGATAGATTATTTTATCGACTGGTCCACGCCCTGCACGGCTATAATAAAAGACAACCGTGCGCTTATGACCTCAACCACAATGTATACAGTTCGTGCAAATTACAGAGCATGGGAGCAGGATTTCGGAATACTTCCTATGCCTAAGCTCACCGAAGATCAGCCGTATGTCGATGTCGTCAGCACCGCGACCTGCGGGTCGCTCTATTCAATCCCGAAATCCAACAAGGAGCTCGACCTTACCGGCTACGCACTTGAAGCATTCTGCCGCGAATCAAAGGACACACTCAGAGTTGCATATTACGACCTCACAATTACGCATAAAACCATGAGAGATCCGGAATCTGCCGAAATGATGGATATCATCCTCGCGAACAGATACTTCGATATGGCAATTATATATAACTGGGGCGGCTGGTATCAATATTTTTACAATCTCTGGGGAACATCGGGTTCAAATTTCGCGTCAACTTACGAATCTGCTAAGGATAAGACTATTGCAGAAATAAATACGACTGTTGACGAATTCTTAAAATCAAATTAATTTTATATGCGGCACTTGCAAAAGCTTTGTATAAGTATTGCTTTTTGCTAATTCGGCTATCGATTATTTAAACGGCATTTAAATAAGTCGTGTAAGAGAGAAAAGCCCATACTCCAGAGTCTTTTCTCTCTTTAAGCGTTAATTATTTGAATGCCGAGTTAATAAAATCCGCGTCTGAAACAGGCGCGGATTTTCTCTCCACCGTATTTACTTTTTGTTAATATTATGATATAATAATCATTAATTAAGATCTACTGACAGTGTAAATGCTGAAAGAACAGAAAGGCACGGGTATAATCAATAATATGAAAAAGCTATCCATTATTCTTGCGATATTGATTCTTGTATCGACATTGTTTGCTTCATGTGCAAATGACACGAAACCGTCTGGCAACAAATCAAACGGCACAAACGAACAATCAACAGATACCGGGGACGGTAAATATTACGGCTTTGATCCTCTTCCGGCGCTTGAAGATGCAAACGGTTATGTATTTAAAGCATACACGCGGGGACGCGAAAGCGGGTATGTTGATTGGTATACCATGGATTTCACGGCTGATGGTGATGAAAACGAGATAATCAACGAATCGGTTTATCGCCGTAACGGGATACTCAGCGAAAAATACGGCATTACTCTTGAATCTGTTGTTTCCCCTAAAAATCAACGCGAATTGGCGGAGGCTTCGATCAATGCAGGCGATCAGTCGTTCGACATGATAATCGCGGAGGGAAAATCTGTCGCCGCAATGGCTCAAGGCGGATATTGCGTCGATTTAAAGACGCTTCCTTATCTTCAGCTTGACGGACCATGGTGGGATCAGCACGCAAATGAACAGCTTTCAATAGGCGGGAAGCTTTTCTGCACGACCGGTGATCTTTCAATGTCCGACAATGATGCCACTTGGATATGCGTTTATAATAAAAACGTATGGGAAGAGAATAATATAGAAAATCTATATCAGCTCGTACGTGATAATAAGTGGACTATAGAAAAAGTTGAAGAGATATCCAAACAGATGAAAAAGGACGTAAACGATGACGGCAAGATGGATATAAACGACAGCTATGGCTACGTTTTTGAGCCGTTTAATACATATGCTCTGTTTTATTCTCTCGGTGAATCTGTTACTAAGAAAAACGCGGATGATTATCCTGAGCTTTCCGTTTATTCTTCCTCCTCAGCTGAAGTATACGATATAATAATGGATATGGTCAAATCACGCGACACTTATTATATCGGCTGGTCGAGAGATTGCACCTCGGTCGTAAAGGACGACAGAGCATTGCTCGCTTCCTCCACTTTGTGGACTATAAGAAATCTTTATACATCCTTTGATCAGGACTTTGGCTTGCTCCCGATGCCGAAGCGTTATGCGGATCAGCCTTATGTCGAGGTTGTGGACGCGTCTACCTGCGCTTCGCTTTATGCGATTCCGACATCGAATGTGAATACTGATGTAACAGCATACGCGCTTGAAGCGCTTTGCCGTGAATCGAAGGATACATTGAGAAAAGCCTATTACGATACGGCGATCGAACATAAGACCATGCGTGACGTTGAATCGGGTGAGATGCTCGATATCATCCTCGCCAACAGGTGTTTTGACTTATCAATGATTTACAATTGGGGTGGATGGTATGACATGTTCTGCTCGATGTGGACATCCTCATCGTCCAACTTCTCTTCCGAATATGACACACGCAAGGATCAGAGTATTAATGCCATTCAGGGGACCATAGACGAATATATTAAAAACAACTGATGACTGTACAAATACTTAATATATGCGCATATGACGGATATCCGCTTGATGTGCGGATTTGCCTGCCGGAAAGTGGTATCTGCGGCAAAATTATTCTTTTTGTCAACGGTTCGGGACCTATGACTTATACGACCAAACGGCAGTTGCCTGACGGGAGGCTCTTTAACTACTTTGATGTTTTCGCAGAGGAGTTAACTAAACGGAATATAGGTTTTTGTTCTTACAGTCAGCGCGGTGTCAGCGACGGCGACACGCCTCCATACTTCGTCGATATTAATGATGAAGCATATAAAAAATATTTGCCTAATAATTCGGTATCTGACATTGAGAATATTGTTGCATACCTGAGAAAAACATACCCAGGTGTTCGTGTGATTTTACTTGGATGGAGTGAAGGCTCAAATCTTGCTTCTCTTGTCGTTCTCGGAGGAAAAGCAAAAATATCTGCGCTGATGCTTGCCGGATATAGCAATGAAAATTTACGTGATATTTTAATATGGCAGCTTTCAGGTAATTCTACACTTATATTTTGGCGGCATCTGTTTGATTATGACAGAAAAGGCTATATTACAGAATCGGATTTTACATAAGATATAAATCAGGTGAGAGGATCATTATTCTGTGACAAAGCCTTTACCGATCTTGACCGTGACGGAGACGGTAAAATCACACTTGCCGACACAGCGCCTTTAGCTACAGAACATTTGTACAACATGCTCCGCGCCATTGACGGAAACGACGACGAATGGCTCAAAAACAATCACGGTATCCGCTTGACAAGCGGTTGGTTCAAGGAACATTTCGAACTTCGCCCGACAAAAGAGATCCTGCCGCTGCTTGAATTGCCAATACATATATTTTCCGGAGAATATGACTATATGACGCCTATGCAGCAAGCACAGGATATCGAAGCGGAATTCAAACAACTCGGAAAAACGAATCTTACTCTGCATACCTTTGAAAATCATGATCACGATCTGAATTTTTTAAAGTACATTTATAAAGGTGAGTACTCTGACGGTATGAAAGCTATTTTCACTACTGCTGAGAAATTGTAATATTAATTTGGAATTTTAAATGAAGGAAATTAAATGCGTCGCCGGAAGCCTTTTCAGGTTTAAGGCGCCGCATTTAATTTCGTTGATTAGAATTATTCAGTAAGCGTAATTTCAGTTTCTCGGCCGAGATTAAAAGAATAGATCACAATTTTAGACACTCTGGATCCGGTCATTTTTTCGACCGCTTTTTTATATAACTTCAATTGAGCGGAATATCTTTCCCATAGAATATCCTCACTCTGTACCCGATCAGTTTTATAATCCATGACCGTATATGTACCGTCATCGTTCTTGAAAAAGCAGTCGATCACGCCCTGAACGAGTATATCTGAGTCGTTTTCTGAGCTGGTTCCATCCGAAAATAATTCAGAGGCTTTCATGAACACATTAAACCTTAATTCCCGTTTTACATATTCGGATAATCGAATCCGGTTAAAAAGGTCAGAAGCAAAAAAAGCTTTCAAGACCCTGTGATTCAGAAAATCGCGGTTTTTTACAGATATGTAATTTTCATCCACAAGGCGGCCGGCTTCATATTCCGTTCCGCTTTTTATGCATATATCAAAGTCACAAAACTGCATAAAAAGATGCGTCGATGTACCGGCGAAGGCCGCGTCATATGAATTGTCTTTTCTGGTAAAGTTGCCGGAAGCAAGCATTATCTGCTCAGGCTGTTTTTGCTCAATGTGATCAAAATCGTTAAGCCCTCTGTATAATTGTGAAACCGATAGCTTTTTCGGCATTTCAGTAAGCTTACTGTAAGGATATATGAATGTCAAGTCGGCAATGATGTTATCCGCTTCGCTCCTGCTGAATTTTGTCTGCTGAATGTATTTTTTATCACAGCAGTTTCCTTTTAAAAACATTTCAGAGCTGCTTTCAAAGCTGTCTTTCTCTCCTTTGACAATATTTACTGTCAGTCCCGGAACGCAGACTGATGACGCATCATAATCATCACGTCCTGCTTTTTTAAACGCTTCTGTAATCATAGTATTATCCGAAATACAGGTCAGTATCATTTCAAGTGGTGTTTTTGCCCAAAAAAGACTCTGAATTATAAATTCGGTATCCTGCGTATGCTCCGGAAACGGACATATCAATTCATTTAATTTATCCGTACCGTCCATTGTTCCGCAGACAATAAGCTTTTGTCTTGCTCTTGTCATTGCAACATAAAGAACTCTCTTTTCTTCGTCTCTCATCTGCTTTTTCAGCTCCGATATGGCGGCGCGTCTGAGAACGGTATTGAACCTGGCGGTTCCGCTGTCGTTGAGCATCAAAAATGCCGGACCTGTTTTTGATGAAAACACAACAGAGCCGCTTAAATCTCTTTCATTCGGATTTGATCCCAAGCCGCAGAGTATACATACCGGAAATTCGAGTCCCTTAGCTTTATGCATAGTCATAAGCTTGACGCTTCCGCCGTCTTCGCTTACGGATGCTTCGCTATCTGCTCCCGAAAAGCTTGCCAGATACGGTATAAAGCTTCCGAGTCCACCGGAATTCGCTTTGATATAGCTCTGAGCTATTCGCGTAAGTCGGACTAGATTTTTCTTTTTGCAAATTCTAACAGCTTTATCGACGGAAGTAAAAGCGGAAAATATATCCGTATCTGAATACAAATAACGGATAAGCTCCAATGCGTTGTATTTCAAAGACGCATTCCTATAAACCGAAAGCTTATATAAAAACTCTGTGACCTTATCCGAAAGCATGTCTTCGCTTGTAAAGCTCTTCAGTGCTTCATAAAACGGAGAATCCTTTTTTGCCAATCTGATCCTGAAAAGATCATCAGATGAAAAGCAGAACACAGGCGACGCGAGCGTACCGATCAGATATTCATCGCGGTATGGATTATCTATCGCATTCAAGAGTGAAGTCATAAAAAGAATTTCGGCTGATTCTGTGAATTTATCATCCGCCGCGCAAACAGAATCAATGCCTATGGATTCAAGTTCCTGTTTGACCGGTATAAGAACATCCGCTTTCCGCGCAAGCACGGCGATATCATCGGGACATAACGGCCGTCCGGAATCTGTGATTATGTTCTCCGATAATAGTTCTTTGATTTTTTTCGCTATATAACCTGCTTCCGTTTGCGCAGCGGTCGGTGATTTGTCGATCACGGCAATTTCACAGCTGAAACCTGATTCAAACAGTTTTGATTTTACTAACCGGTCGTTCTTTCCGTAAAGAAGGTTGTCGGGATCTGTATTTAAAAGCTTTTCACATACAGTATTCACAAATGATACGACGCTTTCATCACACCTGAAATTATCCGAGAGGAAAATTCTTTGCCTGTCATCCGGATTTTCAGCGGAATAATCGCCGCAGTTGTTTCTATATGAGGTGAATATTTCCGGTAAAGCTCCGCGAAAACCATATATACTCTGCTTAGGGTCACCGACGGCAAACATGTTGCGCTTCCTCGAAACAGCTCTGAAAATCGCATCCTGAAGCATATTCGTATCCTGGTATTCGTCGATATAAATTTCATCTATTTCTTTTGAGCATTTAACGGCAAATGGGGTGCGTTCAAATTCTCCGGTAGAATAATTAAAGGTTTCGGGCTTGACAAGAGAAATAAAAGCATAATGCTCGAGATCGCTATAATCAAGTATGCCGTGCTTTAATTTTTCAGATGAATAATACTGACGGAAATCGGTAAGAAGCTCTGTCAACACACGGTTCAGCTTTATATTGATTTCATATTCGGATTTTACGCTTTCTCTGAAAAGAGAGCCCAGAGATGACATTACATCCTTATACTGTGTGAATTCCGTGTCGCGCATTTTTTGGAATGCATTTTTTAGCCGTATCAGCTTTTTTTCATCCGGAGCTATTCGAAGCGGATTAAGCCTCTTTTTTGCTGATTCGGAAGCGCCAATTAAATCCATTAATGTTTTGCTGTCATTACACAGTATTGCGTTTTCTGCTTCAGCGAAAAGCGCAATATCGGATTCAAAGGCGGGAAGATAAGCGGAACCGAGCCTTTTATCCGATGTCGATGCCGCATCCTTTAGCATCAATGAACGGCTTTTAATCGCTCTGACAGCTTTCAGAGCTTCGACGGTAATAACGCTTCCGGTAACGGTTTTTAAAACAGCATCGCAGTTTGCTTCCCTTTCTTTTTCGTTGACGTTTGCTTTTTCGTTTATCATTAAAGAAAGCTCGTCACATAACTTTTGAGTGCTTTCATTCAGCATTCTGAGCGGTAAAGGGAAGGAGCTGAGCTTTTCATAAAGCTTTATCAACATTTCCGAAAAATTCCTGTCCGATTTGACAGCAGAGCAGAGATCGGCCAAATATAAGAAATCTCCGTAGTTATTGCATGAAAGCTTGAATCCTACCGATTCTTCACCTGAATTTTCAAAATAAGCGTTTACTATCTCTTCCATACATGCGTTGCGCAGCATTTTGGCTTCCGCTGGATCGGAAATTCTGAGCTTTGACGGCAGACCGAGCGCAAAAAAGTTTTGCTTTACAATATTAAAACAGAACGAGTGTATTGTCGATATTTTTGCCGACGAAAGAGAATTGAGCTGACGGCGTATCAGCTTGTCACTTGGATTAGCAAGACAGGCTTCGTCGAGCTTTTTATACAGCCTATCCTTGAGCTCCGCGGCTGCTGAGCGTGTGAAGGTTACCACAAGCAATTTTGAAATATCCGCGGGATCCGCAGGATCGGAAAGCCTTTGCAGTATTCTTTCGGTCAGGACTGCGGTTTTACCGCTGCCGGCCGCGGCAGAAACGATCAAAGACACATTTTTTGCGTTTATCGCACTTTTTTGATTAGATGTAAATGCGATTTTTGCTTTTGCCATACCGTCAGACCTCCTCTTCTTTTTTTATTTCCGCAAGAACATCGGATATTTTATCGAATTTTTTAAATTCCCGTCCGCCGTCGCTTTCATTCCGACAGACGCATTTAAAACCGCAATATTCACATGACAGCTTTTTATCGGCAAACGGATCGGCGGTGAAATCACCTCTTAGCAGATCGTCAGCTGTTTTTTTCAATATACGGTCGACATGCTTTTTTAAAATAGAATAATTTTCTTTACTTATTACCTTTGAATATGATGAGATTGACCCGTCTTTATTGAATTTAACAGGAATAAAGCTGCCGGAGACAGCAGGATCCATCGCATATATAAGTTCCTTATCGTCAATGATGAGCCCGTCGTTTTTAAGCAGCTTTGAGGCTTTCGTTTCTGCGTCTTCATCCGAAACAGGTTGATCTGATAACGAATCTGAAGAAAGTGCTTTAACATAAATCAGGCCGGCCGGATTTACCGGGACACGAACGCCGTCACCTTTTTCCCCAAGCTTCACACCGTTTTGGCACAGCGCGAAAAGATATACAAGCAGCTGAAGATTTATGCCGTTGTATATATCGCTTATTGAAAAAGCTTTTCCCGAGGTTTTGTAATCAACTACTCTGATAAAATATTCGCCGTTTTCACTTTTATAAATATCGGCGCGGTCGATCTTTCCGAATATTTGTAAAGAATGCTTTTCAGCTCCAACGCGGTAAGCGCTGTCGGTTTCGGAGAGATCGGATTCAAACAATACGGGAATGAATTTAGAGCCCTTGAATTCGCATATCAGCTTTTCGACGACTCTGACGGAAGCATCCGATATTCGTGAGGTCATATGCAAAAGCCTCGCCTCAGATATACCACCTCCGCCAAGGGAGCCGAGATGCTCTTCGGAAAGATGCCGTATTCTCGACATGATTTCTTTTCTGTCGAGAGTTTCAAGCGACTCGCCGGATTCAAAAACATTGACAAAAAACTTCTCAAGAATGGCATGTATATATGTCCCGACCTCCGAATAATCAAAGGCCATGTTCTTTTTTGGCTTAGCGGAAAGAAGATATTTTAAAAAATACGAATATTTACACTGATTATAGGATTGTATCCGCGATTGAGTGAGATTTATAAAAGGCGCGGATATATATGGATTGTATTCATGCGAAAGAGACCTTAAAGGATCGCATCTGCCGTCGGCACGGGCGAATCTGTCTGTAAAACTCTTATCAGTTATAGAAACGGCTGAAAGCAGTTTGTTTTTGCCTTCATCGTCAAACATACCTGCACATAATGCAGAGAAAGCTTCCTCCGGACATACCGGAAGCGCAGAGTCCGGGTTGAATTTATCCAGCGAAAGAGAAGGGAGTGTTCGCATTAGCACAGGGATAAAAGGGCTTTTTGCGCAGTAAGAATCATCCGAGGATGAAGAAGAATGATAAGTTATATAGAGCTTTTCACGCGGAGCGGAAATAATTCTATGAAATAAAAACAATTCATCGCTGTCAGTCATATCCGGGATGAGATCCGCGTCCGGCATTATTCGCTGAAGCTCCTCCAGCTCCAGCCCCGTAAAGAATCCGTCTGACTGCTTTGACGCGGGAAATAAATCGGCGTTGAAGCCCGGAGCAAACAGATATTTAACTCCGTCATATCTTATAAATTCGCTTTCACCGGCAGATACTGCGTCACTGACCGACGGAATGCGTCCGGTAGACGCATCGGAGAAGCACAGCCTGAGCATAGAAATAAAATTGCCCTTCGGCTCATAATCACCTAATATATTATTAAACTGCGTCATACAGGAAACGACCGTGTTCCATAGTAAAATCAGCTCACCGGCATCCGAAAATAACTTTTCCGATATGAGAATCTCTGATTGCCGCGCTATGATCTCGTATGCGCCGACATCAATTAAAAAAGAAGTTACCGCGTCAAGCTTTCCGGAAACCGATCGCGTGGAGGAAATGTTCTGTTTCAATTTATAAAGCGGAGCGATCAGCTTTTGGCGGGCCAGATTCACACGCGTCAGCCTTTCAGAATCGGATTCTGTCATTTCGCTGGTGTAGCCTGACGGATTCATTTTAAAATCGCCCGTAAACCATTTCGAACCGGAAATACTCCATGACAGCGCGTAATCCTCAAGCAAAAAAAGCTCATCTTGGGACAGCTGAATAAATCCGGTTTTCATATAAGCGCGCATCGTATCAAGCCGGGTGTCTCCGGCAGCTATTTCAACGGATAATATTATTGCCTGTACCAGCGGAGCTGCGTTTATTTTGCTTTTTTGCGTATGAAATGTCGGTATTGAGTATTTTTCAAATATCATGTCGCATAAAGCGCCATATGGCGTTTCTGAACGGTATACGACTGCTATATCTGAATAGCGTATGCCGTCATACCTGACGAGCTTTTCAATCTCATGAGCGCAGTAGATGATTTCATCATATTCCGACGCGCATTCAGTAATTCGCAGCGCGTCGGCGGATGTTTCTGAGAATAATACGTGAGAAGATGAACGCTGCAGTAAAGCGTTTTCGTCAATCTGGGAAAAGAAACTCGTATTACCGCGTTTTATAAAATCAGTTTTTGCCTGCTGTCCCGCACTTTCTGAAAAACGCAGAAGCTTGGAATAAAGCTTAATTGAAGATGAAAAAGCGTCGCATTTTTCTGTCGCTTCAATTGCTTCTGGGTAACAGTTGATTGTTATGTAAAAATTATCCGCCTGGGCAATTATATGCTTTATCAATTCGAGCTGCGGCAGAGAAAAGCCGAAAAATCCGTCCGCGTATACATCCTTGCCTGAGAAAAAGTCGAATTCGTCGAGTATTGAATTCAGCTTTGTTATATCGTCCTCGAGTGTGCAAAAGTTCTTCGCCTCTTCGTCAAAAGCCGAAGCTATAAGATACAGCTCGGAGAGCTTTCCGATAAGCTGTGTGTTGCCGTCATAGCCGGCATTCCGCGCCGCTTCTTTTATCGCGGCGGTTCCCAACCCGGAGCTTTTTAACCCGTCGAGGCATTCGACAAGCCTCATCGGAAAATCATATGATTTTGCAGCGTCTTTGTAGACAGTCAGATAATCAGAGAGCTCGGAGAGCACCTTTGAAATCAAGAGAGCTTTACCGGCTTTCGTCAGATATTCGCCTGAGATGCCGCCTGTTTCACGAAATATGCGGTTTGGCAGGCGGGATAAATTTATGACTTCGCAGAAAAGGTTTGCTTTTTCTCCGCATTCCTTAAGAAGCCGTATTTCCGAATCCACAGTGTTTTGTTCCGGAACGATTATGAATGATTCTCGTCCGGCGAAAATCGAGCTTTTCGCATTTTCAAATATTTTATCGGACATGGATTTCCCATCAGGTGAAACAATTAGATGAAGCATATGTTATTCCATACCTTTGATGTATTTATGCATATAACATTATAAGCAATATAGCGCAAAAATCAACAAGGTAAATTTATATTCCGCTTTAATACTGTAAATTTAACTGCCGCTTTATTACACTGCGGAAATTTGACTTTTTACTGACAGTGTGATATAATCGCTATACTTTAACTGATTACAAGGACAAATATGTTATGGACATGACACTGATGCAGCTTGAACAAATAAAAGAGCTATTGAAAAATATAAAAAAGCGCAGCGGTTTTTACGGTATGAAATATGCGGGAATCGATACCGGCATAACAAGCGGGGAGGATTTTAAAAAGATCCCGTTTACTGAAAAGGATGAACTCAGAAACGCGTATCCTCTCGGTCTTGCCGCCGTGCCTGACCGTGAAATTGTTCGGATTCATTCTTCTTCCGGAACGACAGGTACTCCTGTTATAATTCCTTATACAAAAACAGATGTCGAGGATTGGGCGATCCTGTTTGAACGCTGTTATAAAACCGCAGAAATTACGGCCGACGACCGAATACATATCACTCCCGGTTACGGACTCTGGACGGCGGGAATAGGCTTTCAGAATGGAGCCGAACGGCTTGGCGCAATGGTTATCCCGATGGGTCCGGGGAATACGGACAAGCAGATAAAAATGATGACTGATATGCGCAGCACGGTGTTGTGCGCCACGAGTTCATATGCGCTTCTGATTGCGGAAGAAATAGCAAAGCGTGGCGTCAAGGACAAAATCTGCCTTAGAAAAGGCGTTATAGGATCGGAGCGTTGGGGCGAAAAGATGCGCCGCAGAATAGCATCCGAGCTTGGGATCGAGCTGTATGACATATATGGCCTTACCGAGATATACGGTCCCGGCATTGCAATGAGCTGTAAATATGAATGCGGAATGCATTATTGGGATGATTATCTGTATTTCGAGGTTATAAATCCCAAAACAGGAGAAAATGTTCCGGATGGCGAAATCGGCGAGCTTGTGATAACGACGCTTCGTAAGCAGGGCGCTCCGCTTATCAGATACCGCACTCACGACCTTACCCGCTATATTCCAGGCGAATGTAAATGCGGAAATCCCCATCCGAGAATTGACACACTTGTCGGAAGAACTGACGATATGGTTAAGGTCAAGGGTGTTAATATATTCCCCGGTCAGATTGATGAAATTCTCCGTGATGTCGAAGGCGTAAGCAGTGAATATCAAGTGATGATTGATCACCTCAACGGCAAGGATATAATGACTATTTTCTTTGAAACGGGAAAAGAAAACGGAAGAAATGAATTGGAAGAAGCCGTAAAGGAAGCCGTGAAATCAAAAATCGGGCTCACAATTGTACCGAAGGCTGTAAGCATCGGAGAGCTTCCCAGAAGCGAAAAGAAATCCACAAGAATATTTGACAACAGATATTGAATTATAAATTAAAAATGGCGCTGCCGCAATTTTACGGCAGCGTTTTGTTGACTGCGAGATACGACCGTAGCCGTTTCTTTGTCATATTATTAACGATGTAATTGAATAATTAATTACCTCGCCATGGAGAAAAGGTTCTGGTGAGCTTATCTCTATAGAACATCGATTATTGATTTTAAAAACACGTGAATTTGCTTCCGGACAGTCCGGTTGTATACCGCAGGATTTTTATGATGAATGGTTTCGTGATAATCAGTTTATTGAATTTTCGTTCATAGAAATTGAGGGCAGTTATTATTTTTGCCTGTTGCTTTTAAATGCTTCGCTTCATAAAGCGCTTTGTCCGCTGATATGTAAAGAGAGTCAAAATCATTACCGTTTTCAGGATATAAAGCAATTCCCATACTGAATGATATGGGTATATCAAATTTACCGCATAAGCAAGATTTATTAAGCTCCTCGTAAAGCTCGCTGACCTTTTTTTTGGCTTGAGCGCGCGAAGAAATGTTTTTTAAAAACGCCCCGAATTCGTCGCCGCCGAGTCTGCCGAGATAATCGGTTTCACGAAATGTTTTTTTCATCGAATCCGAGAAAAGTACAATTGCGCGGTCTCCCTGCGTATGTCCGAGAGTGTCATTTATTGATTTGAATTTGTCTATGTCAAAATAAATAAAGGCATTAATGGTTTCCGCACAATCGGCAGACAATGAAGCATTGATTTTTTCTTTGAACGAACCGTGATTAATGAGTTCGGTCATGGAGTCGCGTTCGGAACAGTCACGCAGCTTGATTATTCGTTTTTGCTGCTGGTCAATATTGGTGATTTTTCCAATAACCTTCAGTGGCTTTCCGTCGGCGTCCTTGATTATCAGATATTCTGTTTTCTGCCATATTGGAGTACCGTTTGCGTCAAGAATTCTATACTCTGCTGATGAATGGGATATCCCCTCGAGAATCTTTTTACCGAGACAAATATATACATCCATGTCCTCTGGAAATATTTTATCGCTGGGCTGAGTAAGCTGCGACAGCCGCGTACAGGGTGTGCCGTTTCTTCCGTACATTTTAGAGTAATATTGGTTGTATTTTATTATATCCGAATCAAAGCTTCCTTCAAACGTCACGCTTTCAGAAAGCCTTTCCATTAATTCGTATCGTTCCTCACTTTGGCGCAGATGCTCTTTTTCGCTTTCAAGCTGTTTTTTTCTTTTCCGATCAAGAATAATAATAAGCAAAAACACAACGGCCGTGATAATAAGGATTTTAAGCATCAAAACAATTACGCGTGTGGTTTCCAATTTTTGCTGTTCTTCGACAATATCCGCAGACGTAATGCAGAAAATATACCAGTCATTTAATTGAGCGGGCATATATGTGACATACCCTTTATTACCGGAATCTCCATAATAAAAAGCGCCGGAGTTATTGTTTTTTAAATCAGACGATAGCTTTTCCGGTGTAATTCCTTCGCATTTGACATTGCCGACAAAATCAATCACATTAGAACAAAACGGGGTATAATTATTATTTTCCGGTTCGGATATAACGGCTCCGGAGCTGTCGCATATAAATGAATATGCTTTGTGTTGTTGAAATTCTAGGATAAGAAGGTCGGAAACGACATTTGCTGACAAAACAGCGAATAAAACGCCTTTTGGGATCTCTTGATTATAGACAGGCACCGAAATCAAAAATTTACTTTTTTCGTTTTTTATAAAGCATGTTTCGCCAGCCATTGTTTTAACATAAAAGTCTTTGCTTTTTATTTCAAGAATTTCTCCGTTGCTGTCGATGGCTTCGCCGGTTGCATTGGCTATACCGAGGTATTCGAAGTAATTTGCGTCCGCGACGGCTTTCATTTTTGAAACAAGCTGTACTTCATCTGAAAACGAAATATCTGACAAGGTGTGAGAAAATACTGAAAGTATATCCTCATAACTTTTCAGGACAGAACGGATTGCGGTGATCTGTGCCGCAGATGAGTCACGAAGCATATTATATGTGTTTTGCTTTATATAAAGGCTTGACGAAATATGATAGTCGATTATAAAAGCGCCTATCGTTAAAAAATATAGTATTGCCGTTGCGAAACTCATCCACGCTCTTTTCACCCGGTACCTCCAGATTGTAATTCAGATGCGCTTTGATAATATTTCGCTGTTTTCCTCTCTGAATTTAGCAAAACGGCCGTTTTCAATTGCAGAACGGATTTTTTCCGTCAGATTATTATAAAAATACAGGTTGTGCATAACCGCCAGCCTGAATCCGAGCATTTCGCCTGAGCGCAGTAGATGGCGGATATAAGCTCTCGAGTATTTTCTGCATACAGGGCAATCGCATTCGGGATCAATCGGAAGCTTGTCACGGTCATATTTTTTATTATTAAGATTTATCACTCCTGCATGAGTGCAGATATTTCCGTGGCGCGCATTGCGCGAAGGCATTACGCAGTCAAACATATCTATACCGCGGTATACCGCTTCGATGATGTTGGAGCAAGTTCCGACTCCCATCAGATAACGCGGCTTGTTTTCCGGCATTCTTGGAGCGACAATATCAATGATGCGATACATTTCATTCGTATCTTCTCCGACTGCCAGTCCGCCTATCGCATATCCGTCGAGGTCAAGGGATGCGATTTCATCCATATGGGATGTGCGAATGTCGTCATATGTGCTTCCTTGATTAATTCCGAAAAGCATTTGATTTTTATTGATCGTATCATCGAGCGAATTAAGGCGTTTCATTTCGTCCTTACAGCGAATTAGCCACCTTGTCGTGCGCTCGACTGATCTTTGCGTATATGCGTATTCGGCGGGATTTTCAATGCATTCGTCAAAAGCCATTGCTATTGTGCTCGTGAGATTGCTTTGAATTCTCATGCTTTCCTCAGGACCCATAAAAATTCTCGCGCCGTCGATATGACTTTGAAAATTAACTCCCTGCTCAGAGATTTTTCTCAAGACAGCGAGTGAAAATACCTGAAATCCTCCGCTGTCTGTCAGCAGTGGACCGTCCCAGCCCATGAAAGCTCTCAATCCGCCCATTTCTCTTATTATATCGTCCCCGGGACGCAGATGAAGATGATAAGTGTTAGACAGCTCGATCTGACACTTGAGCTGTGTCAGATCCTCGGCGCTTACACCGCCTTTTATGGCGGCGCAGGTTCCGACGTTCATGAATACCGGAGTTTGTATGGTTCCATGCACGGTGACAAGCTCGCCTCTGCGCGCGGTGCCGTCCGTGGCAATAACTCGAAACATTTATGAACGCGCGACGATGAGCTTATAAAGCTCTTCGCCGGAAGACAGACCACAGTATTTTTCAATTGATTTTTCAAATCCATTTTCATTGATATAAGCTGCAATTTCGGGTGCGGTGGGATCATTTTCGGGATTGAATGAAAATCCGAGGATAATTGCGGGAATTATATGTTCGGGGAAAACTCCGTTTTCAAGACAAAACAGAGCCGCTCCGGTGAGCCTATCCGCACGTGAAAGCTTGCGTTTCGGATCGGCGCCTACTCTGGCGAGAGTATCTCCGAGAAGCTTGTTGCCATAGCGTGTGATCAGATCGTCTCCGTGCTCATAAAGCTCGTCCGCACTCTGGCCGTATGCTTTTGCGAGAGCGATTGCGGATTCGCGCAGAGCGGCACGGACGATATCGCGGATTTCCTTGTCTGCGATAGCTTCGTATACGTATTTATATCCTTTTTTATATCCGTGATAAGCAAGCACGCAATGACTCATATTATGCATATACAGTTTTCTCTTTATATAAAAATCGAAAGGCTCATATGCGATAAGCGCTGATATATCGGGAAGCTCTCCTACCGCACCGCTTTTATCCGTGTATATTTTATTGTAATTTTCAACGGCAATGATCAGAGGATTCTCCGCAAGAAGCGCGGGAGAAGGAGCGGGAACCATACAGCCTATGGAAGACTGCAATAAGCCTATATGTGTTTTTGCATATTCGCTTTCTTTTTCGTTCAAAAGAGGAAACAGCAGCTCCTTCATGTAAACATGAACATCTATTTTATTTTCACATAATATAAAATTCAAGGGCCTGGGATTGTCTTGAGTACATCTGTGCCTTATGACGGCTGCGACGGATTTTGCTATTATAGGAAGAACGTTGACACCGCATGCGGTAGCGGCAATGTCGCACGAATCTGTTTCATTGCAGATGGCATCCATATCGCGGCCGTCAATCGCGCGGACCGGTCCAACCACTCGTTTGTCATATCCTTCTCCTTTTGTAACATAAAGCGGATAGCACCCCGCTTCATTGATGCGTGTCAACAGCTCTTTATTGACGTCGACAAAAACCACTTCGTATCCGGACTCGGAAAAAATTCTTCCGGCAAGACCTCTGCCTATATTTCCCGCTCCGAAAACAACTGCTTTTTTCATTTGATTGTTACCTTCTTATGTTAAAACTTTTTCATGACGATTATAACATATCAGAAACCGCTTGTAAATAAGAAGCTTAAAAAATGGGCATGTTTATCCCGAGAAATCGAAGCAAATATAAATAAAGGTTTGCTGGATAAACGGGGCAATGAAAATTATTTCTGAATTATTGAAGTCATGTAAATCAGAGTTATAATAAGAATAATTGAGGAAAACGGAGCATTTTGACGAAAATCTGTAAAATATTGCGATTTTTCGCGGTAAAATCCCGAATTTTGAAGAATAAACAAAAAAATACTCAAATAATATTGACATTTACGTAAATACGTTGTATATTATTGTTGCTTTTTTATCGGAAATGATCAAAAATATAACATTACTGATTAAGCGTTTTCCTGAATAATTTAAATGGTGAAAGGATGGCCCGGTTCCGAATGCCGGAGCTGAGGCAATGTACAGTGAGATGACCGAAAACGGGTCCTGTTCTGATGTTCTTGTCCGTCTTTGCGATATATGCAAATCATTTGACGGTGAGGACGTCCTCAAGCACATAAATCTTTACATCAAGGACAAGGCCTTTGTCACGCTTCTCGGCCCTTCGGGCTGCGGAAAAACAACAATACTCCGGCTTATTGGCGGTTTTGAATCGCCGACTTCCGGAGATATCATATTCGAAAACGCGGTAGTAAACGATGTCCCGCCTCATAAAAGGCCGGTTAACACCGTTTTTCAGCGTTACGCGCTGTTTCCGCATCTTAATGTTTACGATAATATTGCGTTCGGGCTCAGGATCAAAAAAACTCCGAAGGAGGAGATTAATACGCGAGTTAAAAAAATGCTTGCGATGGTCGACCTCAAGGGCTATGAAAAGCGCCCTGTTTCAAAGCTGTCCGGCGGACAGCAGCAAAGAGTTGCCATAGCCCGCGCTTTGATCAATATGCCGCGGCTGCTTCTCCTGGACGAGCCGCTCGGAGCTCTTGATCTCAAGCTGCGCAAGGATATGCAGCTCGAGCTTAAAATGATTCAGAAGCAGGCGAACATTACGTTTATATACGTTACACACGATCAGGAAGAAGCACTGACGATGTCAGACGTGATCGTTGTTATGAAATCCGGCGCAATCCAACAGATAGGCACGCCGCAGACAATTTATAATGAACCGGCGAATGCCTTTGTCGCAGATTTTATCGGCGAAGCCAATATTCTCGATGCCGTAATGGATAAAGATTATTCTGTCTCCGTTTGCGGGCGTACTTTTGAATGTGTCGATATTCGTCCCGAAGGATCCGAATATGTCGATCTTGTCGTCCGTCCTGAGGATATTGAAATCACCTCGCCGGAAAAGGGCGTTTTGACCGGCGTTGTTACATCAAGTATGTTTAAAGGCGTACATTACGAGATGACCGTTGATGTCTGCGGTTATTCATGGCTTATTCATTCCACCGCTGCTGCCGAAGTGGGACGGGAAATTGGCATGTATATCACACCCGAAAACACTCACATCATGAAACGAATGTTTGAAGACGCCGAAAATGTCATCACTGTTTCCATTAAGAAAATTTCTGAAGAAGACGGAAATAAATACGCCGAATATTCTCTCGAGGACGAAACGTTTTCAGCTGTTCTTGATGATAAGTATTCTGAAGCCGAAGAAGGCGACGATATTACTTTTTCTCTTTCTCCGGAAACAGTCGAGGTTGTTCCGGAAGACGAGGGAGATTTCAACGGATATCTTGACAGCGTCATATGGAAAAACAGAGACAATGAGATGATCGTCATCACCGACGAACGCAGATATTTGATCAAATCGACAAACGACGAACAGGTCGGAACGCGTGTCGGCATAAGGCTCCATCATGAAAATGCCCGTATTGTATCAATCAAAAAGCCTATAGGAGGCGACGGCAGATGAAATCCAGAAAGCCGTTTTATCCTTATTTAGTTTGGATGATTTTTTTTACCGTCATTCCGCTTGGCATGGTATTATATTATTCATTTACCGATGATGCCGGAGCCTTTTCATTTGATAATTTAAAATATCTGACCAACCCGTATATCGTGAGAGTTTACATCGATTCGCTTCGTATGGCGTTTATAACGACGGTTATCTGTCTTGTCGCCGGATATCCGTTTGCTTATATAATAAGTAAAATGTCAGTTAATAAACAGCGCACGATGAATATGCTGATCATGCTGCCGATGTGGATGAATTTTCTGCTCAGAATATACGCGTGGATGACTTTACTTGAAAGCAACGGCATAATAAACAATATCCTCGTGTATTTCGGACTTGAACGACAGCAGCTGATCAATAACGACGGAGCGGTTATAACGGTAATGATATATAATTTTCTTCCGTTTATGATCATACCTATTTATACCGTGATGTCAAAAATTGATAAATCTTTGATAGAGGCCGGACAGGATCTCGGATGTAACGGCTACAACATATTCAAACGCATTGTCTTTCCGCTTAGCATTCCGGGCGTCATTACAGGAATAACTATGGTTTTTGTCCCCGCCGCAAGTACCTTTGTCATAAGCCAGCGCCTCGGAAACGGCATGATGATAGGCGACGCGATAGAACAGTATTATGTCGGAAGCTCCCCCAACATCAATATGGGCAGCATGCTCAGCCTCGTATTGATGATCATCATTGTCATAAGTATGGCAATTATGAACCGCTTCGATAAAGGCGAAGACGCAATATTGATTTAAACAGTTATAAAGCTTATATACAGAGAGGAGAGAGGATCATAAACATGAAAAAGCTTATTTCAAAGATTTACTTAGGCATAGTTTTTCTGTTTCTTTACGCTCCGATCCTTGTTATGATTTTCTTCTCGTTTAACTCGACAAAGTCAAAAACAATTTTTTCGGGGTTTTCCTTCCGATGGTATGAAGCATTATTCAGAGACGAAATACTGATGGAGGCGCTTCTTAACACGCTTTTAATCGCCGTGCTTTCTTCTGTCGCGGCGACAATACTGGGAACCGCCGCGGCAATAGGAATACACAACCTGTCCAAACGCGTTAAAGGTGTCGTCATGAATGTATCAAATCTTCCGATTATAAATCCGGAGATAGTGACGGGTGTTTCGCTGCTTTTGCTTTTTGTATTCATCATGGATCCTCTCGGACTCGATCTCGGCTTTGTCACGGTGCTGCTTGCGCATATCGTATTCAATACGCCTTACGTCATTTTGAATGTAATGCCACGTATACGGAATATGAACGTAAACCTGTATGAGGCGGCGCTCGATCTCGGCTGCGTGCCGTCTGCGGCTTTTCGTAAAGTTGTCTTGCCGGAGATATTTCCTGGCGTTTTCGCGGGATTTTTAATGGCCTTCACATTTTCACTTGACGATTTCATCATCAGTTATTTTACGAGCGGCACTTTTCAGACACTTCCGATTTATATCTACGGCCTTTTAAAAAAGCCGATACCGCTTTCCATAAATGCACTCAGCGCGTTATTGTTCATCATAGTCATTCTCACTCTGCTGCTTATGAACTTAAAGGATACAAGAGCAAGCAGAAAATCTCAGCTCGCTTATGAAAATGAAAAACAAAAATAATATAAAGAAAGGCTCAACTGAATTGAAAAAACTTCTCTCTGTCTTAATTATCTGTGCGCTTTGCGTATCCGTCGCCCTCCCGCTTGCATCCTGCGGAGACGATGCCAACACAATCGTCGTATACAACTGGGGACAGTATATGTCCACCGGCGCCGATGTCGACGCGGCGGATGACGTGATAAAGCTTTTCACTCAGGAAACCGGAATTAAAGTCAAATACCGCAATTTCGCTACCAATGAGGAGTTATATGCCAAGCTCAAATCCGGCGGAGCAAAATGCGATGTAATCGTTCCTTCCGATTATATGATTGAAAAAATGGTCAAAGAGAATATGCTCGCGAAAATTGATTATTCAAATATCCCGAATTATTCAAATATAATGGACGATTTTAAAAATCTAGAATATGACCCGGATAATGAATATACCGTTCCTTATTTCTGGGGAACCGTCGGCATAATATACAATAAAAAATATATTACGGAGCCGGTTGACAGCTGGGATATACTCTGGAGTGACAAATATCAAGGAAAGATACTCATGTTCAACAATCCCCGCGACGCGTTCGCGATTGCGTTAAACAAGCTCGGCTATTCCATGAATTCGACAAATCCAGATGAGATACGTGCCGCCGCCGCGGAGCTTAAAAAGCAGAATTTCATTTATAAAATGGATGAATTCTTTGAAATGCTTCCCAGCGAAAACGCATATATGATGCCTTATTATGCCGGCGACTATATAACAGTTCACGCAGAGAACGAGGATCTGGCTTTTGCGATCCCCAAAAGCGGAACAAATATATTTAATGACGCGTTCTGCATTCCTGTGACAAGCGGTAAAAAGGAACTCGCGGAAAAATTTATAAATTTCATGCTCAAGGCCGAGATCGGCAAATTGAATACCGAATATGTCGGATATTCGACTCCGAATAAAGCGGTTTACGACCTTCTCGGTGACGACGTCAAGAACGACGGCATATCATATCCTGATATAAGTGACAAGTGGGAGCATTACCGCTATTTACCCGATGATATCGATAATCTGATGAGAGATCTTTGGATTGAAGTAAAAAGTTCAAATCAATAATTACTTTTTAAAATGCTGCCTGCAAACGTAATTGTCTGCAGGCAGCATTTAATTCAATCAATTGCAAGTAGCTCATGAATTTTCTTTTCAGTAACCATTGAATTATGCCGCAGGTTTTTTGCAGAAGCATTATCTGTATTTTTAATCCATATCTTTCCGTGAAGAACCTTTCTTGAATTAAAAACACTCCGGAAGTATAGTATGGGTTTTTTATAGTAAAGAGTTTTCCTTCGGCGTTAAAAAAGGCTCAGCTGTTCGGGCTTCGGCTGTTCGGGAAATTCATGCAGATAAGCAAATATTCTTTCGTTGCCTTTCATGATGCCATGCTTGTTGCATTCCGATTGAAATATTCTCATAAGCGCTTCGCTATTTTCGCTCATAACTTCATATGCATAACCGTATTTGCTTTGATATTTCGCACGAAGCCCGGGAAAGCTTCGGTCGAGGGCCGCGTAAAAATATTCACGGTCGCCCTCGCGCAGTGTCATGCCGATGCCGAAGCAAATAATTCCGAAAACCTTTGCCTCAACGCAATATTCAAGTATTCCCCGAAGATTGTCTTCGGTATCGTTTATATACGGTAAAAGCGGAGACAGCCATACTACTGACGGAATTTTGTTGTCACGCAGTATTTTAAGAACTTCAAAACGATATTTCGTTGAACAGACATTAGGCTCCAGGATTTTACATAAATTCTCGTCGTATGTTGTCAGTGTCATTTGAACGACACATTTTGATTTTTCGTTGATGCTTTTCAATAAATCCAGATCACGTAAAACGCGATCGGATTTGGTCTGAATCGAAAGGCCAAAGCCATACTGATCGATGATTTCAAGGCAGCGACGGGTAAGTCCGAGCTGTTGTTCGCAGTGCATATACGGATCACACATCGAACCCGTTCCGATCATGCATTTCCTGCGCTTTGCTTTAAGCGATTTTTCCAATAGCTCCGGAGCATTTTGCTTGACTTCTATATCTTCGAAGTCATGTGTGAATTGATAGCATTTGCTGCGGCTGTCGCAATAAATACATCCGTGTGTACAGCCGCGATATAAATTCATGCCGTTCTGAGACGACAGTATTCCTTTTACATGTATGTAGTGCATAATGCTTTATATTGATATAGAATTCATAAAAGCTTCTTCTTCTCTTTTACCGGCTTTGATACCGGTGATATTCATCGCTTCGGCTACTGCGCCAAAAACTGGAGGAGCAATAGGATTTATAAGCTCAATGCCTTCTCCGATTAATTTTTGAAGCATGACGGGAATGACATCTTTATCACGGAACATACCTCCGCAAAGAACGACGCGGCATTCTTCATCGGGAAAATAGCTTTTAAGGACTGAAATATGAAGTTTAATTTCGTCGACTGCTTTATCGATTATTGCGACTGCGACTGTATCGCCGAGAGAACGGGCCATGAAAACAATCGGAGCGACTGCGGCGACCGCGCTTTTTCCGCCTTTATAAAATTCATCCAGCTTCATGGAAAACGGCGCACCATAACGCTCGTCGAGCAGCTTTGCTAAAACAGTTTTTTCACCTCTGCCGTCTCTCGCCCGGAAGGCTGCGCATAAACCGTCGCGTCCGATTGAAAAGCCGCTTCCGGCGTCGTCAACAAGATATCCCCATCCGCCGCATTGGAACAGCTTTTCACCTTTTCGCGCAAAAGCAGATGAACCTGTTCCGGCGATCATACAGCATCCGTTATTATGATAAATACCGCATGAAATACAATTATGAGCGTCCGAACCGATTTTTAATAAGGTCTGAGGCAATACAATATGTAAAAAATCATTGAGTTTTATTAAATTTCTACCTGTGGATGCTCCCGAGATTCCGGCAAAGCAAGCTGTAATATCGGTTTCTGACAGTTCGGAGCCAGACAAAATATCTTTTATATAATTTTGAAGCGACTGACAGGCGTTATCAAGTCCGGAGTCGTTCGGATTTGAGCCTGCAAACGATTTTTTTGCGATGGCTTTTCCGGAATCTGACACGATAGCTATGTCGGTTTTTGTGCCGCCGCCGTCTATACCCATAAATATGTTCTGGTTCATATATTTTCCTTTTTAATTTCAAACGTTACGGGATTGATGATTATAACGCGTTTCTTCTTTTTAAGGGAATATCTGACAGTCTGAGAAGTTCCGCCGGAGGAGCCGTCCCAGACCGCAAGTACGAAATCGGAATTATCAACCATATATTTGTTGCGCTTATGCATACAGTCCGGACTGTAATTTACTTGAAGAATTTTTGAATCATCGGCCTTTGAGAGAATAGCTCTGAAACGCGCTTCCTGCTCGTATGTCCATTTTGAATATTGCTTCTCACATGGAAGAGCGCAGATAAGCCTTATATTCGGATGAATACGTTTAATAGACAGCGTTTGCTCCGCGGCGATCTGATCGATTCCGAGAGCCATCCCGGTTATAAAAGTATCAACTCCGCAAAAATCGTATAAAAAGCGTATTTGTTTGTAGATAAGATCAGTCAATTTCATGCACTTTTCGTCAGATTCGTCAGATCCGAACGGAAGGCCTGAAAACCGGTGACCGGTAAAACAGCAAACGCAGCCCAAAGTAATTCCTCCGAAATCTTTTTATCGAAGATATTATATCAAATATAAAAGATAATTTCAATGATAAAGCGACAGAATTAATATCAAATAAAAATCCGCGTGGAAAAATCATGTGACAAATAATGTGAAAATTACGGAAAATTAACAACAATATTATAAATACCCTTTACTTTTTTGAGTTTTAATATTATAATTTACTCGTTAATGCCTTTACGGGCGTTAAATACGGCACGACCGCAGGAGTGGAAGGCCGAAAATATGAGAGGTATTATGAAAAAGCTCAATGTTGCAATTCTCGGGCAAGGCAGAAGCGGACGGGATATCCACGGCGCATTTTTGCAAACAAACGCCGGCAAAGAAAAGTTTAATCTTGCCGCCGTTGTTGAATGGGATGCACAGCGCCGTGAAA
The DNA here is from genome assembly GCA_034925865.1 of Oscillospiraceae bacterium. Lineage (NCBI taxonomy): Bacteria > Bacillati > Bacillota > Clostridia > Eubacteriales > Oscillospiraceae > Oscillospiraceae bacterium. The sequence goes on along the minus strand of JAYFRN010000006.1, from coordinate 44,916 downwards.
TCGCCAGGAACGAATATGGCGCGGGCTGTGATATCTATTCCGATTACAGGGATCTGTTCTCAAGAAAAGATATTGATCTTGTGATCAATTCAACGACCAGTGAACAGCATGCTCCTATAACAATTGATTTATTGAATCATGGCTTTAACGTCGTATGTGAAAAGCCTGCTTCTCATTCTGTTGCGGAGCTTGACGACATGATCGCGACAGCAAAAAAGAACGGAAAATACATGAATATTTTCCAGCAGTCACGTTTTGCTCCTTACTTTGTAAAAATCAAGGAAATATTGGATTCAGGTGTGCTCGGCAGTCTTATCGAAATAGACGTTCAATTCGGCGGCTTTTTCCGCCGCTGGGACTGGCAGACGGTTCTTTGCTTTAACGCCGGCAACCTCTACAATACCGTTCCTCATCCCCTCGATCAGGTTTTAAGTCTTATAAACGATTATGACCATATGCCGGCCGTTCTTTCGCGTCTTTATAACGCAAACGGTTATGGTGACGCCGAGGATTATGCGAAGCTTGTTCTTTCTTTCCCCGGAAAGCCGTTTGTAATTGTTTCCGCATCCTCAAGCGATCCTTATCCTTCCTATACATATAAAATTCAAGGAACACGCGGCGGACTCAAAGCTTCACAGTCTCAGATACAATGGAAGTATTTCATTGGTTCGGAGGCTTCCGAACAAAAGCTTACCGTGCTTCCGCTGAAGAAAGAAGACGGAACCCCGAAGTATTGCTCTGAAAATCTCAACTGGCATGAAGAATCCTTCAGCGTTGACGGAAGCGGCGCTTTTACGGGAGCTGTTCAGAAATATTACGAAATGACATATGACGCGCTCGTAAATGGAGCCGATACTCCCATAAAGCCATATCAGGTTCGTCAGCAGATAGCAATTTACGAGGAAGTACGCCGCCAGAACCCGCCGGACATGAAATATGCAATGTCTGATTTTGTAAGAAAATAATTATTAAGGAGAAATAAAAATGTATCGCGTTGGTATACTCGGAACAGAAAATTCACATGCAATGGCCTTTGCAAAGACCATGAATACGAAAAACGAAAAAGGCGAATATAATTATCCGGACTTCAGAGTCACCGCTCTTTACGCTCTTGAAAAGTCTCCCAGCGAAGAAATCGTAAAGGCCTGCCCGGAAACTGAAATTAAAATTGTTTCCTCGCCGGAGGAAATGCTTCCGCTTGTGGACTGCGTAATGGTGACATCCCGTCACGGAAAATATCACCTTCCTTTCGCAAAGCCCTTTATCAAGGCCGGAATGCCATGCTTCATAGATAAGCCTGTCACCATCTCGGTGGAAGACACCCGTGAACTGCTTGCTCTTGCCGCTGAAAACAAGGTGCCCCTGATCGGCGGCTCGGGATGTAAATTTTCACCGGAGCTTCTCGAAATGAAAACTGAAATTGCCGAAGGCAAAGTCGGCAAGCTTTACAGCGGCATAATCAATTTCCCGGCAGAACTCGAAAGCGAATACGGCGGCATGTATTTCTACGGATCGCATCTTGTCGAAATGGCTATGACCGCTTTCGGCAGCGACATTCTGTCAGTCAGCGCGTTCGCTTCATCGGAAGGACATCTTACCGCTGTTGCCAGATATACAAAATATGATATTATTCTAAATTTCGTCCGTAATTACCAGTATATTGCAATCGCATACGGCGCCGGCGGCAACATTGTAAAAAATCCGAACATCGGCGGGATCTATGAAAGTGAAGTAAAACATTTTGTCGATATGATTCGCACCGGCAAATCCGCGATTTCAACTGACGATCTTGTTAAGCCGGTATATGTACTTAATGCCATAGAAAAATCACTCGCTGAAAAACGTGAGGTTGCTCTCTCGGAATTCTGATAAATCAAACAAATCAACCTGATGCCTTTCGACGCGCGACTGTCGCGCGTCGAAAGGCAATTCCCATAAATAAGGATAGAAAATGACGATTAACGATTCCCTGAACGCTGTGGAAAAGCGTGTAAATTCACTCAAACATGTTTTCTTTGATAAATACTATTCTTTCCTCAATGACCGGCAGAGAGAGGCGGTATATTCCGTTAAAGGAAGAGTCCTTGTGCTCGCCGGAGCAGGCAGCGGAAAAACAACGGCCTTGGTGAACAGGATAGCGTATCTGATTAATTTCGGAGACGCGTATTATTCTAATAGAAATCCCGAGGTTTCCGAATCAGAATTAAAAATGCTCGAGGGAATTGCCGCTTCGGGTATAACTGATATGAATATGTTGTTCGGAATATTAAAGCCTTTTGCGGATTCTCCCTGCCCACCGCACAGAATTCTTGCCATAACCTTTACGAATAAAGCCGCGGCCGAAATAAAATCAAGGCTTGATATACTTGTGGGAGAGGCTGCAAAAGACATCTGGTCCGGCACCTTCCATTCGATCTGCGTCAGGATATTGAGAAGGTATATAGATCAGATAGGCTATAACAGGGATTTTTCTATATACGACACGGATGACACAAAAAAGCTGATCGTTTCCTGTATTAAAAATCTGCAGCTTGACGACAAGGTGTTTGTTCCCCGCGAAGTGCAAAATAAAATTTCATACGCAAAGAACCGAATGATTTCATACGAGGAATTTACGACACGCTCTTCTTCACGGGATTTCAAAGCGCGCGGCATGGCTCAGATATACGAACTGTATCAAAAACGCCTCAAAGAAGCAAATGCTTTGGATTTTGATGATATAATAATGCTGACAGTAATCCTTTTCAGAGATCATAATGAGCCAAGAGAATACATACAAAACAAGTTTTCATATGTGCTTGTCGATGAATATCAGGACACCAATACGGTTCAATGCATTCTTCTTAGAATCATATCGGAGAAATGCAAGAATTTAATGGTCGTAGGCGATGACGATCAGAGTATATATAAATTCAGAGGAGCAGTGGTTGAAAACATACTTGGCTTTGACAAGGAATATCCCGAAGCAAAAATAATAATGCTCGAACAGAATTACCGCTCGACAAAGAGCATCCTTGAGGCTGCGAACGCGCTTATCGCTCATAACGAATCAAGGCACGGAAAAATCTTATGGTGTGATAAGGAAACTGGAGATAAAATACTTATCAAGCGGCTTCCCGACCGTGAGCAGGAGGCTCAGTTCATTGCGGATACAATAAAAACACTAGTTTCTTCGGGGAAGTATAAACTTTCTGATTTTGCCGTGCTGTACAGAGTCAACGCGGTTTCCAACGAGCTTGAAACTGTATTAACTAAGAACGGAATTCCGCACAGGTTGTTGAGCGGAACACGTTTCAATGACAGAGCGGAAATAAAGGATATACATTCATATCTCGCGGTGATCGAAAATCCTTCTGATACAGTTCGTTTAATGCGTATAATCAATACGCCCAGGCGCGGAATAGGGGATACCGCGGTAAATACCGCTTTAACTGTTTCAGAAGAAGAGGGAATCACATTTTATGAAGTCATCTGCAACTGTGATAAATACGAAAAGCTGAAACCGCTGAAGAATAAATTCGCGCCTTTCTGCGAGATTATTGAGAAAATGCGTCTGAAGAAAAGTATTATAAGCCTTCCGGAGCTTTTCAGATCAGTGATTGAAGAAAGCGGATATATGGATATGTTGATCAAGCTCGGAAAAGAAGCCGAAGACAAGATCGATAATATAAACGAGCTTGTATCAAACGCCGTCTCTTTTACCGAAAAGCATGAAGAACCGACGCTTTCAGCATATCTCGAGGAATCTGCGCTTATTTCGGATATAGACAATTATGATGAATCATCTGATTCTGTGGTATTAATGACAGTACACAGCGCGAAGGGGCTTGAGTTTAATTACGTGTTTCTTCCCGCTGTTGAGGAAGGAATATTTCCATCGCAGAGATCGGTTGATTCTCCGGATGAAATAGAAGAAGAAAGACGGCTTTTTTATGTCGCGTTAACCCGTGCAAAGAAAAACATTTGTATAACAAACTGCGAAACAAGGCTTTTATACGGCTTCATATCGCGAAATCCGGTTTCGCGTTTTGCTTCGGAGATACCCGATGAATACTGCGATAATAAAAATGTCAAGGTCTTTCGTTCGTGTCCGGAGGAAAGAAACAAAGATTATGAATGCCTCGATGAAGGGCAACGATTTGAAAACTCAAAAAGAACGGAAAGCAGTAAAATAAAAGGCGGCTCTGGCGGCAGAGCTTCCGTAAATTCTCAGCATGATCGGTTGCCTGATACAAAATCACCAAAGATCAATGTAAATAAAGCACCTAAATTCGACGCAGGGGATATTATCGAGCATAAGCTGTTCGGTATCGGTGAAATAGTTGAAGCGACCGAGGTTGCGGGCGATATGCTTTATGTAATCGATTTTGCAAAAGCAGGACGAAAGAAACTGCTGGGTAATTACGCTCAACTTAAAAAATCAAATATTTAAAATAAATAAGGAGAGGCATATGAAAAAAGATCTTTGTATTAAAAACGGTTCGTTTTATCTCGATGATGATCCATTTATAATCAGATCCGGTTCAATTCATTATTTTCGCGTGTTTCCCGAATACTGGAAAGAACGGCTGTTACAGCTGAAATCCTGCGGAATGAATACCGTGGAGACATATTCATGCTGGAATCTGCATGAGCCACAAAAGGGCTGTTTCGATTTTTCAGGAATGCTTGATTTGAAAAAATTTATTGAAGCGGCATCGGAAGTTGGTTTGTACGTCATTCTCCGTCCGGGTCCGTATATTTGTGCCGAATGGGATTTTGGCGGATTTCCCGCTTGGCTGTTAAAGGATGAAAACATAAGGCTCAGATGCAATTCGGAGCCTTATATGACGCATGTGCGTGATTATCTTAATAAATATTGCGATTTAATACATGATTCATTATATTCACGCGGTGGAAACGTAATAGCGCTGCAGATCGAAAATGAATATGGCAGCTTTGGAAATGATAAGTCATATCTTGCCGCATTAAAGGAATTATACTTAAAAAATGGAATTGACACATTCTTTTTCACCTCTGACGGTCCTGTCAGGCTGTCGTTCCAGGGTGGAAGCCTTCCGGAGGTTTACGAAACGGCAAACTTCGGAAGCAACGCAAAGGCCGCCTTTGACGAATTGAAGCGTTTCAGACCGGATGATCCGCCTATGTGTACTGAATTTTGGGACGGATGGTTTGATCACTGGGCGATTGATGCTCCGCATCATACACGCGATACGGAATCGTTCGGAAAAGAAGTCGCCGATATGCTGGATGCAAATGCGTCCTTTAATTTCTATATGTTTCACGGCGGGACAAACTTCGGGTTTATGAACGGTGCGAACTATGACGGTAAATATATGCCGACTGTAACAAGCTATGATTATGACAGCATAATAAGCGAATGGGGAGGATATACTGAAAAATATACAAAGCTTTGTTCACTGATGAAAGAAAGAACAAAAGTGAAGCTTCCCGAACGACCTGCTGAACATAAAAGACGTGCTTACGGAGAAATAATTCTCGACCGCGCCAAACCATTTTTATCATGTTTTAAAGATATTTCAGGATTTCATCATTCCTCTTTTCCGGATTCAATGGAAAAATATGATCAGAACACAGGCTATATAGTATACGAAAAACGCCTTTGCGGGCCGCACACGGGCGGAGAACTGAGCTTTGGTGACATAAGAGACAGAGCGTATATTTTTGCGGACGGAAAGCTTTTAAAAACCATATACCGCAACGACGAGGAGCAAAACAAGCATTTGAAGCTTCCTGAAATACCTGAGAGCGGATTATTGATAACGATTGTGACAGAGAATATGGGACGCGTAAATTACGGCTCGGGTATATATGACAGAAAGGGAATTATTGGTGGTATTAAGCTTGACTACCAATATCAGTTTGAATGGGATGTGTATACATGCCCGATGACCGATATTCCCGATGACGGGTATATTCCGTCATCCGAGCTTAGTGCGGATATGCTTCCCGCGTTTATGAAAGGGACTCTTTTTTTGAATGACGCTCCGGACGGGCACACATTTATTAAAACAGAGGGCTTTAAGAAGGGAATTGTTTTCGTAAACGGTTTTAATTTAGGAAGATACTTTGATGTTGGACCTACTAAAACGCTCTTTTTACCGGAAGCTCTTTTGAAAAAAGGAGAAAATGATATAGTTGTGTTCGAGCAGGAAGGTATTGGAAATGCGAAGAGATCTTCCCAGGGATATCCAATATGTGAAAGCGTTGACACACCTCGTCTGTAAAAAATTTAAAAAAAATTAAAATTATTCAAAAATCCTCTTGTATTACGAATTTAAATGCGGTATAATAAACATAGAAATTTTGTACAAAAGAAAGGGTTTCACTATGAAAAAGGCTATAAGACTTTTTTCCGTTATTCTTGCATGCATGATGATTTCGGCTCTGATCGCAGTCAGCTCATATGCTGCTCCCACGACCGATCCTAAGTTCATCGCATGGACAGACAAAGACAATGGTGTAATTTTCTACACCGATTTCGAAGGATATCCTGTTGCCGCCGACGGTATGCCGACCAATATCGATACCATTGTTCAGGACGAAAAAGGCATGCGTGTTATTGAAAACGCGGGCTTTACTGATGACAGTCTTCCTTACGGCTTCGTTAAATCAAAAGACAGCGAATTTACCGATGCGAAAATATTCCAATCTACTTATGGTTGGTATAGAAAGTTTGCTCTCGGATTTGATAAGACCGATGCCAACAGCGTTATGGGAATAAGAACAGCTTATATTCCCGTTGAAGCAGGAACAAAGATCAAGACCGAATGCGTTCTTTGGTTTGTTGATAATATGACCAGCGCTCAAGGAGTTATGGGCTTCAAAGTTGAGTATTGGGACAAGGATCTCAAAGCTGTTGCCGCTACTGATACCAACTATTATGAATACACTGCCAATTCTGACACTGCCAATGCTGGAAATGCATATGATGGCGGCGCTGGTTTTGCAACAACTGCTCCCGCAGGAACTGCTTATATCACCGTTAATCTCTATGCTACAAAAGATACCATTGCTAATGACATTCAGTACGACTGCCTTTTGATAAAGACAGACGATTCCGCAGCCGGAAGAGCTGCTATGGCTCCTACGCCTGCTCATGAAACTGATGCTGACGCCGTGATCGCAAAAGCATACGCTGATGCTCATCCCACTGCAACAGAACCTGCAGAAGATGATACAACGAATCCGACCACCGGTGATACCACCGTTGTATTCGCTCTCGTTGCTGCTCTTAGCCTTGCAGGTGTAGTTGTCGCAAAAAGAAGAGCTAAATAATTAAATTCAAAAGTGAATAAACAAAAAAGCGAGCTCCTCGGGGCTCGCTTTTTTGTTTTACGACATCGCTTACTATTAACCGCTCAGAAAATTTAATTGAAAATTAATAAAAACTTATGGTCTTTTATTCTTTTGTCTGATATAATAGAAAATGACTTATTCTGCTCAATATGAAAAAAGGAAATAATATAAATGGTTAAATATACAGAAAAATTAACAAGCTTTACTCTCCCTGTAATTGCAATGCGAGGAATGGTAGTATTTCCTGATATGCCGACAGGATTCGAAGCTACGAGAGAAATATCTGTCGCAGCTATTGAAAAAGCGCTGGAATCGGACAAAAAAATATTTATAGTGACACAAATTGATTCTTCTGTAGATATTCCTGAACAAAAGGATCTATATAAAATCGGCACAATTGCAGTAATAAAACAAGCTTTAAAACTTCCGGATAAGCAATACCGTCTTATCGTGGAAGGAGTTGCTCGCGCAGAAATGACGGAGCTTCATAAGTATGAAAACGGAGAATTGTACGCCGATGTAATCAAAAAAGCGATAGCGCTTGATGATAACGGCGGTATCCGCGGAGAAGCTTTAATTAAAAACGCAATAGACAGGCTTAATACATATCTAAAATTTGCTCCGAAGCTTTCAAAAGAGGCGACTGTCGCTATAAACGCAATTAGCGATCCGGGGTTATTTTCGGATTTTATCGCCGCTAATGTGTTGTTTAAATATGAAGACAAACAAGAAATTCTTGAGGAATTCGACCCGATAAAACGCGCGGAGTTGATTTCTCTTATTTTGGAATCAGAGATTGATATACTAAAGCTCGAAGAGGACATAAACAAAAAGGTCCATGATCGGATGGATAAAAGTCAGCGCGATTATTTTCTCCGTGAGCAGCTTCATGTTATAAGAGAAGAACTTGGAAATACCGAACCTGAAGAAGAATCCGATGAGCTTTACGATGAAATAGTAAAAAAGAAGCTGCCGAAAGCTGTTGAAGACCGTCTTTTAAAAGAAAATGAAAAGCTTTCAAAGATGGCGTTTGGTTCAGCGGAAGCCACCGTTATTAAAAATTATATAGACGCATGTCTTGAATTGCCTTGGACAAAGAAAACCAAAGACAGACTTGATATAAAATCCGCGGAAAAAATATTGAATGAAGATCATGACGGTTTAATCGACGTCAAGAAAAGAATCATTGAATTTCTTGCTGTAAAACAGCTTGCTCCTGAACTGAAGACACAGATCATCTGCCTTGTCGGAGCGCCTGGAGTCGGTAAAACATCAATATGCGCTTCAATAGCAAGAGCTATGAAAAGAAAATATGTGCGTATATCTCTGGGAGGTATTCGTGATGAAGCGGAAATACGCGGACATAGAAAAACGTATATAGGTAGTATGCCAGGTAGAATAGTAAACGCTTTGACGCAAGCCGGTTCTTTGAATCCGGTTGTTGTACTTGATGAAATTGATAAGCTTGCATATGACGGTCACGGAGATCCCGCGTCGGCTTTGCTTGAGGTATTGGACGGTGAACAGAATCACGCGTTCAGAGATCATTTTATTGAAATACCGGTTGACCTTTCGGATTGTATGTTTATTGCAACAGCAAATACTACTGAGACCATTCCAAGAGCATTGCTCGATAGAATGGAAATTATTAGCATTAAGGGTTACACTGCGTCGGAAAAAATATCAATAGCAAAAAACCATATAATTCCTAAGCAGGTTAAGCGTCATGGGTTGAATCGAAGGATTTTAAAATTCACAGATGCGTCGATTACAGAAATAATCGAGTATTACACAAGAGAGCAAGGCGTCAGAAATCTTGAAAGAGAGATAGCTAAGATATGCCGCCGTGCCGCAAAAAAGATTGTTTCGGGCGAGGCTCAGACATTGACTATTGAGTCTGCTGACATAATCAATTATCTTGAAAAAAGAAAATATAAAAAAGATAAGATTGAAAAGCTTCCGCAGATCGGTGTTGTAAATGGACTTGCGTGGACAGAATCCGGCGGCGAATTGCTTAAAGTCGAAGTTTTGACCATGCCCGGTACCGGTAAGCTTGAGCTAACGGGTATGCTCGGAGATGTTATGAAGGAATCGGCTCACGCTGCGATAAGTCTTATTAGGAAAAATGCCGAAGCGTTCGGAATTAAGGATACAAATTTTTATAATAAGACTGACATACATATTCATTTTCCCGAAGGAGCGGTGCCAAAGGACGGGCCGAGCGCAGGAGTATCTATGACCTGTGCGCTTGTATCGGCTCTTTCCGAAATGCCCGTAAGAACCGACATCGCAATGACAGGCGAAATAACGCTCACTGGAAATGTGCTTGCTATAGGCGGTCTCAGAGAAAAGTGCTCGGCTGCTTATGCAAACGGAATGAAGAAAATAATAATTCCCATCGAAAACCTTGATGATCTTGATGAAGTCGACGAAGAAGTTAAACAAAATGTTGAATTTATTCCGGCAGATAGCATTTTCGATGTGTTGAGAGTTGCATTATGCGGTTTCAAAGAATTAGAAAGCGCATCTGAAACAAAAGTAAAAGCGCCTTCAGCTACTGATTTTGAAAATACGAATATAAGTATTTCAGAAATAAGAGTACCTGTTAATATTACAGGCATGCGAAGCTGAAAATCTTATTATTTACCGTTTAATAAGCTTCAGGAGGAAGTGATGAATAAAAACAATGTATCTCTGACAATTTCCGCCGGATTTTCCGAGCAGCTGATAAGAGACGGATTATATCAAATTGCTTTTTCGGGACGTTCAAATGTAGGCAAAAGTTCATTGATTAATAAACTATTGAACAGAAAAAACTTTGCACGCGTAAGCGGAATGCCGGGGAAAACGATTACAATTAATTATTACAATATAGACGGAAAGATATATTTTGTGGATCTTCCCGGATATGGATATGCACAGCGCAGCAACGAAGAACAGCTTAAGTGGTCTAATCTGGTTGAAGCTTATTTCGAAGAAAACGACAAGCTTAAAGCCGTTATACAGTTGATAGATATAAAAGTCGGAGCGACAAAAGATGATATCAATATGTTTACATGGATGAATTACCATGACATACCATATATTGTTGCGGCCACAAAATCTGATAAACTAACAAAAGCAATTCTAAAAATCAATCTAGACGAGCTTCGAAACAGTGATATCATCCGTCCGGGCACGAAAGTGATACCATTTTCTTCTCTTACAGGAGAGGGAAGCGGGAATGTATGGTCTGAAATCCTGAATAACTTATAAAACGGAGAATAGATATGCGTATTGTACGTTTTGAGTATAATGACGGAAAAAAGAAAACGGTTTTATACGGTAAAATCGTTGGAGATAAAATCTCTGTGTGCGAATATTTAAATAAAGAAAAAAGCTGTGATACGGATTTTCTTAGGTTTACCGAAACAGGTGAAATTCTGCCAATATCAGATCAAACGGACAATATAGTAATCCTTTCTCCTTCAATGCCGTCAAAGATCGTCGCTGTCGGCAAATGTTATAAAGAACACATTGCTGAGATCGGAGGAGAAGTGCCTGAGACACCGGTCATTTTTCTGAAGCCTCCAAGCTCTGTAAACCATCATTTAGGCAATATCAGGATCCCGAATGGTTTTGGAAGAATCGATTATGAGGGTGAGCTGGCGTTTATTATATCGCAAAAAGCAAGCAGCGTTAAAGCATCTGACGCACATAACTATATATTGGGCTATACCTGCTTTAACGATGTGACAGCACGTGACATTCAAAAAATTGATGGTCAATGGACACGCGCAAAAGGATTTGATACCTTTGCTCCCTTCGGTCCATGGATTGAAACTGAAGTTGATCCTATGTGCTTGAATATCAGAACGGTTCGTAACGGAAAGACAGTTCAGAAGGCAAATACATCAGATATGCGTTGGAATGTATATGAACAGCTTGAATTCATTACGTCATGTATGACTCTAATGCCTGGCGATGTTGTCACCACAGGAACACCCAGCGGAATCGGAGAGATAAAAGCCGGTGATATAATAGAAGTTGAAATTGAAGGTATAGGTATTCTGAAAAACTTCGTAACAATTAAATGAAAACCAGAAAATCTATTTCAGATGAATTATCTGTATGTAAATGTACTGTCAATATTTCAGTGGGAGAGCTTGTCTGCTTCTTGCTTCGCTCTGGAGATATTGGCGGTCGCGGAATTTATACATCTGACAGGCTCAAAGAAGGAAAGGACGTTCATTCTCGTTTTGAATCGGATATGATATCTGAAAACGAGAATTACAGAGCTGAGGTTCGTCTTGAATCAAAGTTTGTCCTGGCTGATAACTGTATCGAATTTGTTGTGTCCGGAATTGCCGACGGCATTTCATTGAACAATGGCGAATACACCGTAGATGAAATTAAAAGCGTTAAAGGTACCGCAGAAAATGTTCCGTATAACCCGCTTCACCTTGCCCAGGCAAAATGTTATGCCTTCATGCTTTGCGTTTCCAGAAAGCTATCAAGATGTAATATCAGGCTTTGTTATGTGCCGGTCAACAGCGGTGAAATAGTATACAGAGAAAGCGTTAATGAATTTACTGAGCTGAACGAATTCTTTAATACGCTGATCAAAGCTTACCTTCCTTTTGCATTGATAGCTGCAAAGCGATATATAAATCCTGAACTGAATAATAAGACAATTAAATTTCCGTATGATAAATACCGCGACGGACAAAAAGAGCTTATACGTGAAATATATAAAGCGGGTAAAAATAAATACAAGTTGTTTGCGTCTGCTCCTACCGGTATAGGGAAGACAATTTCTGCTCTGTATCCGGCAATTAAATTACTTCTGGCCGGAAAAACAGATAAAATATTTTATTTAACACCAAGAAGCAGTATAAGGGCCGCCGCAATGGATGCGCTTAATGCGCTCCAAAACGGAAAGCCTTTATTAAAATCAATTACCCTTGCGTCAAAGCATGATCTCTGCCCGTTTGATGAATGCACTCCTGAGCTATGCGAAAAGGCAGCAGGTCATTACTCACGGATAAATGAAGCATTACTTAATCTGCTGAATCAAAACACACATATCAGCGAAAAAGATATAGGCTTTTTTGCTGATAAATATAAAGTATGTCCTTTTGAGCTTGCGCTTGACGCCTCTGAATATTGCGATATCGTCATCTGCGACTACAATTATATTTTTGATCCATTTGTTTCAATAAAGCGATACGCGTTGAATACTGATAATTATTTCCTTCTTATAGACGAGGCGCATAACCTTCCTGACAGAGTAAGAGAATGTTGGTCCGCGAGACTTGACGAATCAGATATTTCGTCATTTTATAAAGCAATATCAAACAAATTTAAGCAGGAAGCGGAAATTACTTCGGATTTACTTAATTATTTTAAAATTGCCGCAAAAGCTGTAAAGGAAGAAAACAAATTATTTTCATTTGAGCTTGAAGATGAACCAGTGATATACGCATATAAGCTCTCTGAGCTTTTGTTGAAACGGTTGATAACGTTGAATCCAGAAGATGACACATTGCCGTATCCGTATGAAAAGATAAAAGATCTTTATTTCAAATATAAAAGGTTTTGTTTTATAGCCGATATAGCGAAAACAGTTCGGAATCTTGATAGCAAAAGCTCAAACAGATTAATATCATCCTATATCAGAACCTATATGACGCTTTATGATACGGACGGATCATTAAAAATATATCTTATCGATCCATCGGAACGGATTTCAAGCATTGTGCTGCAATGGGGAAATGCTGTGTTTTTTTCTGCGACTCTGCTGCCGAGCGAATATTATTTCAACGTACTGGGCGGAAATGATTTTGACAATTTTATTGATTTGCCATCGCCATATGCACGTGAAAACCGATTGATTGCAGACATAGAAATAGAAACTACATATTCGGCAAGAAATTCGACTGTTGTTGATCTTTGTAGATATATAAACGCGGCAGTTAATGTGAAGCATGGAAATTATCTTGTTTTTATGCCGTCTTTTGATTACCTTGAAAATGCGGTATCGGTTTACAAAAGACTTTTTTCATATGATAAAATTATAGTACAAAAAAGGCATATGCCGAATTCTGAAAGAGAATCGTTTGTATCAAGCTTTCGTCAGATTGCTTTAGGCAATATTTCAATGGTCGGTTTTGCTGTTTTAGGCGGAATATTTTCTGAAGGAATAGACCTGATTGGAGATGCTCTTTACGGTGCCATAATTGTAGGAGTTGGATTGGTGCCTCCGAATAAAGAAAAGGAATCTCAGGTATTACTATATGACGAAAGAGGAGAAACAGGGAAAAGACTCGCATATGATCTGCCGGGATTAAACCGTGTCTTTCAGGCTGCCGGCAGAGTTATCAGAAGCGAAGATGACAGAGGATTCATATTACTTTGCGATTCAAGATACAGACAGCAGGACTATATAGAAGCTTTTCCTGACGATTGGGATGATATAAAACATATTGCCGATATTGATGATTTAAAAGATGCATTAAACGAGTTTTGGGAATAAAAATTACCGGAAGCTGAAAAGCTTCCGGTAATTTATTTAAGCGAATTATGATCTCTGCTTCTTAACAACAACGGCTGCTGCTATTGCTGATAAAATGATTGCGGCGATGAGAATATATGTCATATCGCCGGTCTCGGTAGGAGCGGTTTCATTGCTTACTTTGAATTCGATAGACTGAGTTACTGCATAGCTGTCGTTCTGAGCGTAGAAGAGGATGTAATCGCCGACAGGAAGCTCGATCTTTTCGAGATCTTTGAGACAGCCTTCAGATTCAGCGGTAAGAACTACTTGTCCTTCGCCGCTTATATAAGCCCACATGAGAGCAGATCCGAATGTTTTGCCGCCCATATCATTGTCGATGGCGGTTTCTCCGGGGGTGTGACCCTTCTTAATAATTCCAACCCAGTCTTTTGCGGAAGCATCTGTGAAGGAAACAGTGATTGCTTGACCGGGTTTATATGATGTCTTGTCAAGAGAGACTGTAGCGGGGAGATTTCCGGTCTTAAGAGTAATACCCTCGCCGGCTGTAGCGGTGTATTTTATTCCGTCTGCTACATACGCGATTGCTTCACCGAAAGTGAAAGGCTTGGTATCAATGAGATCAAACTGAGTTGTTATATCGCCGCCGCGAAGATTAAGGATCATCTTATCGCAGGTTAAACCTTCAGCGCTTACGCTGCCGAGAGCTGCTTTGTCGATAGTACCGCTAAGAAGGTTGAGTCTGCATTCCTTTATGTTGCCGGCATAACCGACATGCAGAGTTCCGATAGTGCCTGCGGTGTTGCAGTTCAAAGTTACTTTGTTGACGTTGACATTATCCATTCCGCCCAGCTCAATATAACCTGAGAACACAGCATCACCGAGTATATTATTTGCAGTGCTGACATCTTCGTTGAAATTATCAGCCGGGGTTTCGCCTTCGGACACTTCAGCAATAGCGGTTTTCTTCGGCCCGAAAATGTAATTCCATGTACCGGTTTTAAAAGTGAGCGATCCGCCGGTATATTTGCCGTCGAGAGCCGCGGTGTCTTCATCGGAAAGATAAGGAGAATTACCGGTGTAAAAATATGTCGCACCGCCGGCAGTTGTGCAGTTATAATCAAAAGTAAGGTCATAACCATTGTTAAAGATCTGATAATATGAACAGTTACCAAATATTCCTATGTTGTAGCAAATTGTGTTTCCGCCCATATTCCAGGAAGCATACCAACGATGAGCGGTCATCTTGATATTTGTGGGAGCTTCGCAGGAAGTGCCAAGAATTGTTATGGTTCCCTTGTGTTTAGGATTGAAAATATGAGTTTTAACTGTATCATCGCTTCCGTTGGGAGTTTCATACATTTCGTATGCAAGGTCAACATCAGAGAGAAGAACAACTGTGCCGTCATTGTCGCCTATTGCTTTTATAGCCTGAGAAATTTTTGCAAAAGGATTGCCATGGCTGCCGTCTCCGGAATCTGCATGACCGAGAGCTCCGTCTACATAGAAAATTGTGGATTCATTTGTCGATGTAAAATCAGCTGCGGTGGCAGTTGGTTTAAAGCCCTTGCCGAGAAAGAGATTTGTCGATTCGGCAACGTCGCATTTTCCGTTGAGAGCCGTGGTGACATCTCCGCCGGAAATATAAACGTTGACAGCTTTAAGTGTGCCGCCGCTTTGTGTGGCGCAGTTGAGAGTTCCGACTGAGCCGTTTCTGATATAGATATTTACGGTTCCGTCTTTACCTTGATATGCTGAATGAACAGTAGCGACCGCTCCTGTAGTATCCACATAGAGGTTTGCTTCTTTGAAAGAAACTCCAAACATCGGACCGACAGAAGCATATCCGACGATAGAAGCTTTTCCTATTACATAATAATTTGAAACAAGATCGCTGGCGCAGTTGGTCGCCTGAGCGCCGAAAAGATAATTCCAATTACCGTCTTTGAATATGATATCAGATTTTGTCACGATTCTTGAAGCTTTATCTTCATCGGTTGTATAGGGGCTTATTCCGGGATAGAAATAAGTTCCTTCACCAGTGGTACCTGAGTCTAATATAAGCGGGAATCCGTTTGAATAGATCCTCTTATAACCACCGATTGCTGAAAAACTGAATTTTACATCCTTAAATATCGTCGGACCACCCATTACCCAGGATGTAAAATCTCTGTGACATGTAAAAACAATATTTTTTACATCACTGGATGATTCACTGCGGATTGTAATATATCCGGTATGAAATGGGTTTCTGCAATGAAAAGCAGTATCGGATGAATTACCGATTGTATCTGCCGTAGGAGCTGGTTTGGTTTTGTCATTGGTGTATTCGTATCCGAGGTCAATGTCGTTTAAGAGAACGATTTCGCCGCCTTGCGGAAGTGCTTTGATCGCAAGAGAGAGCTTTGAAAAAGGATCATCTTGTGTTCCGGTGCCTTTTTCTTCAAGAGTTGGATCGCCGCCGACATAAACAACCTTTCCGGCTGCGCTTACCTGAAATGCGCACAGAGAAGCTATCATGACGATGGCAATGAGTAATGCAAAAGTCTTTTTCATAGATATCCTCCTATAAAATTTCTGAATATATTGTAACATGTGTATGAATAAATTGCAACAGTCGATATGAACAAAAATTAAATGAAAAAAATGTACAAATTGTACAATTGTGATTTTATATTATAATTATAGCATTAATACAATAAAAAATATTATTGTGTCAAATCGGAAAATATAAAATAATGAAATAAAAAAGTCTTTGAAACACTATATATAGATATTAGAATTGTAATATTAAGCAAAGGAAATACAAAAACATGATATAATTATATCTTTATTTATTTGTGACTATGACCTCTTTTCCCAAGGTTTAAAATTTTTTACACAATTATATAAATACATATAGCTTTCATGGCGGGTTTTCTTAATTTTTCCTTCTCTTACCGCTTCAAGCACGGCGCATCCTTCCTCAACCGTATGCGAGCATTTATTATATTTACATTTATCTGTAAAAGAAATAAAATCAGAAAAACACTGGGCAAGCTCATATTTATCCACAAATGAGTTCTTTTCAAAATCAAGAAGCGAGAAACCGGGAGTATCCGCCAAAAAAGAAGGGCTTTTACAAAAAGAAATCGGATATAAAACACTTTCGCGTGTTGTCTGACGCCCTCTTTTACTTTTGTCACTCAAAACAGAAGTTTTTGAAATATCTTCTCCGAAAAGTGAATTGAGGAGCGTTGATTTGCCGACTCCGCTTTCTCCCGCGAATGTACAAACATTTCCTTCTATTAAAGGGAGCAGAGCAGCTTTTACTTCATCATGAGTGTTTTCCTGGAATAAAAATGTATTAATTCCCGAAAAAGAATATATATCAAAAAGTTCGGACGCTTTTACCGGATTTATTTCAGTTTTATTTATAATCAGTATGGGCTTTATAGAAAGATGAGCGGCTATGACGGTAAGCTTGTCGATTCCAAGCACCGACGGCTCCGGTTCAGAGCTTGCGCACACAATAAACAAAACATCGATATTTGATACCGGAGGGCGCGGCAAGAGGTTTTTTCGCGGAAGAACCTCGTTTATTACAGCTGTGTTTTCATTGTTTTGTCCGCGAATACAAATAACCTCGTCCCCCGCTACAGGGGAGAGGTTATTATGTCTGAATATACCTCTGGCTTCGCATCCTATGATGCTGTTCCCGTCGAATACCTTGTATTTTCCTCCGACGCAGCATAATAGACGCCCTCTGAACATTCCGGTATTTCCGTAGCCCGGTTCAAGCATCAAAATTTTCTCCTTTTATTTTAAGAATTGTTTTGCTGGTTACATTTAATCTTAATCTATCGGCGCAGGGATTTGTATTGTATCCGGCGTTTCCGATGTGCCGGGTGTTCCCGTAGTTGGTGTATCTCCGGTTTTCGGAGTTTCTTCGGTTACAGGCTGTTCGGGCTGTGACGGATCACCGCCTTCATCTATGATGCGCTTTCTCTCAAGAGCTTCTTCTGTATATTGGATACTTAGAGTCAGATCAACCGAAGTGTATTTTTTCGGGACGGAAACAAACGGCTTGATACTTTGAGTTATTACCGTATCCGTGGGACTCAGAGATGGCTCACGTTTGATTTTTCCGACAGCAAAGCCATTTTCCGCGAGCTTTCTTGCGGCTTCATTATATGTCAGCCCGGATAGATCAACCATCAAAGCATATTGAATTTCCTGACCTTTGCTTACGTTTAAGGTGATGGTATCTCCGACATTGACAGGCGCTCCGGCTTCTATGCTTGTGGAAATCACATATCCGTCGAGAACCGTATCATGAAAGGATTGTATTACTCTTACCTCGAGACCTAGCTTTTTTAATTCAATTTCCGCCGTTCGATACTCTGTGATTGTTACATCCGGCATTGGTATGGATTGCTTGCCCCGGCTTATTGTGATGGTTATATCGCAAAACAGAGAATTGTTCGCAATTTTTTTCCTTGTGCCGGAAACCGGTTCCTGAGTAACGATCACATTAGTATCATAGTTAGCGTCGTAAATATATTTTTTTGATAAAATCCGGAAATTTTCTTTTGCTATATCATTTATAAGTGTTTCATTATATTCTTTTCCGACTAATTCAGGGACGGTCAATGTCAGGCTTGTATCCTGAGACTGAGTTTTAAAAAATGAAATTGCAACGATTGCCGCGCTGATTCCGGCGACGAGCAAGAACGCGCAGGTAACGCCGAAAATTATAGGGAACATCGTGCGTTTTGCTTTTTTATATCTGACAGGAGTTGCGTCATTTGCTGAAGACGTAAAAGCACCTTTGTTTTTTGCCATGATGGCGGAAGGAAGCTTTTTTTTGTTTTCGTTTGCGGCGTCAGAGAATGATTCTATATCAGAACCCGATTGATCAGTATTGTTTGCGTTTGCATTTTCATCTTCTGCTTTTGAATTTGGGAGTCTTTCTTCAAATATTACATCGGGATTTGATTTTAATATCGATATGCTGCGAAGCATAGAGCGAGCTGATTTAAATCTTTCCTCGGTGTTTTTGCGCATTGCTTTAAGAATAATTTGTTCAAGGCCCACAGGAATGGAAGGATCAATTTTCCTGGGCTCGACCGGAGAATTATTTACCTGCATCATTGCGATGGAAAGAGGTGTGTCTCCGTCAAAAGGAAGTCTGCCAGTGACCATCTCGTAAAGCATTACGCCGACCGAATAAATATCCGTATAAACGCCGGTGGGTTTTCCGCTTGCCTGTTCGGGACTTATATAATATACAGTGCCTATGGCTTTGTCTGTCATTGTAATGGTTTCCGAATCCGGAAGCTTTGCTATTCCGAAGTCGGCTACTTTGATATGATTGTCGCCGCACATAAGCACGTTCTGAGGCTTGATGTCTCTGTGGATTACGCCCATTTCATGTGCATGCTCAAGAGCCTTGAGTATTTGTTCGGTAAATAAAACCGCCTCGCGGCATGACAGCTTTCCCTTTTTGCTCATATACTCTTTGAGCGTTATACCGTCGATGTATTCCATTACGATATATTTAAGCGGTCCATCGAATGCGACATCAAAAATATTGACTATATTCGGATGCGAAAGCATTGCTACCGCTTTTGATTCGTTGACAAAGCGACGAACAGCTTTTTCATCGGAGGCCTGCTCCTCATTAAGTATTTTAACGGCGACGATTCGGTTCATTTGAAGATCCTTTGCCTTCAAGACGACTGACATTCCGCCGATTCCTACTATATTTAATATAAGATATCTGTTGTCGAGAGTGGTTCCGACAAGAGCTTCATATTTATCACGGTTTTCCAAAATAACTATCTTCCTTTGACATTTGTTTATGACTGAAGCCGGATAATAACCGCGGTTATGTTATCGCTGCCGCCGCATCGGTTGGCATACTCGATAAGACGGTTAACGGTATTTTCCGGATCCGTCATATCGGTAAGAATATTTTTATATGAATCGTCAAAATGAAAATACCCGGAGAGCCCGTCGCTGCACAACAGCACGCGGCCTCCGCACAGGTTATGAGAGATTATATCCGGTTCGGCAATTTCATCAACGCCGACAGCGCGCATTATAATATTTCTGTTCGGATGCTCGGCAGCTTCGTCTTCGGTTATAATGCCGGAATCTATAAGAGATTGAACAAGAGAATGATCCTTTGTAAGCTTTATTATTTCACCGGATTCCGAAGGTATGTAATACGCACGGCTGTCTCCGATATTTGCAGTGTAAAAGGCTTTCCCATCGGACACGAATGCAACCAAAGTCGAACCCATTCCATCAAGGACAGGATCGGATTTGGATTTTTCATATACCGCGCGGTTTGCTTCAATAAGCGCGTTATTGATATATTCCTTTATGTTATCATAGGAAGGAGCGGATGAGCTTGATATCTCATCCGATAAACGGGTGCAAAAAACATCGGCAGCAATTGCGGAGGCGATATTACCGCCGTTCGCTCCGCCCATTCCGTCGCATACTAATGATATCAGAAAATCTTTCGCATATACAATACGAAAGCAATCCTGATTAAGAGCGCGTCTTTTTCCGATATCGGTAGAACCGAAGCAATCCATAAAATTACTCCAATGTCAATTTTGCTTTCTTTTCCTGCGAAGCTGACCACAGGCAGCGTCAATATCCGCACCTAAGGTTCTTCTTACCGTTACGTTTATTTTACCAAGTGAAAGCAGATTTGTAAAGAGCAAAATTCGTTCTTTGGGGCTGCCCTTAAACGATTTTTCGCTGATAGGATTTACTGGTATGACATTAACGTGGCACATCATCCCTGCAAGCAGCTTTGAAAGCTCCTTTGCACATTCGGGCGTATCATTTACTCCGTGAATCAGTGAATATTCAAAGGATATGCGCCGGCCTGTTTTGCGAATGTATTCGCGGCAGGCATATATTAATTCCTCGATCGGATATTTATTGTTGACCGGCATAAGCGAGGAACGGAGCTCGTTGTTAGGCGCGTGAAGTGAAACGGAAAGGGTAATCGGAAGATCCTCTTCGGCAAGCTTGTTTATTTTATCGACCAACCCGCAGGTTGAAAGTGAAATGTTTCGCATCCCGATATTGTATCCGCGCGGGTCGTTGGCCAGCCTTATGAATTTAATTGAATTATTATAATTATCAAGCGGCTCGCCAATGCCCATCATTACCACATGTCCGATTTTGGCTTCCGGCAGTTCTTTCCGGAGTTCTCTTTGAAGCATTTCAATCTGGACAAGAATCTCTCCGGCGGTCAGGTCGCGTGTAAATCCGGCTTTAGTGGACGCGCAGAACGAACAGCCCATTTTGCATCCGGCTTGAGAAGATACGCACGCGCTGTATCCGTATTTATATCCGAGTGCGACGCATTCGGCAAATTCACCGTCCGGAAATTCAAGCAGCAGCTTGATCGTGCCGTCTTCTTTTGATTTAAAAGAAGTATTGATTTTAGGCGTTTCGATATAAAAATGATCGTTTAGAATCGTACGCGCGGTTCTTGATAAATTCGTCATGTCTTCAAAGCTGTCGGTGCCTTTGTAAAGCCAGCTGAAAATTTGTTCTGCACGATACCGTTCAAATCCGAGCGGAACGATCAGAGCTTGAATTTCCTCCGGAAACATGCTTCGGATATCGTATTTTTTTAAGGGTTTAGTATCTGTATTATTAATCATATTTGCTTTTAATCTTTTCTGATGAAAATATCATAATAGAATCCGTCGTGAAAAGCGTCCGGAAATACGGTGGTTCCGGCGTTGCCGGATATTCTTGCAAACTGTGGAGCGGAGGATAAGAACCGTTCTGAAACTCGTTCGTTTTCATTTGGATTAAGTGTACATGTCGAATACATAATTTTACCTCCCGGTGCGCAGTACATAGAGGACTTGGCAAGAATTTCAAACTGAAGATCAGGCAGGGAAGCGAGATCGGATAAAGGCTTATATCTTATTTCAGGCTTTTTTGCGATCACTCCGAATCCTGAACAAGGGACATCGCAGATAACTGTATCCGCTTTTCCGACTAATTCCGCTGCCGGGAATCTGGCGTCGTTTTCACGTGCGGTTATGTTCGTAATCCCGAGTCTTTCTGCACTTTTTGTTATAAGAGGAAGCTTTGAGGAATGGATATCAAAGGAATATATCGCGCCGGTATTTTCCATTGCTATGCCGGCGGAAAAGCTCTTTCCTCCCGGGCAGGCGCAAACATCAACTACTATCTCATTTTTACCTGGTAATAGGTCTGATATAGCCGCCTGGCAGGAAAGGTCCTGTATGAAAATCAATCCTTCATTAAATCCAGGGAGCTTTACTGCCGGAAAAGGCGCTTTAAGTAAAACATCGGTTTTACCGGAAATCGAATATTCTATACCCTTATCGGTAAGCATTGCGCAGTATGCTTGGCGGCTGATTTTCAAAGTGTTTACATACAGAGACGGATATCTGGTCAATGAAAGAGCGCAAACGATTTCGGTCGCTCTTTGACCATAGCTATGAATCCATAGAGCTATCAATTCTTCAGGAACAGAGTGTTTAATAGAAAGAGCTTTTATGGGATCAGCGTCTTTAAAATCAAACAGTGTGCTTTTTTCTCTGATTATATTTCTCAGTACGCCGTTGACAAGCGATGTGCATCCCGGACCTTCATGCTTTTTTGCCGTTTCGCAGGCTTCAAAAACAGCCGCGTGATCCGGAATTTTTTCCAAGAATAACAGCTGAAATATTGCCGTCCTTAAAATGTTTCTGGTGTAAGGAGAGAGCTTATCGGGACGCTTGACAAAGCGGTCGATGAGATAATCAAGAGTGAGGCGCTTTTCAATGACTCCGTAAAAAAGAGCGGTGAACAGTGCTCTGTCCTGCTCTGATAAAGCACTTTCGGTTAATGAAGCGTTTAGCTGAAGGTTGGAATATTTTACGTCTTTTTCAAGATTGTTGAGCGCGTCTACGCACAATTCCCGAACATTGTGTGAGTAAATCTTTTTTTCCTTCATCAGCGTCTGCGTCTCCCAGCCAGAGAAAGAAGGCGCAGGAAATTGAGAAGAGCGACAGCAAGCGCGGCGACATAGGTCAACGCTGCAGCTTTAAGCACCTTTTCGGCACCGATAAGCTCGGTCCCGGTAAGTGTGCCTGTTTCTCTGAGCGCTGTGACAGCGCGATGAGAAGCATTGAATTCCACCGGAAGCGTGACGAGCTGAAATACCACTGCCGCGCCGAAAAACAATATGCCAAGATCGACAAAAACAGGAATTGAAAAGAAAAGTCCTATGAACACAAGAGGCATGGCGGCGTTCGAGCCAAACTGGCAAACCGGAATGATCATGGTCCGAAGCTTAATTAATGAATAACCGGTACCGTATTGTACCGCATGCCCGGCTTCATGTGCGGCGACGCCGATTGCCGAGATGCTTGTTGAACCGGAAACGTTTTGCGAAAGTCTTATCGTATTTTTTGCCGGATCATAATGATCTGTGAGATTTCCGTTAATCCGTTCAAGCGAAATTCCGCCTATATGGTTGTTATCAAGCACCGCATAAACCGCGTTTTCGGCGGTTATGCCCCGGCTGTTGGAAATTTTCGAATATTTATTGAAGGTATGATTTACATTGAAGCTTGCCCAAACTGAAAAGATCAGCGCGGGCAGAATAAGGATTATATAAAATTCTGTTCCGGTCGGCATGTATTACAGTATCCTTTCGTAATATTAATTTGGCAATTAATATAAACAAGTGATTTGATTGCCGTTAAAAATATAATTTACGTATTAGCACATGAGCGTGCGTGAAAGCACATCGCCCTCGTTTATTCCTCGCCCGTTTATGAAATCGCGTCCGGACATACGGCGTTTTCCTTCAGGCTGAAGCTCGTCGATAACGAGCGACAATGAGTTGCCGGAGGCAATTTCCAGTGCTTTTTTAGCTTTTATAACTGTTCCCGGTATAATTTGCGCTTCGACCGCCGAGCCTTCATGCGCGGCGCTAATCCGTAAAAGTCTGCCGTCGGGAGTAATGGTATTGGCACATGGGTCGGGTGAAAAGGCCCGTATTCTGTTGACGATCTTTGCCGCATCTTCAAACCAATCGATACACTGATCGGCAGAGGTGATCTTTGAAGCATAGGATGCGAATGAATCGTTTTGCTTTTTATATACCGCTTCACCTGATAAAATCAGCTTGACGGCTTCCGGTATGACGGAAGCGCCTGCGTCAGAAAGCTTCGCACAGAGTGAACCGAAATTATCCAAGGGTAGAATAGGGACTTCGTAACTACATAAAATATCCCCGGTGTCAATTCCCTTATCCATTCTCATAATGGTTATTCCTGTTTTTTGCTTTCCGTCGAGAATGACGCGGTTTATCGGCGCCGCTCCGCGGTATTCCGGTAAAAGGGAAGCATGAATATTGATACATCCGAATCTCGGAAAATTAAGAACATATTCCGGCAGAATCATGCCGTATGCGGCGACGATTATAATGTCGGGATCAAGCTTTTGCAGAACAGCTTCGAAATTATCCTTTTTTAAATTGACAGGTTGATATACATCGATAGCATTATCGATGGCAAATCGTTTTACTTCTGAAAATTTATCCTTAAGTCCGCGTCCCTGCGGGCTGTCCTGGCGTGTGACAACTGATATCTTATCAAAAAGACCGGAATTTAACAAAGAACGAAGCGGGGCCACGGCATAATTCGGGGTGCCCATATATAAAAGCGACATGCTCCGTTTTTTATCATAGGTAGTGTTTTCAGTCAAGTGCGTCGACCTCTTCCTGTGTAAGCATTGAGGTTGCAATATCAATATAAAGCTTGCCGTCAAGATGATCGTTTTCATGGCAGAAGGCGCGTGCAACAAGGCCTTCGCCACTGTATGTCTTGACTTCACCGTTTCTGTCTTCTGCGCGGACAGTGACCTTCATCGGCCTATGGGTGATGCCCCATTTGCCCGGAATTGAGAGACAGCCCTCCAGATCCTCCTGTTCGCCTTCGGCAGATAAAATTTCAGGATTGATAAGCTCGATTGTTTCATCGCCGGTGTTGACAATAAAAATTCGTTTTAATATACCTACCTGAACCGCCGCCAGTCCGACTCCATTGTGCTTTGCGAGAGTGTCGCGCATATCGTCGATCAGCTTCAGTGTACGTGCATCGATCTTGTCCACATGCTTTGATTTCTTTCTTAGAAAGCCATCGGCATCAGTAACTATTCTTCTTATTGCCATTGTGTCCTCCGTTATATAACTTAAAAGCTTTATTATTATGCTAGGTATCGAATTATATATGCTCTAAGATGAAGCTTCTGTATGCGGCAAATAAAAATTATAAATCTTTGGAAACATCAAAGCTTTTTAGTGCCGCTTTAATGAGTAAGCTCAGGCTAAGAGGCTCATGCGCCGAACAGGTTTACAATCAAAATATTTTTTAATGAGTAATGAGTGTATCGGGCTTAAGATACCGGCGCTTAAATAATGCCGGGGTTCATATCTATCGTAATTATGACTGATTTATATTTCGATTTTGCGAATAAAGATAATATCAAGTTTAAATATTCACGTGTTCTGCGGTCGGATTTAAGCTTGAAAACAAATTTAAGGCGGAAGGTGTTGTTGAGCTTGTACGGCATAGCTTCAAACGGTCCGTAAGCGATCAGCTTAACATCGGTGAAATCCGATTTTATCAGATCGCCGAGAAGAGAATCTGTATATGTCGCGCTTTCCTTTACGAACTTTTCATCCTGTCCGGACAAAATAAGCGCGCATATTTCACAGAATGGAGGATATAAAAGAGCTTTTCTGACGGCAATTTCACCCTTGTAAAATTTTAAATAATCCTGCGAGGCCGCGAGACGGATTATTTCATGATCCGGATTCATGGTCTGGATTATTGCCCGTCCTGAAAGCTCCGCGCGCCCTGCTCGACCTATTACCTGTGTCAAAAGAGAAAAAGTCTGTTCATATGCCCGGTAGTCGGATAAATAAAGCGAGCTGTCCGCGGAAACGATCCCGACAAGAGTGACATTAGGAAAATTATGACCTTTTGCCACCATTTGAGTACCTATGAGTATATCCGCTTTCCCGGATTTAAAATCCGACAGTATTTCATCGTGAGAATGCTTTTTGGTTACCGTATCTGAATCCATTCGAATTATATGCGCGGAAGTAAATTCAGTTTTAAGCTGTTCTTCAAGCTTTTGGGTACCGTAACCGAAAAACATAAGCGCCTTGTGACCGCAGGAGGGGCATTGCTCTGGAGGAGCCTCGGTATATCCGCAATAATGGCACATCAGGCGGCTTTCACCGCCGAAATCGGGGTTATGAAGCGTCATTGAAACGCTGCAGTTGGGGCAGAGAATTATACCTCCGCAGTATCGGCACATCATATAATGACGGTAACCTCTGCGGTTCATAAAAAGAATAATCTGTTCGCCCCGGGAAAGCGTTTCTCTTATTGCTGTGCCGAGCCTTGCGCCGATAAGCTTATCGGGAGACTCCGCAATATCGTTTCTTATATCGGATATTTCCGCGTCCGGCATCGGCGAAGCATTGAATCTCTCAGTCAGATTTAAGAGCCTGTATTTACCCGTTTCGGCTTTATAATAACTTTCTATATCCGGAGTCGCGGAGGAAAGCAGCAGCAGCGCGCCGCATTTTGCGCATAAAAATCTGGCGACATCCCTGGCATGGTATTTTAGGCGTGTATCGGATTTATAGCTTTGATCGTGTTCTTCATCAATGATTATCAACCCGAGATTTTGAACAGGAGCGAAAATTGAGCTTCTTGTCCCTAGCACGACGGTCTTTTTACCGGTTTTAGTAAGCGTCCATTCATCAAATCTTTCGCCGTCGGACAATCCCGAATGAATGACTGCGACTTTGTCGCCATATCGTGAAAGCAAAAGCCGTGAAGCCCTGCCTGTCAACGCTATTTCCGGAACGAGCATTATAACACCTTTTCCGGATTTTAAAGCACGGTCGATAAGCGAAAGCATGACCATGGTTTTTCCGCTTCCGGTGACTCCGTGTAAAAGCGCGCAGGAAGCGACGCCGGAATCTAGCATTTCTCCTAAAGAAGCTGCGGCTTTTTCCTGCTCGGCATTTAAAATAAACTCCTGAGTGATATTTTCGTCTTGAGAGGGATGAATATATGTCGGTCTGAATAAGCGTTTTTCAAATGTTTCCACCGGATAAAACCGGCTCATGGTTGACAGACCGGAATAACTGATTCCGAACTGTTTTAAAAATTCGGACAGCGGTATACCTTCAATTCCGCATATTGAAAGGTATTTTGCGGCTTGGGCATATACAGCGGCTTTTTTCACATGCTTGTCTGATAAGATATCGATATTGTCAACAAAATTGCATGGATTGGAAAGGCGAATGAATTTCGCACTCTTTTCAGAAGAAGCATATGAAAGCACTGCTTTGCGTGCCAAAAGCTTTTTACGGATAAGATATTCGGCGGCATTTTTGGAAAATGAATTCTCGGTGAGTTCGGCTCCGTTCAATATTAAAAGCAGATTTTCATATGATTCATTCAGCCCTTGTATGCGCATCAGCTTTTTATCAGTAAGCGGTGAAAGAAAAGAAATATTCTCCGGAGATTTAAGCTCAGATCCGCAAATGTAAAAACTGCGCACGGCCGCCTCCGCACCTGGCGGCAATACGGCGCGCGCGCAATCGGAAAAGGTCGCAAACAGGTGATCCTTTAAAAATCGGCACAAAGAAAGCTGTATTTCTGATAAAGAATATATCGGATCAAGTGTGTACAAGACATCCTTGAGATTTATTTTATCGTTTTGGTTTATTTCGTCTTCAGAGGATACGTTTCTGATTTCGGTTACCACGCCGAAAGCCGGATTGTTGCTTCGCCCAAACGGAACAGCGGCGACGCATCCCGGGAAAATATTTATTCCTTCCCGGACGGCATAGGTATATGGTCGGTCAAGCTCAGGAAGCGAAGAAAAAATAAAAATATCGCATTCCGCGTTATACATTTATATCCGGAATTACAATTCTATACTCGTTATTGTAAAGCTTGTTTATAGCTGTAACGAGAGGCTTTTCCTCGAGAATTGCATGGTGTGATTTTACAATTTCATCGCTGTTCTTTGCATTTGCCGGCGGAGCGTATTTTTCGGTTATTTTTCTTGCGCATTTTGAGGTGGCGATGCAGAGAATGTAACGGTTGCATCCGTTTTTGCATAACTCATCTACTGGAGGGTAAATCATATTTTTATGTCCTTTTAATTTTTAAAAAAATTATTTATATATTCGTCAAATGACGGACAAAGTGTATCTTCTTCGATATAATCAAGCTTCGATTCGTGATGATAATCGCTGCATAATTCAAAAATCGTTTCGGCTGCATCCTTTGCGCGGCTGTCGTGATTGATAACTATATAATCGTAAAGAAAAGCGCTGTGCGCTTCTTTTTTCGCTGTTTCAAGGCGCTTTGTTATGGAAGCTTCGGTCTCGGTCATACGGCCCTTCAGACGTTCTTCAAGAGAAGTAAAGGTTGGCGGGGAAAGAAAAACGGATATCAGATCATTTTTATCTATCAGCCGCATTATCTGAGCGGCGCCGTCGGTTTCAATTTCAAGAATGATTGTATATCCCTCGCCGATTTTTTCATAAAGCATCTTTTTGGGGGTTCCATAGAAATTTCCGCAATATTCGGTATATTCGACCAGCTCTCCGTTCTTTATCGCCTCGGTGAATCGTTCGCGTGTGACGAAATAGTAATTTACGCCTTCTTTTTCTCCATCACGCGGAGCGCGCGTCGTAAGAGATACAGAATACTGAAAGTTATTATGCTTCTCCATCAGAAGTCTTATAACCGTTCCTTTTCCGCTTCCGGCGCATCCGGATATTATCAGAATTTTACCCTTTTTGTTCTGCTTCATCCTCATCCTCCGCATTGTCCGCGTCTCCGCACAGACGGTTTGATATTGTTTCCGGTTGTATCGCGGAAAGTATGATATGCTCGCTGTCCGTGAAAATCACTGAACGAGTCCTGCGTCCGCAGGTAACATCTATGGCGCGGCCTGAGTCTTTGGCATCCTGTACAAGTCTTTTAACAGGAGCCGAATCAGGACTTACAAGACAGACGACACGAGCGGAGGAAACCATATTTCCAAAGCCGATATTGACCATTTTCATAGAATTATCCCGACCTTTGCTTTAATATGAATTTATTCGATATTTTGTATCTGCTCGCGTATCTTTTCTATAATGCTTTTAACGTCTATGACAAGACGCGTTATTTCAAGCATGTTGCATTTTGAACCGATAGTGTTTATTTCGCGGTTCATTTCCTGCACAAGAAAATCAAGCTTTTTGCCGACAGGCTCATTTTCTGTTTTTAATATAGATATGAACTGCGCAATATGGCTTTTTAATCTGGTGATTTCTTCGTCGGCAGAAACCCGGTCGGCGAAGACCGCGGCCTCGGTAACTATCCGCGACTGATCAATCTGACGGCTTTCAAGAAGCTCGGAAAGCTTTGCGAAAAGCCTGTCATAATATGACTTTACCGATTCTGGGTATAGCTTTTCTATTGTCAAAACATCCTCTTCAAGTTCGGAAAGCTTTGATAAAATATCCTTATAGAGTCTTTGCCCTTCAAAAACGCGCATTCCGACGAAAGAATCAATGGCGTCGGAAACTGCTGGTTCTATTAATAAGAAGAGGTTTTCTTCGTTTTCAGGCGCGGCGGTTTGTGTAAAAATGTCTGAATATCTTGCGATAGTAGAAACTGAAATATCGTCCTTTACTCCCTCAAGCGCAGCGATTTTTTTAAGAGCCGCAACATATTGGCGCAGAAGAGATTCGTCTAGAGTAACAAGCGTGTCGGAAGATTCAGTACGGGTTATATTAAGATAAGCATCGATTTTTCCCCGTGCGATTTTTGATGAAATAAGCTTCTTTATCTTGTCTTCCGCGAAAGAATATGTGCGCGGCAGATGAAGGGAGGTATCGAGAAATCGATTGTTCACGCTCTTTAATTCGAACGAAATTTCTGACGAGTCGGTTTTTACTACGGATTTACCGTAGCCTGTCATGCTTTTCGGCATATTATATCCGTCCCCGGAGGAAATTATATATTGCGCCGCTTGCATCCGCGTTTCCTCCGAAGCGCGAAACGGCTATAGTAACTTATTATGTCATTATATAACAATATGATATAAAAGTCAATATTGAAATACGCAAAGAGAAGTGATATAATAAAATTCCGATAGATTTTGGAAATTTGTTGTACTTCTTATAATATGTACCATTAATTTATAATATACTTAGGTTATGGTGGTTTATAAAACGCATTTAAGCGGTAACTATTTATATACCGAGTCAATAAGCATAAATACCTGCAGGCAGGATAAGGCGGTTTTCTATTCAACAGTCTTTATTTATTGCCACTTTTTGAGTAAAAATATGGTTTTCATATAAATCAAATATTATTATTTTCTATTAAATAAACGATTATATAAGAGGTTTACAAATGAAAATGCAGATCGGAGCTCAGCTGTATACGGTTAGAGATTTTTGCAGAGATCTGGATGGTTTCGAGTCCACGTTGGCACAGCTTTCCTCAATGGGGTTCAGATCCGTTCAGGTTTCGGGGACATGTGCTTATCAACCGGAATGGCTCGCGGAAAAGCTTGACAAATTTTCGCTGATATGCCCGCTTACACATTTCAATACAGACAGAATATTGTCCGAAACAGACGCGGTGATTGACGCTCACAGGAAGTTTGGATGCAAAAACATTGGAATTGGCGGTATGCCGGACGAATTTCGCGGAGCTTCAGACGGAGCAAAGCGTTTCTCCGATAAGTTCATGCCTGCCGCAAAGCGGATGAACGAACGCGGGGGAAAGCTTATGTATCATAATCATGCTTTTGAATTTCAGAAATTCGACGGCAAAACTGTACTGGAGAAAATTTCCGAGTTGTTTCCAAACGACCTTTTGAATTTTACGCTAGATACTTATTGGGTCCAGGCCGGCGGAGGCGACGCCGTCGAATGGTTGAAAAAGCTGTCGGGAAGAACTGAATGCATACATTTAAAGGATATGGCATATGACGGAAAAAGCGCGGTTTATGCTCCTGTTTATGAAGGAAACATGAATTATGATGCGATAATATCAACCGCAGATTCACTCGGAGTCAAGCATGCTTTCATCGAACAGGACGAATGCTACGGAGTCGATCCTTTCAAATGCCTGGAAAAGAGTCTTAACAATATAATGAAAGCAAACATCAGATGAGCAGAAAAAAAACCGTAAAGGCCGGTGTAAAGGCCTGGTATTTTGTTATCACCGCTGCGCTTATAATTACGGCGCTTCTTTTCAGTGAAAATTTAATACCGACGTGTCTTTTCTGCGGCAATTCAGGAGTAACCCGTGACCCTTTATCTTCGAGTACTGATGAGGAAATACTCCGCGTAACATTTATTGATGTCGGGCAGGCCGATTCCATTCTTGTCGAATGCGGTGAGAGTGTGATGCTGGTTGACGGCGGTAATAAAAACGACGGAGACACCGTAGTTTCGGTTCTGAAAAAGCACGGTATAGACAACATAAATTATATGGTCGCGACACATCCTCACGAAGATCATGTGGGCGGGCTTTCGGGAGTTCTCAATTATGCGACGGTAAAAAAGGCATATTGTTCGTATAATGAATATGATTCTTCTGCTTTCCGCAATTTTAAAAAATACCTAGATAAACAAAGCCTTGAAATCACTTTGCCTGTATGCGGAACCGTTTTTTATCTCGGAAAAGCAAAAGTGACGATTATAGGACCGCAAAGGCTTTACGATTCCGTGAACGACAATTCAATCGTATTGAAGCTGGAATACGGAGACACATCTTTTCTTCTGATGGGAGACGCGGGAAACGACGCTGAAAAAGACTTGATTGAATCCGGGTATGATCTCTCAGCCGATGTGCTGAAGATCGGGCATCATGGCAGCAGCGATGCGACCTCGTATGTCTTTCTGAAAGAAGTCATGCCGGATATTGCTGTCATATCATGCGGAAAAAACAACGATTACGGGCATCCGAGCGAATCAACATTGTCTAGGCTCGCGGATGCACAGGCAAAGGTTTATTTAACTCAAAATGACGGCGATATTATTATTGAAAGCGACGGAACATTGTTAAATGTTATGCTCCGAAAAAACTGAAACGTATCTATACATAAAAAAGCCATAAATAAATTAAAAAATATTAAAAAAAGTATTGACATGATTACCGGAGTATGCTATTATTTCCTTAGACGGAAGTATATTCCGAAAATTGAATATTTGGCAAAGTCGATAAAAGTCGACGGCGCAAAGCTATAGGGTCTAAGGCATATTGCATGCTATGACAGCCAGTTGCAATTGTTCATTTGTTTGGTTCACACTTGAATGAATAATTATAGCTCCGGCTTGTCTGTACGACTTTGTCCGGAGCTTTTATTTGCGAAATGTCAAATATTGTTCTAATTTGTCACATTTGCCACACATGCCACGCCAATTACAATACGCTTAATGCGTAAAAACCGAAGGAGAACAAGATGAAAAAGACAGTATTAATTTCCGCACTCGTATTCTTTATAGTTGCGAGCCTTGTATCCGGATCACTAGCAATTTATCAGGCTTCCATCGACAATGTAGGCACGGGAGCATTTGAAGCTGCGAAATTTGTTATCACAAGCACGAAAAACGGAGACCTTTATTCAAGAAGCCTCAATATGGCGCCCGGCGATGCACAATCTGTAACATTCACGATTAATAATTTTAACGGCGATGATGTTACGGA
Source organism: Oscillospiraceae bacterium (assembly GCA_034925865.1). Lineage (NCBI taxonomy): Bacteria > Bacillati > Bacillota > Clostridia > Eubacteriales > Oscillospiraceae > Oscillospiraceae bacterium. The sequence continues at coordinate 12,306 of JAYFRN010000006.1, read as the reverse complement.
AACAAATATGAAACTTAATATCGACGTCGAGCTGAATACGGGCATAGCACCAATTTCAATGAAGCTATATAAAGGGACAGGAGCCGATAAAACTGAAATAAGTTCAGCTGCAAATACCAGCAAGGACGGAAATAAAACCAAGATCAACTATGACAGCATAAATGCCGTTTTGCTCGCAAATCAAAAGGCTTCTCAAACATATACGCTTGAATTTACATGGCCGTCAAGCAATGATTCAAGCGATACCCAGTACCAGGGTATGAGCGCGGCGTTCTCCATCAAAGCCACCGGAACTCAAGTTCTGGATACCACTGACAACAGTGTTAAGTAATATTTAATATAATTTATATTAATATACTATAAATACCACAAAATGAATAACCAAAGAAAATTGACAACGGCTGAGGAGCTTAAAGACTTGCGTCTGGAGCTCCTCAGAGCAAAATCTCCCGAATATGCGGGAGAGATACGCCGCAAAGCCGTAAAGCGCATGTTACAGAATTTCGCCTTCGCGCTCGTCATGGTTTTTCTTGCAGGTATTCTCGCACAGATCATATACGTTAAGCGCACCGGGGCTGCGCCCAGCGTGTTCGATTTTTATATCTACAGAATAGAAACGCCGAGTATGGATCCTACATTGCCTGTCGGGAGCATCATTATTTCTCACAGGCCGTCGGGTTTAAAGGCTATAAAAATTGGCACCGTCGTCACATTTATAACTGCTGGCGGCGAACGTGTGACTCATCGAATCGTAGACGTTGTAAAAGACGATACGGGCAGGATGTGTTATCGAACAAAGGGCGACAATCCCATAAACTCCGTTGATCTTAAAATGCTTTACTACTCAAATATAGAGGCGGTACTGCTGTTTAAGATCCCGATGCTGTGATTGGAGATTGCCTATGTCAGAACGCCATGAAATACCGGCTCAAAAAGCCGATGAAATAATTGTTCTCGAGCACGTATGTTCACAGGAACAGGTTACAGATGAAAACGGTGTATTAATTCCGCTTTTAAATGATATAACTTTTTCCATGAAATCAGGCGAAATATGGGGGATCGGTTCTTCCGCAATAGCGGAAGCTGATGTCCTCACCCGTATAATCGGAAATACATGTGCATACTACAGCGGACGCTGTAAAATCGGCAGGATCGGCTCTATTCAAAAAAAGCGCCGATTGCTGCCGCATATTTTTAATATTGATACGCCTGAAATGATGATAGATAATATCAATCTTCTCGAACAGCTTTTATTGTCAACGATGAATATTAATCTTGCTGACAAGTTAACTCGGGACAATGAAAAGCAAGTAATTAAAGTAAAGCATAATAAAAAGCGGAATATGCTTGATGATATCGTACGAGAGGAAGAAATGATCTCATTTTTGGATTCATTCGGCCTTTCAAAATATACTCTTGTAAAAATTGGTCAGTTGCTTCCGCAGGAAAAACTGATGGCGGAGCTTCTTATAGCTGCCTTGTCAGAATCAGATATTATTGTATTCAACATTCTTGATTATCAGTTTAATCAGGAACAGATTGAATTGCTTAAAAATATCTGCAGTTTCGCGAAAGCAGAGAAAAAGGCAATTCTGATTGCTACCGCGCAGCCCAAGCTAATAGGTATGGTTTGCGATCATGTCGTGTTTATCAACAAAGGAAAGCTAAAGTTTTCCGGAAGTGTCGACGATTTATGCAGACACGCGGATAAAGTCACATTTGTCTTGAAATCCTCGGAAGCAGCGGAAACAGCTCAAAAAATTGAAGCTCTGATGCCGAAATGGAAATGCGATATTTCATCTGACAATATATATATATTCAATTATTCGTCAAAAGAAAACGATCCTGCATCCTTTTATCGTTTTCTCGCGGATAACGGAATATACCCTGATAGTATTAAGCTCAATCGGGGACGCGTTGAAAATTCGTTTATTGAATTGATGAGAACCGAATAATGATATATACAAAAAAACACCTTGATTCACTTCTGAGCTGCTCTTATATTGAACGTGAGCTCGGAAAAAGACAGCTGATGTATATAAGTGTTTTTTTGGGCATAGTGACAATAGCTCTGCATTCGCTCCTGGAAACTGTGTCGGAAAGCGTTATAACAGAAATATTTCCTCAGATAATGCTTCCGAGCTATTACACGATAGCCTTTAAATACAACCTTATAGCATATGTTTTTTTCTTTATACTGTTTATGTATAAATACAATTCGTTGACTTTTGCCCAGATAAATAAAAACAAATGGTATCTGCTTAAGAAGATGAATCACAGCATAGATTCGATGATTATTTTAAAAATAATAAATACGACCTTGACTGTTGCCACAATATATACTCTCGGATTTATTGTTACGATGGTGATGGCATTATTATTTAAATACACGTTTATTCTGGGATATTTATTATCATTATATATTGTAGGGCTTATCGATATACTTATGCTTGTATGGAGCGCGATGTTTATTTCGCTTTTTATAAAGAAAAGACGGTTTGCCGTACTGTGCATGATATGCTTTGAAGCAGCTATGATTTTGCTTCAGAATCTAACGGGGTATTCACAGCTGATCAAAGACAGATACCTGATGACTTTTACGGGTAATCTTTTTGATATAAAAATTTCTTCCTATACTTTTATTATTTGTACTTTGCTTGTCGGCACAACAACGGCATCCTGTATATTTGCCAAAAATCATTCAGCGTTTTATTTTAATTCCAATTCGCACGAGGCTGAAAACGCGGCAATGCGAGATTATAAAACAAATAAGCTTACGCTCAATGATAAAAATAAATCGTCATCATTTATCGGAAAATCGTTTTCAATTTTATTAAAAACAATATTAATGATATTAATTGCGGTTTCTATCGGAGGAAATGTTTTTATATTGGTGCTTGCCATGGGTTCATCGACAAAAGAATTTTCTATCGGCGGATATATTCCGTATATAGTTCAGTCAACATCAATGGAAAATTCTATATATAAAAATGATCTTGTTCTGTTTAAACGGGTTGATACCTCCAGTCCGATAGAAATCGGATCGGTTGTGATATTCCGCGAGGAGGGAACAGTTTATATCGAGCAGGTGACCGGCTGTGACAAAAACATATATACTGTTGATATAACAAATTATCCGGAATTCGTGACAGATAAATTAATGGAAAAGGAAGTATATCGCGATAAGATATACGGAATTTTGTATAAAACGAACAGATGGATCGGAGCGTTTGTATTATTTGCAAATACGTTCTTTGGCAGAATACTGCTTTTCGTAATACCTGTTTTATTGATATTTTTCAGCAAACAGCTTGCGGAGTTTATTAAAAGGTTTTTCACTCAGAATAATGGCAAGACAGAAAAGCAAATTATATGAACGAGCGATTCTCTCGAAGTTAAACAAAATCATTAATATATGATTATAATTAAACGGCAATTATTAAAACGGCATTTAAATCAGCCTTGTTTAATAATAGAAAAAAGCCCATATGTAAGAACCTTTTCTCTATAACGGCAGTTATTTAAATGCCGAGTTAATAAATAATCCTTGTCTTATAAGAAAAAATACATATACCAGAATCTTATCTCTTTGAGTAGTAATTACTTAATTACCGAGTTAATAAATCCATAAGAACATTATTTTATTGACGCTAAACAGCAGAAAGGGATATATTGAAAAAGCTTTTAATAATAATGCTTTTATCGGCGATTAGCATTGTTCTTGTGACAAATAGCGGGGCGATTTTTCAATCGGCTGTGGATATCGGCGGCAGCACATTTGCGGCAGATGTCCCAGTTGAAACAAAGCCGCCGGAAGCAGCGCATTATGACAGAATAATGTATCAATATGATTCGCTTGAAAGCGATTTAAATATTATTATGGGATCGTTCTCGTCTTACCTTGCTTCGGTGCCGAACAGTGGAATACCGAATATGGGAACCTATTTTACTCCCAATATGGTAAATTCACCGCAAAACGATACGAATAACCGGCTTAAACGAACATTTGCCTGCGGTTATTATGATTATGTCAATCAGCCCGATTATCAGGGAAGCCCTTCAAAATATATTGATTTCAAGATATTTCTGACTGATAACAGAATACAATATAATTATGATCCGGATGTAGATTGCAGATATTCCGTAAGCATGGTATATATCAAATACAGATGTAAGGACGCAAAAGGGAAAAACATTGAGGTTCAGGGGATATTAACAAGCACAGGTACATTTATTTCCGGAAACCATTATTGAATCAAGCTTACCAAAAGACCGCCGTCGGCGGTCTTTTCAATCTTTTTAATATCAATAATATTCGAGAATTTCAGGAACTTTTTAACTTATGATATGTCTAATAGGCAAACCATAAAATATTATGGAAGAATATCTGACATTTAATTTAAGAATGGGGCAATTTATGAAAAAGAATCTTTTTAAACGGTTTCTAACGCCTTTGGCATTGATGCTTTCTCTTGTTATGCTTATAACAAGCTGCTCAAATGTTGCGAATGGGATTATTCCCGGAATATCAGGGCAGAAAACAGAAAAAACAAACGAGACAAATATCCCAAGCAGTAATGCAAAGGACAATGAAGATACCTTCAAGGAAGTTGCTCTCCCGACATCCAAGGACGGAGCTATGGCCACTTTTACTTCACTTGATCAGTTTAAATCCTTCCTGCTCGCAGGCTTGAACGCAAACGGTTCACCTGTGACAGAGAGAACAGACGGGGCGGCAGTTGATAGCAAAGAAGCGGCGGCAGAATCTCCGGCGTCTCCTCAGGCGGGCGGCAATGACAGTGTCAGCCATGGCGAAACCAATGTCCAGGTTAAAGGTATCGACGAAGCGGACATTATCAAGAACGATGGCAAATATATCTATATTCTATCTCAGAACTCCGGCAGTATTTCAATTGTTGATGCATATCCCGCGGGCAGCATGAAGGTACTGTCGAAGATAAGCACAAGCGCTGACAACAAGTATTACTATTCTATGTTTGTTCAGGGCGATAAGCTTATACTTCTTTACAACGAATATCAAAATCCCGTAGCTAATGATACACCCGCAGAAAAGGGAACAGCAGTCGATGCGGCTGAGCCGGCAAAATCGGCGCTCTCAAGTGCAAAAATGGCTTCCGATATGTGTATTATGCCTATCGGACGCAGTCTTACGGGGATTGATATATATGACATATCCGACCGCACAGCGCCCAAGCTTAGCCGCAGCGTTAAGATGGAAGGCGGATATGTGAACTCCCGCGTCAAGGACGGCGTGATCTACCTTATTACAAGCAAATACAACAATTTATGCTATATGACACGCGAAAATGCGGCGCAGCTTAAGGATACGGATGTCCTGCCGGTTTACTTTGATTCGATCAAAGGCGCAGATGCAATCGTAATACCCGCGACGGACATAGCTTTCGCTCCGTGCGACAACTATGAATATAACTCCGGCATCACACTCATAACAGCTCTAGAGCTTGATTCTGAAGACGCACCGTCCGTCACTTCCTATGTGGGGAACAGCTATGGCACAGTATACATGAGTGAAGAAAATATCTACATCACTCAACAGACCTGGGCCAACGATAAAACCTACACAACCGTCCATAAATTCGGTGTTGACAAAACTGATGTTAAATACCTGGCCACAGGCAGCGTTGAGGGATATCCCCTTAATCAATTTTCGGCCGATGAATATAACGGCTATTTCCGTATAGCAACCACAGATTGGAATTCCGGCAACAGTCTTTATGTTCTTGATAAAGATATGAAGGTCGTCGGTTCAGTTACAGGCCTTGCAAAAGGCGAGCAGATTAAATCCGCACGTTTTTCCGGAAACACCGCATATATGGTTACCTTTGAGACAACTGATCCGCTTTATGTTGTGGATTTGACAAACCCATCCAAGCCGGTCATAAAAGGCGAACTCAAGCTCCCTGGATTTTCCTCTTATCTGCATCCCGTAGGCGACAATCTTATTATCGGAGTGGGACAGAGTACGGCAGAGCAGTTTTACCGTGACGAAAAAGGCAACGAGATTGTAACGGGCTTTATTAATACAGGACTCAAGGCGTCCCTCTTCGACGTATCTGATCCCGAAAATCCTAAGGAAATATCCTCCCTCAAGCTGGGCGGAATGGGCAGCTGGGCAGACTTCCTGTATGATCACAAGGGCTTTATCGATATAACTGATAAATCAATGTTCGCGGTGCGCGGCACGTTTACTCCCAACGACTCTACTAATTACGCCTACGAGGCTGCCGCAAAGCTTGTGAGTTATTCCAGACAGGACGGACTCAAGCTTGTAAGCTCCTTCAAGGGTGAGGACAGCTATGATACAGGCAACAGAATTACCTATATCGGCGACACGCTTTATCACTTTACCGGCAGAGAACTGGTCGCGTATTCATTCGACGGTCTTGTGAAACAAGGCTCCGTTGAATACAGCAGTTATGTAGTAAACGATCAGGTCTACGACGGCGTGACAGAGCCTGCTGAAAAACCTTATAAATAAATTCTACTGATTAAAGCTGCATAAAAATATAACTTTGCCGTGCATTCAAACCCTTATAGTGTATTTTGAAATGTGGATAAATAATTATTTTTTGCCGTTTTAATGTAAATGCTGCTAGTAAGCGTTATTGCTTGTTAGCAGCATTATTTTTACTGGTAAAAGCCATTCGGTATAATAATGCTATTATTTTCACACTCAGAAATCATTAAACAGGATAAACCATGGTAATTATTTATATTTTTTTTTCAAGCTCGCATAGGGTGCATACTTTTCTACTACAGCTTTTAAGCTTGCCAAATCTTTTTACTTTATCATATATCGGGATTGACTGTATCCAAGCTAATTCTCTCGCTATTTCGTTATCCTCACTGCTGCAGTTACAATAGACATATTAAAATACCCCATTTTATCAAAGTAAGCGGGCCCTGCTTCTGGTATTATTATAGAAAATACACTTATAGAAATCAAGAACTTTACAAGTGATATGAATAAACCGCAGGTTTAATTATTCTATTAATGCGTTATTCGCAATATAAAAAAATTCCTGAAGCATTGACATAGATATTTAATCACACAAAAAGAAAGACCGCACAGCCTTTAAGCTGCGCGATCCTTGTTAGCATTTGTTGTAATCAAACTATGTTATTTATCAACAGTGTCAGAGAATTCGCAATGACAAGCCGGGCAAATCACTCTGGAAGGATCAATGCTGTCGTCAAGAACTACGGTTTCTCCGCAGGAAGGACATTTGACTTCGAAAAACTCTCCGAAATCGTCCTCGTCGTCATTGTCCTCGTCCTCGTCCTCGTCATCTTCTTCACAGCAGCCGTCGCATTCGTAAAAATCATCTTCGATGGAGGCAAGATCATCATCAAGCTCGTCCACATAATCGGAAAGCTCTGATGTTTCGTCCTTGAGATCAGTGATTTCCGAAGCTATTTCCTCAAGAATATCAGATATGACATTGATGATTTTTCCTTCAGAAGTGGAGTCGTCGATTTTAAGCCCGACGATAAGCCCCTTGAGGTAAGAAACTTTTTCGTTGATGGTCATATTATTATCCTTTCTGCACGGTTTATGCTCTTTCAAGATATTCGCCGGTTCTTGTGTCGATTTTTACTGTGTCGCCTTCATTTATAAAGAACGGAACTCTGATTTGCGCGCCTGTTTCAAGAGTCGCTGGTTTTGAACCTCCGGTGGCGGTATCGCCGCGTATGCCGGGCTCAGTCTCGCTAATTTTAAGTGTGACGAACATGGGCGGCTCAATGCCGTAAACGTTGCCATTATAAGAGAGAACTTTTACAACCATTTCTTCTTTGATAAATTTAAATCCTTCGCCCAGAACGTTTTTGTTTATCGGTATCTGCTCAAAGGATTCTGTATCCATGAAGTAATAAAGATCGCCGTCGTTATAAAGATACTGCATTTCTTTGCGGTCAATATAAGCCGGCGGATATTTATCGCTGGGGTTAAAGGTCTTTTCCAAAACGGTTCCGCTGATTACATTGCGAAGCTTCGTGCGAACAAAAGCGGCGCCTTTACCCGGTTTGACATGTTGAAATTCGATGACCTGCATCACGTTTCCGTCCATTTCAAATGTCACGCCGTTTCTGAAATCGCCTGCTACTACCATATAGTATATCCTCCCGTGCTGTAAAAAATCATAAACAACACATTTATAATCATTTGATTTGCGAGCCCGCATGAGGCAAACGCATATTACAAGAATATTATAATACACAATACGAATATTATCAAGATATATTTTATCAAAACGCAAAAATTTCACTAAAAAAGTCATAAAAAGCCCAATATCAGAATAATATTTTATGAATATAAAAATAACGGGAATCGGAGATGTAATTGATATGAACGAACAGAATAAACTGCCTATGGAATGCTTTAATATACCGCTTTGCAGCATAAGAGAAATGATGGATAAACAAGTCGTAAACGTATGCGACGGGCTGATACTGGGATATATTGATGATTTTATAATTGACAAATGCATCGGACGGCTTGTGGCTGTGACTGTACCGTGCGGTGGAGCGGGAATATTCTGCCTTCCGACTAAAAATAGACTGCGGATATCATGGGAGCAGATAGAAAAAATCGGAGATGATGTAATTCTTGTGAGAGTTGACGTGAAGAAAGCAGCAGAATGTATCGAACACAGAAAAAAATGCAAAGAACACGAATGCGGTTAAAAAAATACTATATTATTGGAATTACTATCATATTTTGTATTTGTATATGTATGAAAATTCCGAAAAGGGAAAAAATATGAGCGATATAACGACGGAATCAGAAGCCGCCTTATAATGCAACACATAAAATATACTGCCGCATAAGCGGTCGGGAGGTCGACATGAAAAGATTATTGCTTGCGGTGCTGGCTGCCGCATTAATTCTTGTATCAGCCGGGACTGTATACGCATCCGCATATACAGGAGAACTCTCATACGGAATTGAAATTCTAAGACGGAAAACATCGCTTTTAAAAAATGCGACAAGCGGAGGAACGGTGGATTTCACAGCAGGCGACTTTGCGAAGGCTCTTGGATTTTCCAATTATACGTATATAAAAATAACGGAGCTGCCTGATGTGGCGGAAGGTATATTGAAAATTGGCGGTCTTGATGTTATTGCCGGACAGACAATATCAAAAGCAAATATACCATATATGAAGTTAATTCCATCCGGAGAAAAAACCGATATCAGTTTTAAATTTTCAGATGCCAGTGGCATATCAGCTTCCGAAATTGAATGCATGGTTAGGTTTACAAACAGCGAGAATACAGCGCCGGTATGCTATGCAAAAGATTTTATGACATATAAGAATATTGCTGTTTTTGGTTCTCTCCAGGGAGTGGATGCTGATGGCGACGAATTGGAATACGAAATTATCTCAGTACCGAAGCATGGTATTCTGACCCTGTGCGATACTGAAAACGGATCGTTTGTTTACAGACCAATAGATGGCTTTATGGGCCGTGACAGTTTTAAATACACCGCTTATGACGAATACGGAAATCTTGCTGATGCGTCCACGATAACGCTGAGCGTTGAAAAAAGTTATAACAATCTGTGTTTCTCTGATATGACAAATCACTGGGCTCATTCAAATGCTATAACATTGATAAAAGAAAACATCTGTGCTTTGAAGCTCAATGAAGACGGGTATCCTGTATTCAGTCCCGAACAGCCCGTAACGCGCGGTGAATTTCTGAAAATGGCGATGAAAACTGCGGGATTGGATAAAGAGCTGAAGGAAGTTGATTATACTTCGTTTGCAGATGACGCTTCTATTCCGTATTCATTAAAGAAATATGTCTCGTATGCGTCAGCAAAGGGAATAATACTAGGCGTTGAAACAGAAGCGGGATTGATGTTTTGCCCAGAGACACCCATAACCCGCGCCGAAGCCGCGGCTATATTGAACCGTATACTCGACGTTCCTTCACCTGAATCTTCACCTGTTTTTGCGGATATGAGCGATATTCCCGCTTGGGCAACAAATTCTATGTATTCGCTGGTCGCGTGCGGCATAATCAACGGCAAAGGCGGCGGTTTGCTTGACCCTTACGGCGAGCTCACAAACGCTCAATGCGCCGTATTACTAACGAACACTATTGATTGGATGAATGTAAAAAAAACCTTCTGGCAGAAGCTTTTCGGTCTGTAAAATTTAATATTATCTATCCAGAGAGAATCGAAAATCATTTCAAACAACATTAAAATAACTAATCATAATAAAGCGGCAGATTGTTCTGCCGCTTTATTCAGTGGTGCGCCCGGCAGGCGCGTTTACTCGGAGGTGGAAGTCCGCTAGAGACATGGCAGTAGGAACTGTTATCCGAAGACAAGGGTGTCCATCGCGAGGTGGAATCTGAAGGAAGTCGGATGTGGGGAGGATAATAACCCACGGGCAAAGCCTTAGTCTGACGAACAGAAACCGCATATAAGGCATACCCTGAACGGACGAGTGTCCACACAAAACGAAGTCCAATATTGCAGAATTTCGGGGCGTAAATGCAGCAGATATACGAGGCGAAAGTGAACGAACTTACTCTGGGAGATCCCAAAGACGGAGAAATTCGTAATAACATTTTTCTCTTATAAAACAAGGATTATTTCAAAATGATAAGCAGGAGTTGCCGTTTCACTATTAATTGTAAATATGATGCTGCGTATTTTTGATATGCTTTAATGCTCCTAATAAGTAATTTTACGATCAATATTAAGCATTAAAGTTTTAATAAAGTACATCATTAATACTAAATCAATTAACATAAATATAAAAAAATTATCTCAAAAAATTCAAAAATGCATATTATGGTATTGAAATATTATATTTAATAGATTATAATATATCTGAGCAAGAAGCATGTTTGCTTATAATAATTATTTGGAGGAAGTACTGATGAAAAGAACCCTTGCACTTGTAGTTTCGATGATCTTTTTGATTTCCGCACTCGCTATTTCTGTGTCTGCAGCAGGACGTTCTAATGCTACGGTCGATATCCTTAAATTTGCAAAAGCTCCTACTATTGACGGCGTTTTGACTGAAGCGGAATGGGGCAAGCCCACGGTTTCAGTGAAATGCGCCGATATGAAGCAGGACAGCGGATGCGTATTTACAACTACCGCATCTGGCGACGGCACCTTTGTTGCCGACAATCAAAATCTTCCTATTTCATTTGATCTGTATCTCAGATGGGATAATGACAATTTCTATATGGCATTGGTCACACCGGATACCACACCGTTCAATCCCGGAGTAGGCACAGGTAATATTTGGAATGGTGACTTTTTCCAGGTTAAGTTTGACCCAAATGGTCCCGCAAAGAGCTTCAGTGCGCAAACAACAGAATGTGGTTTCGCTGTACATAAAGATGCAAAGTTCGGAGCCTGGGGATACAGCGGTCTGGAGGGCTTTGAAAACTATTTTGCAAATATAAGCACATTAAAAGCTGTTAACGACGGAGCGAAGACTACATATGAAGTAGCTATTCCGTGGGGCAAAATCGTCCCTTCGGATGCTATTGCTCAAATTAAAGCCGGCAAAGAATATGGATATGCGACAGTTCTTCTGACTGCTTCCACCGGAGATTATGAAAGCTGGCTTACATGGGGCGACGGAATTTGCAATCCGCAAGCCGATGATATCAGAGTGGGTTCAAATAAAATCGTCCTTTCGGATACAGCTGCCGTTGTTGAAGAAAAGCCTGTCGTTGTAACTCCGGAAACCGGAGATATGATGATATTTGCCGTTGCCGCTATTCTGCTTTCCGCGGGGTGCGCCTTCGTTGCGGTTAAAAGAAGATAAGTAAAATTATAATACCAGAGGCTGATGCTTTTAACCTCTATTTATCGGCTACAGTATGCTTTTTGTTCCTTCGGAATAAAATGTACTGATACTTACATATTGAGAGAATATCAAGTATATGAAAGCGCAGCCTGCAATCTCGAAAATGCTTATGAGATTGCAAGCTGCGCCTTTAAATAATTATTAAAATTACAGTTAATTATTATTTTATAAGAGAGACAGGCTTATATACCTAAGTATATTCTTTGTTAAAAACTGTAATTATTATTTCTGTCATAATATTAGAAAGCAAGTGTCTTGATATTTCCACTCATATTACATAATGCCCGCTGAACAAAAGAAAATATACAGCAAGGCAAGACAAATCGCAAGAATTATGGTATAATAAGTGCAAGGAAAATGGCCGAAACATGTTAAAAAGCTTGCACTTGGGGGCGACGAGATGTATAAATACAGC